>JANOBV010000360.1:0-4556 GCA_031411835.1 Bacteroidota bacterium | reverse complement strand
TCTTTTATTTGATCAAGATTTGCTGTGTCGATGAAGAATTTCATGTGGTTTAGTTTGGTGGGCGAAGATAGGGAATTGATTGCGAATTTCGCTATGGGTACAGCGGAATGCGAATTTCGGATTTAGCGATACTCACAGCGGAAAGTGCGAAAGTTGATTTTGGAATACTTAATCTAGTGTCCGAACTAACTATTTAGGGAGGTTATAAGGCGAAAGGCAAAAAACGAAAAACAAAAGACAAAAATCAAAAAGCAAAAAGCAAAAAAATAGGGTAAGCTTACTATATCGCACCGCTCAACCACAGATCCTTGCTCCGTTCCCGGCCTGGGGAGGTTAGCAGGAGCTGGTCGTATAGGACTTACCCTGCGCAAAAGTAATAAAATCATCTGTTGATTCTACTTTCGAGTGATTTTTTCAATGAAAAAAAGTGTATTTTTTTGAGCATCATTGTTAAGTAAAGTATAATGCTTCTATCTTGTTCAAAAGTAGGGCTTTACCGTAGGGACTTTCTTTTGTCTATTAAAGGATTTCGTGTACGTTTGCAACAAACATCATTTAGAATGGAAAACCAACGCACACAAAACAAAATTGCCATGACTTTTGGAGCTATTTACGGCCTCTCAAGTGTGGTTGTATTTATGTTATTCTACTTTATGGGAACGGATATACAAAGCAAGGCTCCTCAATATCTTGGATATTTGTTATTAGCTATTTTCATTTTTATGGGAGTGAGATCATATCGTGATCAAGATTTAGGTGGTTACATAAGTTACTCAAAATCTCTCGGTACTGGAACTCTAATTTCACTTTATGGTGGAATAATCAGCGGTGCATTTTCAGTTTTATTTTTCATGTTTATTGCACCGGAAATGACTGAACAAATTATTGCTGCTGCTCAAGAAAATATGGCGAAACAAGGAATGACGGAAGAGCAAATGCAAATGGGAATTGAGTGGACAAGAAAATTCACTCAACCGTTATGGTTGTTTGTATTTTCAATCATTGGTAGTTTACTAATCGGATTTATTTTGTCGCTCCTAATTTCTGTTTTCTTGAAAAGAGAAGACACGCCTTTCAATTCAAATACTCTTGATTAATCAATCTGTGGATATTTCAGTAATCATACCGCTTTACAACGAAGATGAATCGTTGAATGAACTTTGCGACTGGATCGTGAGAGTAATGGATGCGAATAAATATTCGTATGAAGTTATTTTGATCGATGATGGAAGCAAGGATAATTCATGGAACGTTATTGAAAAATTGTCTGAGCAAAACAAATCGATCAAAGGAATCCGTTTCAGAAGAAATTATGGTAAATCTGCAGCTCTTTACGAAGGATTTATTGCTTGCCAAGGTCGTGTCGTGATCACAATGGATGCTGACTTGCAAGATAGCCCCGATGAAATCCCCGGGCTTTATGACTTGATCGTAAAAGATGGTTTCGATTTAATTTCCGGATGGAAGAAAAAGCGTTATGACCCGATCTCTAAAACAATTCCTACGAAGTTCTTCAATTGGGCAACTAGAAAGATGTCGGGAATAAATAATTTACATGATTTCAACTGCGGATTAAAATCATATCGCAGAGAAGTTGTGAAGAGTATTGAAGTTTATGGCGAAATGCATCGCTATATTCCTGTGATTGCAAAGTGGGCAGGTTTCTCGAAGATAGGAGAGAAGATTGTAGAACACAGACCGCGGAAATATGGAGTTACTAAATTCGGATGGGAACGATTTATCAATGGATTCTTAGACCTTCTTTCGATTTCATTCGTAACTCGGTTCGGTAAAAAGCCAATGCATCTTTTTGGAATGTTAGGAACATTAATGTTTATGATCGGACTATTTTCAGCAATGTATTTAGGTGCGGGAAAATTGTATAGCGTCTATCATAATTATCCGGCGCGTTTACTTACTGATCGACCATCTTTCTATATTTCTTTGACTTCAATGATCATTGGGACTCAATTATTCCTAGCCGGATTTATCGGAGAATTGATTTCACGTTCGGCTTCTGAAAGAAATAAATATTTGATTGAAAAGAAGTGTAATCTTTGATCGACTTAAACACGAAAAAATTGAAAGCAGTCATTGTAGGACCGGCATTTCCACTTCGTGGCGGCATAGCAGATTTCAATGAGGCGCTTGCACTCGCATTTCAGGAAGTGCAAATTGAAACTTCGATCTATTCGTTCTATTTTCAATATCCTAAATTTCTTTTCCCGGGAACAAATCAAAATGCAGAAGGTTCTTCTAATGCTGCTCTGAAAATTCGATCGACAATAAGCTCTGTCAATCCTTTGTCATGGATAAATACTGCTGAAAAAATAACTGCTGAAAAGCCGGACTTCGTCATCATACGATATTGGCTTCCATTTATGGCGCCTGCATTAGGAACGATCGCAAAATTATTGCGCCGAAAAAAAATTCATGTGATAGCAATAACCGACAATGTTATTCCACATGAAAAACGTCCGGGCGATAGCATGTTCACAGGATATTTTGTTCGGAATTGTGATGCATTTGTTACAATGTCAAAGTCAGTGTTAAATGACCTTTCCAAATTTACATCGAACACAAAGAAAAAATTCATCCCCCATCCTGTATATAATATTTTTGGTCTGCCAATTTCAAAAAGCGAATCCAGAAAAAAGCTTTCAATTAAAGAAGATGAGAAACTGATCTTGTTCTTCGGATTTATTCGTTCTTATAAGGGTTTAGATCTTTTGATTGAAGCGATGTCAGATCCAATTTTGAAGGACTTGAATGTGAAATTACTTATTGCAGGTGAATTTTATGAAGATAGAAAACCATATCTCGATAAAATTGCATCAATTGAAAATGGCAACCGATTTATTTTGCATACAGAATTCATTGGAAAAGAATCAGTCAAAGATTATTTCTGTGCAGCAGATCTAGTTGTGCAGCCATATAAGAGTGCGACTCAAAGTGGAATTACACAAATAGCCTATTATTTTGGAAGGCCAATGTTGGTTACTAATGTCGGTGGCTTGGCTGAAATAGTTGCTGATGGTAGAGTAGGATATGTGACGGAAAGAACTGCCGAAGCAATTTCGAAAGCAATTGCTGATTTTTATATTAATCATCGTGAAAATGAATTTGCAAAAAATGTGCTTGCAGATCGAGAAAATTTTTCATGGAAAACATTTACAAATGGAATTATTCAACTTAATGATGAGATCGAAAATAAGTAAAATTTGGTGTGTGCTTTTAATTGTTTTATCGATGAAAGCAAATGCTACAACTGTATCAGGACTTGTTGTAGATGAAAAAAATCAACCAATTTCGTTCGTGAGTGTATTTATTGCCGGAACAAGTATTGGTACAACAGCAAACGTTGAAGGAAATTACAAGCTTGAACTAAAGCCGGGTAATTATTCTTTGACCTATAAAATGATTGGCTTTACAGCAAAAGTTGAGAATGTAGAAGTTGGTACTACACCGATTGCCTTAAACATGCAATTGAATCTTGAGGCAGTAGATTTAAAAACTGTTGTCATAAAAGCAAATGCAGAAGATCCTGCTTATGCTGTAATTAGAAAAGCTCAGGAGAAAAGAAAATTTTATCGTGATCAAGTCAAGGAATATTCATGTGATGCTTATGTGAAATCAACACAAAAACTAACCGATCATCCGAAAACATTTATGGGATCAAAAGTAGATGCCAATGAATTTATGGATACAACAACAAAAATGTTTTATCTGAGCGAATCTATTTCACATTTGTTTTATAAGCAACCGAGCAACTTTAAAGAGGAAATGATCAGCAGTAAAGTAAGTGGTTCTGCTCGGACTTACAGCTTTAATCAGTCTTCTGATGTACTCATAAATTTTTATGATAACCTGGTCGATCTTACATCAATTACTCCACGAGGAATAGTTTCTCCAATAGGCGCTAATGCATTGTTCTCTTATCGATATCGTTTAGAAGGAACATTTATTGAGAATGGAAAAACGATCAATAAGATCACTGTTATCCCAAAGCGAAAAACTGATCCAGTTTTTGCCGGAACGATTTATATTGCTGATGATGATTGGTACATTCATAGCGCTGATCTGTATATTACAAAAGAGCAACAAATGGAATTCATCGATACATTCAGAGTGAAAGAAACATTTATAACAATTTCGGGTGATAAAATTCTACCATTCAATCATCAATTGAGTTATAGCTTTAGCTTTCTTGGATTTGAAGGAAATGGAGTTGTTATTGGGGTTTTTAATAATTACACAATTGAAGGTGTAAAAGCAGAAGGCTTTGCAAGAGGTGAAGTGATGAAAGTGAATGCTGGAGCGAATAAGAAAAATACGAGATACTGGGAAACGGTTCGGCCAATTCCACTTACGAATGATGAGTCGCTTGACTATCATAGAAGAGATAGTTCGCAGGTGGTTAAAGAATCTAAACCTTATTTAGATTCTGTTGATCATGTAAATAATAAATTCAAAGCCGGTGCTTTGATATCCGGTTATAATTGGAGTAACTCCTATAAGCATCGTTCATTTGATATTTCTTCGCCCATCACGGAAAC
>JANOBV010000359.1:0-2989 GCA_031411835.1 Bacteroidota bacterium | reverse complement strand
CCGACACGTAGCTTATTTTTAATTAATTGCGAAACGTTTTCAATTTTCGAAAGACAACTATTCACATAAAACCATATGATGATAAACTAAGTGTCGGCGGAATTAAAAATTCCGCCGAGCGTTGGGAAAAAATCTGTGATTTCATCTGCATATTTTTCTGCGGAATCTGCGGGAGACTTTTTTCTATGAACCTTATAGTCCGCATAACTTTCCAATATTTCCACTAACCTCACATTTCCCAAAACTTTATATTTACTATCTTCGAAGCATCTATGTAACTTCTAAGGAGAACGATCTATTAAACAACTGTAAATCAACAAATTGAAATTGATGCAGTTCACTACAGATCTTCAATTATCCGCCTTCAGATTCGTTCATAGACTCACCACTATTCCGGCCTAAAAAATGCCCAAATCAAAACCATCTTTCAAGAAATATATCCGCCTGTTTTGGATATTGGTTTCTTTACCATTTCTCTTTTTAATGTTCGTCATATTTTTAGCTTCGAAAGGATACATCGGCGAAGAATTGCCTACGTTCGAAGATCTTGAAAATCCGAAAAGCAATTTGGCTTCCGAAGTGTTATCGAACGATCTTACTGTTATCGGAAAATATTATATTCAAAATAGAACGAATGTTCATTATTATGAACTCTCTCCAAATTTGATCAATGCATTAAAAGCAACTGAAGATATTCGTTTTGAAAAACATAGTGGTATCGATCTTCGTGGATTGGTTCGTGTTGTTCTTCGTGCAGGAAGCGCCGGCGGAGGTAGTACATTAACTCAGCAGCTAGCAAAAAATCTTTTCCACGATAAACCAAAAAGTAAAATGGATCGCGTTATCCAGAAAATTCAAGAGTGGATTATTTCTGTTCAACTGGAAAGACGTTATACGAAGGAAGAAATTCTTGCCATGTATTTGAACACGGTAGAATTTAGTAGTAATGCTTTCGGAATAAAATCTGCAACGCAAACCTACTTTGCGAAAACACCGGACTCGTTAAACATTCAGGAATCTGCTGTGCTTGTTGGTATGTTACAAGCTCCGACAAAATTTAATCCTGCTCGCAATCCAAAAAATTCTCTTGCGCGAAGAAACATCGTTCTTTCGCAAATGAATAAATATAATTTCCTCACCGATCATCAATACGATTCTATTAAAGCTCTTCCAACAAAATTAAATTATCAGATGGAAGATCACAACTTCGGACTGGCAACTTATTTCCGTGAAGTGTTAAGAACAGAATTGCTTTCATGGTGTAAAGAGCATATCAACAATGCAACAGGTAAACCTTACAATCTCTATACTGACGGATTAAAAATTTACACTACGATCAATTCCAAAATGCAACGCTATGCAGAAGAAGCGATGCGTGAGCACATGAAAGAGATCCAGAAAAAGTTTAACGAACATTGGAAAGGTAAGGCACAACCGTGGGACGAGCATCCGGAACTTGTAAAGGAAGGGATGAAGAAGACGGATCGTTACATTGCTATGAAAGCAGCGAAGGCTTCTGATAAAGAAATCGATAAAGCATTCAAAACAAAAATGGAGATGACTGTCTTTACATGGAATGGTGAAGTTGATACAATGCTTTCTCCGCTCGACAGTTTGAAATACTACAAGAAATTTTTACAATGCGGATTTATGTCAATGGATCCTATCAGTGGTTCTGTTCGCGCTTGGGTTGGTGGAAACGATTATCGTTATTTCAAATACGATCACGTGAAAGAAGGAAAGCGTCAAGTAGGTTCAACGTTCAAACCATTTCTTTACACGCTTGCAATGCAAGAAGGATATTCGCCTTGCTATAAAATACCAAACGTAAAAGTTACTTTCGATCTTCCAACAGGAGAAACATGGTCTCCTGATAATGCCGATGGAAAATACGGCGGCATGTTGACCCTTAAACAAGGTCTCGCTGAATCGGTGAATTGTATCTCTGCATACTTGATGAAACAATTCGGTCCGCAAGCAATGATTGACATCACTCGTAGAATGGGGATTACGTCTCAGATCGATGCAGTTCCTGCAATTTGTTTAGGAACACCAGATGTTTCAGTTTATGAAATGGTTGGCGCATATTCTGCATTTGCAAATAAAGGTGTTTGGACGCAGCCAACATATCTTGTGCGAATAGAAGATAAAAATGGAAACGTATTGCAAGATTTTGTTCCGAGAAAAGTTGAAGCCATCAGTGAAGAGACTGCATATCTCATGTTGAATTTAATGAAAGGTGTTGTACAATTCGGAACAGGAGCAAGATTACGAGGACAATATAAAATGTCGAATCCTATTGCAGGTAAGACAGGAACTACACAAAATCAAAGTGACGGATGGTTTATGGGAATTACTCCAGATCTTGTTTCCGGTTGCTGGGTTGGATGCGAAGATCGTATCGTTCACTTCCGTACATTGGAATTGGGACAAGGTGCAAGAACAGCTTTGCCGATCTGGGCTTTGTATATGCAAAAAGTTTATGCTGATAAAGATATTAATCTTTCTAAGCGCGATTTTACTCCACCTGCAGAAAAATTAAGTGTTGAATTAAATTGTGATAAATATGTTCAGCCGGGATCTAACGGTTCGGGAACATTCGATAAAGATAATTTCTAATAAGAGAAGCAATGAATAAAGTTGTAGCAAATGCCGAAGAAGCAATTCGCGATATGCGTGATGGAATGACTGTGATGGTTGGTGGTTTTGGTTTGTGCGGGATTCCTGAGAATGCGATTTCTGCTATGGTGAAAAAAGGTGTTCGTGGTTTGACATGTATTAGCAATAATGCCGGTGTTGATGATTTCGGATTAGGAATGCTTCTTCATTCAAAACAAATCAAAAAGATGATCGCTTCTTATGTAGGCGAGAATGCAGAATTCGAAAGACAAATGCTGTCGGGCGAATTAGAAGTTGATTTAATTCCACAAGGAACACTTGCAACGAGATGTCTTGCATCAGGATATGGAATGCCTGCAATATTTACTGC
>JANOBV010000358.1:0-8600 GCA_031411835.1 Bacteroidota bacterium | reverse complement strand
ATTCACAATGAAACAAATAGTTCTTATCCTGTCGGAGTAGAGATCCAAGCGCAAGCTTTTGGTTTCAATACAGGTGATGAGATCAATAATATGACGTTCTATCGTTATAAGATCATCAACCGTGCAACCACAGATTTGAATGAAACTTACTTTGGTGCTTGGGTAGATCCGGATCTTGGAAATTACTTAGATGATTATGTTGGATGTGATGTAGGAAGAGGATTAGGTTTCTGTTACAATGGTGATGCTATTGATGACGGAGCGTTAGGATATGGTTCTAATCCACCTGCAATTGGTGTCGATTTCTTCGAAGGGCCGGTTGCAGATTCTGCTGACGGAAAAGACAATAATAGAAATGGAGTTACTGACGAACCGGGTGAGCAGATCATCATGTCAAAATTCGTTTACTATAATAATGATGCAAGTAATTTCGGTAATCCTGATAACGCTCAACATTATTACAATTATTTAAGAGGTATCTGGAAGGATGGTTCATTAATGCAATATGGTGGCAATGGTTATCAATCTGGTGGTGTAAATTGTGATTTCATGTTCCCCGGAAGCTCTGACCCACTTTGGGTAGGAACAAACGGTGTTCCACAATTTATTTGGACTGAAACAACACCAACAGGACCCGGTAGTACACCGAATACTCCGGACGATCGTCGTTTCTTGCAATCTGCCGGTCCATTCACTTTGAAACCTGGAAATGTAAATTACATTACAACCGGTGCAGTGTGGGCTCGTACTTCTTCAGGTGGACCTGATGCTTCTGTTAGATTATTGAAACTTGCTGATGCAAAAGCACAGAATTTATTTGAGTCTTGTTTCAAAGTAATCAATGGACCTAGTGCTCCTGAAGTTACCATTCGTGAATTAGATAAAGAACTTATTCTTTCTCTTAGTAATCCTGAAGGATCAAATAACCTGAAAGAAGATTACAAAGAAAAAGATATTAATATTCCTGTTAAACCGGATGCAATCTTTCGTTTTGAAGGCTATAAAATTTTCCAGGTAATAGACCCATCTGTATCGGTAAACGACCTGAAGAATGCTGATAAAGCTCGTTTGATCTTCCAATGCGACGCTAAAAATGGAACAGCGCAGATCGTAAATAAAGTGTTTGATGGTGATATAAGTGCTTTTGTGCCTACTGAGGAGGTTTTTGGTGCAGATAATGGTCTTCGTCATTCATTCAGAGTAACTACAGATGCATTTGCAACTGGAGATCCTAGCCTTGTAAATCATAAAACCTATTACTTCTTTGCTGTAGCATATGCATATGATGGAGTTGCTGACGTTCAGGATCCGAGTGATCCTGACTTAAATGGTATCTATGGCCAGCCATATGTTCAGAGTCGTCAGAATGCTGCAGGAGAAAAGATTGAGATCTTCACAGGGATCCCACATATTTCTACTCCTGAAGGAGATGGATTGGTACTTGGAGCTTCTTATGGAGATGGTCCGGAAATCACTCGTTACACCGGATTTGGAAATGGTTATAACATTGGAGCAGATAGAGGTACTCTTGATATAAAACAAAGTCAGATCGATGACATCATTTTCAGCCAAGGAAATAACAGAATTCAAACTCCAACGTATGTAGGTGGTCATGGTCCTGTCGATATTCGTGTGTACGATCCATTTGCAATTGATGGTGGAAGTTTCGAGTTATGGTTGAATGATACAATTACTAATAGAGTATTTGCAGGAAATATTACCGGCACTTCATTTACGATCACTAATGTTCAAAATGTTGATCTGTTAAAAGTTGGTTTGTATTTAAATGCAAGTAACGATGCTTTTCCTCAGAATACAAAGATCACCGCTATTAGTGGAACAGGTCCTTATACAGTGACAATGTCAGATTCAATTCCTGCGGACAATACTCTTATTGTTGACAGTCTTTCCATCACAGCGAGTGCAAGATGGGTCCTGAAAAATATTCAAACAGGAAAAGAAGATGTTGCATTGAAATCACTTGAATTTCCATATGATCAATTATTCCCCAATTACGGATTCTCTATCAGTATGAATCAAGTGAAAAATACCGGAGAGGTAGTAGTCGATGGAAATGGTTTCATTGAAGCAACACGGGAATATTCTAATCCTAACAATCGTTGGTTAGCCGGGATTAGTGATTTAAATAGTTTTGAGCCTTTGAACTGGATCATGGCAGGAAAGGATGTTTCAGCTGATTATAAACCATTAGTTGATCCAAGTGATTTCTACTCTAAAACTTTAGGTGGGACATGGGCGCCATTCAGAATAACAAATTCTTCAACAGTGTCAGTTGCAGAAAGAATAGCACCTGCTCCAAAATCAGGTCTGTATGGATCTAAATCTGCTCCTTATTATGATAATTTGGAATGGCTATCTAATGTTGATATCGTAATTACACCTGATAAATCTAAATGGAGCCGTTGTGTTGTATTTGAAATGGGTTCTAATTCCGCTAATACCGAAGGCAATCAGTTAAATGGGTTAATCCGAAAACATGCATCTATGAATATTGATGGTACATATAGTACCACTGATGAAGGATTTAGTTATTTCCCTGGCTATGCTATGGACCTTGAAACAGGTGAGCGTTTAAATATTGCATTTGGCGAAGACAGTCATTTTCCTCAAGAGAATGGTTCTGATATGAAATGGAATCCTACTTCAAATGTTGGCTACTTTGACAATACAGGAAACTTCGTTCTACAAGCAGGCGGAAAACATTATATCTATGTTTTCGGTAACAAAGGAAATTACGCGGATACAATTCTTGCTGCACCTGCCAACTTGGTTTCTGGAGATATTTACCCTACTGATACATCATATTGGGGTCCTGCTTATGACGGATGCAGCCATATCCGAGCTGCATTATGGAACATTAATGCAACGACTACAGCAAATAAAAATATTGTCAAAAAGATTTGGAAAGATTGTATGTGGGTTGGAGTTCCATTGCTTACTCCGGGACAAGCTTTGTTAGACAATGAAGTAAAAGTTCGTCTTCGCGTAGCAAAACCATATCGTCAGTATGTATCAGGAGTTAGCGGATCAATTAACGATAACTTCCCATACTACAGATTCAATACAGCAAATTTGCAACCGCAAGTAGGACAAACTGCAGTTGCTACAAATGCATTAGGTTTGATCAATGTTGTTCCGAATCCTTACTATGCTTACTCTTCTTATGAGATCAATCAGATCGATAACAGAGTGAAGATCGTAAACCTTCCTTCAACTTGTGTTATCTCAATCTATACTCCAAGCGGATCATTAGTTCGTAAATTCGAAAGAAGTGTTGGGAAGAATAACAGTGCCGGCTCATCATATCCGGAAACAAATTTAGAATCGGCGATCGATTGGGATTTGAAAAATTCAAAAGGAGTTCCAATTGCAAGTGGTATGTATATCATACACATTGCTGCAGATGGAATTGGAGAACGAACAATAAAATGGTTCGGTGTGATTCGTCCGATTGATCTTGATACATTCTAATTTATTACTTAACAAAGCCACAGAAAAACTAGTCATATGAAATCTGTTTATAAAATAAAGTTGGTCAGCCTTGCACTTGCAATGCTTGCAATTCCTACAGGAGTTGTGAAGGCGGGAAATCCGGATCGTATCGGACAAGCAGGAGCAACAGAATTGTTGATCAACCCTTGGGCACGATCTGCCGGTTGGGGTGGGGCGAATAGCGGCTCTGCACAAGGCCTCGAAGCTCAATTTCTGAACGTTGCAGGAACTGCATTCACAAAGAAGACGGAAGTATTATTCAGTCATACAAACTATCTTCAAGGTTCAGGGATAACGCTGAATGCTTTTGGTATTACACAAAAAATGGGTGAAAGCGGAGTACTTGGATTAAGCATCATGTCAATGGCCTTCGGAGAAGTCGATATCACTACAGTGGATCAGCCCGAGCCAAGTCTTGGTACCTACTCGCCACAGTATATTAATTTAGGAATTTCTTATGCAAAGACTTTCTCGAATTCAATTTATGGTGGACTAACACTTCGTATCATCGATGAAAGTATTTCAAACGTAAGCGCAGGTGGAATTGCTGTTGATGCAGGGATCCAATATGTAACAGGAAACAATGAAACGAAAGACAATATCCATTTTGGTATTGCATTAAGAAACGTTGGTACTCCGCTTCAGTTTGGTGGTGATGGACTTTCTACACGTGTGAATGCACCAAATACAAATAATGTTTATCAGTTAACCGTAGAACAACGTACGGAGGGATTTGAAATGCCCTCACTAATAAATATCGGCCTTGCTTATGATCTTGAACTTGTAAAAGATCATGAACTTTCAATTGCCGGAAATTTTACTTCGAATTCATTCACAAACGATCAATATACAATGGGACTTCAATACGGATTCAAGAAGCTATTTATGCTTCGTGGAGGATTTACGTATGAAGATGGATTGTTTGACGATGCACTTCGTACAACTGTCTATTCAGGCCTTTCAGCTGGTATGACAGTTGACCTTCCACTTGGATCAGGCGGTAAAAAATTCGGAATCGATTACTCATACCGCTCAACTCAGCCTTGGGATGGTATCCACAGCTTCGGATTCCGCTTCGTTTTGTAAAAAGAAAAATTTATATCTTTGTAAGATCAAACAAGACTCCGACCACGGAGTCTTGTTTTTTTAATTTAAATCAAGTAAGAATATTAAATCAAGTTAGGTATGACATTACAATATTTCACAGCTGAAGGATTAAAGAAATTACAGGACGAATTAAATCAGCTTAAGACTGTTGAACGTCCAAGTATTTCACGTCAAATAGCAGAAGCTCGCGACAAAGGCGATCTTTCTGAGAATGCAGAATATGATGCAGCAAAAGATGCTCAAGGTTTGCTTGAATTAAAAATTTCTAAATTAGAGGAAGTAGTTTCTAGCGCTCGTATTTTAGATGAAAGCAAGGTTGACGTTTCACGTGCTCTTGTTCTTTCAAAAGTAAAGATCCGCAACAAAGCCAATAATTCAGAAATGACTTATTTACTAGTAGCAGAAAATGAAGCAGATCTGAAAACAGGAAAAATTTCCGTTACCTCTCCAATCGGAAAAGGACTTCTCGGAAAAAAAGTCGGCGAAGTTGCTGAGATCACTGTACCGTCAGGGAAGCTGGAGTTTGTTATCATTGATATATCACGTTAATAAAAGGTGAGTAGTAAGTGGTAAGTAGTGAGTAGCACTGCTTACACTTACTACTTACTACTTACCACTTACCACTTACCACTTACCACTTACTACTTACTACTTACCACTCACCAATTCATGGCAACAATCTTCACCCGCATCGTCAATGGCGAAATCCCTTGCTACAAAATAGCGGAGGATGAAAACTACCTTGCATTTTTAGATGTGAGTCCGCTAGCCAAAGGTCATACACTAGTTATCCCTAAAAAAGAAACCGATTACATTTTTGATATTCCTTCGGCTGAATTTCAAGGGCTATGGAGTTTTGCGCAAACAGTAGCGAAGGCAATTGGCAAAGAAGTCCCATGCAGAAGAGTAGGAGTTGCCGTAATAGGTTTAGAAGTTCCTCATGCACACATTCACCTCATCCCGATGAACAAGGTCAGCGATATGAATTTTGCTAGTCCGAAATTGTCGTTTTCGAAGGAAGAGATGGAGGAAGTTGCCGAGGCGATAAGAAATCAATTTATTTAAATGGAGTGTGAAGTTTGAGTTTGAGTGTGTAATGTGGCGCCATCTACAATTTTCACACTTTTCTGGATCTTGATGGATTATTTGGAAACTCGCCCTGGATTGGCCGTCACAAAAGCCTTCCAACTACTACCTTTCTTACTACCACCGGCAGAAGTACCTGCTTTTCCTTGAAAATGATGACACAGAGCCGCTGCAAGCCCGTCAGTGGCGTCTAAGTATTGCGGAGTTTCTTGGTAGCTTAAAAGCGTCTGTAACATCGCTGCGACCTGTTCTTTGGAGGCATTTCCATTGCCGGTGATGCTTTGCTTAATCTTTTTAGGTGAATATTCGAAAATAGGAATGGAACGAGCCAATCCGGCTGACATGGCCACGCCTTGGGCGCGACCAAGTTTTAACATCGACTGCACATTCTTTCCGAAAAACGGGGCTTCTATTGCGATCTCGTCGGGATTGTAACTATCGATCAGTGTTGTGGTTTTTTCAAAAATGGTTTTCAATTTTAAAAAGTGATCGTCCATTTTTTCCAATGAAATAATTCCCAGTGCGATCAGTTTTATTTGAGAGCCGGTCACGCTAATAATTCCATACCCCATGATATTTGTTCCGGGGTCAATTCCTAAAATTATTTTTTCTTGCTGCGACAAATCGAATGTGGACGAATAGTTTTTGAAAGCAATTACTCAACAAATACTTTCCTTATACTTGTTGAATTCTATGGAACAAAGAAAGTCAAATATTTCCATTTACGGTTGGCAAGCGTTCAAAATACTACTTGCAGTTTTAGCCTTTTGGTTCGTTTATGTAAAGATCTCTGAGCAAAAAGATGCCGAAGGATATTTATTACAACTGAAGGAAGCATTTCAAAAACCGGAAACAATGTTGAGTCTGATCGTCGTTTTTGTACTGATGATCTTCAACTGGCTCACTGAAGCAATGAAATGGAAATTGATGATCGACCGAATTGAAAACATTTCACTCTTCCGTTCTTTGGAAGCAGTTTGCTCCGGATTAACGATCAGTATTTTCACTCCGAATCGCATTGGTGAATTTGCCGGTCGAGTCTTTCACTTAGAAAAAGCAAATAAGATCCAAGCAACGATCATAACCGTCATTGAAAATATTAGTCAGCTGTTAGTGACACTATTGGTGGGTTCGATTGCTTCAGTTTATTATTTGTCGACTTATGCAGAATTAACTTTTATTGTCAGTTTTCTGATCTGCATTACGTTGCTTGTAGTTTCATTCGTTTCTATTCTCGCATTCTTCAATATGCGTTTTCTTGAGAGCATTTTAAAGCGATTAAAATTTCCGCAAAAATGGTATGCTATGTTTCACGTGCTGTCAGAGTACAGCTCGAAAGAACTTTTGCGCGTCTTTGCATTGGCAATGTTGCGGTATTTAATTTTTGTAATTCAGTTTTATTTGTTGATCAAAATGTATGGTGGCGATAGTAAATTTCTTCCCTCGTTCATTATGATTGCAATGACGTACCTTGTGATCACAATTGTACCAAGCATCACATTGATCGAATTAGGAATTAGAGGAGCAGCAGCAACCTATTTCTTCTCGAAGATCACACTCGATATTCTTCCGGTTTTAAATGCCGTATTTTCATTGTGGATAATTAACCTTGCAATACCGGCTTTGGTGGGTGCACTTTTTATGTTGAACTTTAGATTGGGAAAAACGAAAACAGAATGATATTTTCATTTGTGATTTTAGCTTTTACAATGATCTATTCGGTTTTCATTCTATGGTGTAACCGAGGATGGAAAGCTATTGAAGTTTCAGCTAAAAAGTCGAATAGTAAGTTGTTGAATGTTGATGTCATCATTGCAATAAGAAATGAAGAAAAAGTAGTATTGAATATACTCGAACGATTAGTAATTCAAAATTACGGCAAGAGTAATTTCAGAATAGTCGTCGTCGACGATCATTCAATAGACAACAGTTTCAATTTGGCGAACGATTTTTTATCACGCCATTCGGAAATAACAAGTAGCGTAATTCATTCTGAAGGCGAAGGAAAAAAGTCGGCTTTAGCGCATGCCATAAAAAGATCGACAGCCGATCTTATTCTCACAACTGATGGTGATTGCATTGTGCAGGAAGGTTGGGTTCGGTCGATGGCCGAACCGTTTTCTAACTCAGATATTTCTTTCGTTGCCGGACCGGTTGTATTAAGCGGCGGAAATGGATTGTTTTCATTGCTGCAAAAGATGGAAATGATCGGACTCACAGGAATTGCAGGCGCATCTATTGCAAACCATAGAGCGATGATGTGTAACGGTGCGAATTTGTGTTACAGAAAAAGTGCTTACGATGCAGTGGAAGGTTTTATCGGTTCAGCATTTGCATCCGGTGATGATACTCAGTTGATGAGAAAAATGCATTCTGAAAATCCCACTCAACTTGCTTTTGTAAAATCAAAGAATGCAATTGTAAAAAGTAATTCACTCTCTAGTTTGAAATCTTTCTGGCAACAACGTCGTCGTTGGGCAACAAAGATTCCATTTACGCTTTCATTTTTTACGGTTTTTATTGCTGTTATTTCTTGGTTTGTTCATGTGGGATTATTTCTTGAATTAATTTTAGTGTATTTCTATTCGAAAATTGCGTTGATCTTTTTGTCTACTTTAATAATAAAGTTGGTAGCAGAATTAGTCTTTCTAAAAAAAGTAGGAGCCGATCTTGGGCAATCTATTTTTTCAATTGCTATTATTTTCATTCAGCCAATTTATTGGTTTTACATTGCTGTCATTGGAATTGCAGTTCCTTTTGCTTCTTATGAGTGGAAGGGTAGGAAGGTCAAGTAATGTCGTTTCTAATTACCTAAAAGATTCCCAAGGGAATGACAGCTTCCATTGGTTATATCATCGAGAGGGGTTCAGGAGGAAGAAAAGGCGCCATCGGCG
>JANOBV010000357.1:0-17045 GCA_031411835.1 Bacteroidota bacterium | reverse complement strand
TTCCCCTATTTTATTATGCATTTACGGCATATAGTGTGGCGATGGCCGATTTCTCTTGCAAATTCCGTTCCTTATGATTAGATTTGGATATCAATAATTCATAACACCACCACGTCCTGAATCCCGCTCTCCGAAAGGCTTTCGCCTAAGGTGTTCAGAAAAAAGACAGTGTACATCTGCGAGTCAGTACACCAACCATAAAATAAAATAAAGCAATTAATTAAAAAATTAAATTAATTAATTCGGAATTATTTTGCTCATTGTAAGAAATGAGCAGGATTATGAAACATAACATGAACACAAATCTTATGTTTGTTCCGGGAACGAAATAGTAAAATGAAAAAAGAGAAGAATACAAAAAATGTATTGCGTCAATTTTCGTTCCGCAACAATCCGGTTGTAGGCTCTTCTGCAATTGCCACGAAAAATTTTCCGCAAACAAAAAAACGATTACACAACTTTCGACCGCATCTTGAAAAGATCGGCGGAATGGAACGTGATGTCAAAAAATACATTTCCGATTTTTGTAATTTAAAAACGGAAGGAACTTTTGTAATGCGTACATCGATTGCCGACAGCGTCAACAATCTTCCGGCAAATGCAAAAGCAATAATCAACTTAAAACGGATCAACGATGTCCGCGGCATCAATAATTTTTTACATAAAGTAAATGATCATTTGTCTGAAGGTGGTTTGTTCATCGGTTGTGTTGAAACAAAATATTTGAGAAAGCGTCGTATAATGAATCGCTTTCCTGTTGGACTCGCACACATATATTATGTACTCGACTTTTTCTTGAAACGTGTGTTCCCGAAATTTCCGGTAACCCGCAACTTATATAATGTAATGGTGGGCGAAAGAAATAAAGTTCTTTCCCGCACAGAAACATTAGGTCGTTTATATGCTGCCGGCTTCGAGATCAAATCGATGAAGTTCATCGGAAAGAATCTCTTCTTCGTAGCTTCAAAAGAAAAATCACCCCTGTTCGATTACGAACCGGTTTATGGTCCCATCTTCAGAATGCGTCGCCACGGTAAAAACGGCAAGGTGATACATGTATATAAGATGCGTACCATGCACTCTTATTCTGAATACATACAGAAGTATGTATATGAGATGAACCATTTGGCCGATGGCGGAAAAATGAAGGACGATTTCAGAGTGTCTACTCTTGGAAGGTTCTTCCGCCGTTATTGGATCGACGAATTGCCAATGATCATCAATCTTCTTAAAGGAGACCTGAAAATTGTAGGTGTTCGCCCGTTAAGCTCGCACTTCCTCGGACTCTATTCTGAAGAACTACAGGAAAGACGACTTAATCATAAACCCGGTCTAATTCCACCGTTTTATGTCGACATGCCTAAAACCATGGAAGAGATCCAAGCATCAGAAATGAAATACCTAATTGCTCACGAAAAAAATCCACTCACAACGGATGTCAAATACTTGTTCAAAGCGTGTTATAATATTGTAATTCGCCGCGCAAGAAGTAAGTAGTAAGTGGTAAGTGGTAAGTGGTGAGTAGCACCGGTTACTTAATAACTAATAACTAATAACTAATAACTAATTGAAAGAAACAAGTCCAAAATAGTAAGTGTTGCTACTTACCACTCACCACTTACCACTCACCACTTACTACTTACCATTCCCTCGCTTACCATTTATGAAACAAAAGTTTACGCACACTTACCTTATACTACTCTTATTACTTACAACTTTCGCTGTTCAGGCTCAAGAGGTATATGTGCATGTGAACAATACTGATCTGTATGATTTCATCGACGAACTAACAAACAGTCGCATCATTGAAGTTAATACTACGATCAAACCATATTCTAGAAATTTTATTGCAAAGAAGTTAAGCGAAGCGGATGCGCGTCGTTCTGAATTGAATAAGCGTCAGCAAGCGGATCTTGATTTTTATCTGAAAGATTTCAATAAGGAATTGAAGGCAGATAAAAATTTCGACAAGCGATACGACATACTATATTATAAAGACTCGCTCTTTACTTTTAATGTGGAGCCCATCGTTGGACTTACATATTATAATAATGACGCCGGTTCATTTTATAGAAGATATGCCGGTGGAGAATTATATTCTTACGTTGGAAAAAATTTCGGCTTCTATGCCAGCCTTCGTGATATCCACGAAAGCAAACGCCTAAGTGATCCCGGTTATCTTAACCAAGCTGAAGCATCAAATTACAAAAACGATACTAAAGGCGGTGGAGATTATGATGAGATCCGCGGCGGAATGACGTACAGTTGGTCTTGGGGTAGTCTCGGACTTTTGAAAGATCATTTTGTTTGGGGCGACAATTATCATGGCTCCAATATTTTTTCGGGTCACCAACCTTCCTTTACTCATTTGAAATTTCACATGAGTCCGGTTAAATGGTTTGACTTTAATTATGTGCATGGCTGGCTTGTGTCTGATGTGCTCGACAGCTCAAGGTCATATTATAACGGTAATCAGATCCGCGTGATCAACCAGTCAAAATATGTAGCGGCAAATATGTTCACTTTTACGCCGCTTAAAAATTGGTCTTTGTCAATTGGCAACTCTATTATATATAGTGACCAGGGATTGAATCCTGCTTACATGATGCCATTCTTTTTTTACAAAACAGTCGATCACTCTCAAACTTCTTCGGGAAGCAATTTCCTTGGACAAAATTCTCAGATGTTTTTTAACATCGGGACTCGTGCAATCAAAAAGACACACTTATATATGTCTGTTTTCATTGACGAGATTGCACTTGGACGCGCGTTGGATGCGAATCAGCAAACCAATTTTGTAAGTCTAAAAGTAGGAGGGAAGGTGAGCAATATTCTCAATAAAAATGTGAATGTAACAGCAGAATATACCCGTAACAATCCGGGTGTTTATCGCCACTATTTACTGACAGGAACATTTGCAAATTCGTCATATAATATGGGTCATTATTTGGGCGAGAATGCGCAAGAAATTTTCCTTTCTGTATCGGCTCGACCGATCTCAAAATTGTACTTAGAAGCATCTTATACTTTCGCTCAAAAGGGGAAAGAATATCATTATACAGGTAGTTCAAAAGACACAACCGGCGATGGAATGGGGCTCCCATTTATCGATCTGGTTTATTGGGAAAGTTCAGAAATGAGCTTCAATGCCCGGTACCAGATCTTCAACGATTGTTGGTTTACGGCAGGCATTATGATGAGTGACAAAACAGGAACTACAGCTGAGTTGAATCAGTACACAATGCCATATTATAAGGGGAAGAAAACGACGATTTCCTTTGGGGCGAATATTGGCTTCTAGAGAAGGAAAAAGAATAAGAAAAAGCAAAAAGCAAAAAGCAAAAAGCAAAAAAAAAGAGTTGCGAGGTAGGTGTTAAATCGAAGCAATTCACACACGACAATCCGCAATAAAACGAGTAAGTAATAAAAAACCGAATCATCGAAATAACGCTAAAAACGCACTAGGCACTAAAACACAAAGGTTTCATCATTCGCCAACCAAAAAGGCACATTCGCCAAAATGTTAAGAAGAAACAACCCTTTTAATTGGAGATTCTGACTTAATAGATTAAGTTCGAATAATGTTTGAAAGGCCTGTTGTTACTGCGATTCGACAATGAACAGGTGTTAACAAAATTAATTGCAAATCACGATATAATTACCCACCTTTACGAAGCGACTTTTTATAAGTTGCAACAACAATATAATAATCTACACTAACGAAAAGACTATACGTGAACTATTACACGAGCAAATCAATTCTATTAGAAAAGTTGAAGACCACGATGAAATTATTTTCAGTCGTGGAATTTGCTATTTCTACCTATGAGAAGAATAAAAACAAAAACAAAAATCAATATAACTTAACCAACATGGAAAACAATTACAATCCAAAACGCACGAGAACGGCTTTCGCAAGCTGGTTCTTAGTTGTGGGTTTAGTCCTCACTACCTGCCTCAGTTCGATGGCGGTGTCAGTAACGGTAACTAATCCCTCAAACACGGTTCCCGCTCTGGCGGCGAGTTACACTTCCTTAGCGAATGCAGTAACGGCATTGAACGGTATCACATCGATCTCAGGTCCTGTTACATTAACGTGTACAGCCTCGGGAACTGAGACTACACCTGCAGGTGGTTATTCGATCAGCTTTGCTGCTGCTACGACGACTACTAACAGTGTAACTATTGATGGTGCAAGTAGTACGATTACTGCTTTCACACCTCAAACTGCAGGAACATTAGTGGATGCGATCTTTAAAGTTATCGGAAGTGATAACGTAACGATCAAGAATTTCACCATGTTGGAAAATGCAGCGAATACTACAACGGCTGCTGCCACTAATAACATGACTGAATTTGGTGTTGCATTGTTTTATGCTACCTCAACTAATGGTGCACAGAATGTAACCATCCAGGGTAACACCATCACTTTAAACAGAACATATCAAAATACTTTTGGTATCTATAGTAACTCCACTCATACTGCGACTGCAGCAACAACTTCTGCTTCTGCAACAACAACTGCTGGTAGTAACAGTGGTTTGAAGATCTATAGTAATATAATAAGTAACGTTAACAACGCTATCCTTGTATTAGGACCTACTGCTGCTGCTGATTTTAATACGGGAATAGATATTGGTGGCGCAAGTGGAGCCACGGCTAATACCATCAGTAACTTTGGTACAACAGGAACTTTTTCAGGTTATGCAAACGTATCCGGAACTGTTTATGGTATTTTAATAAGAAACAGTATTGGGTTCAATGTTTCATTTAACAGCATTACAAGTTCTAACGGTGGTGTCACTTCAGGTACACTTAGAGGAATTTATAATGTGTCAGCAAGTGCAACGCCAACAGGAACGTATACAAATGCAATTAACAATAATACAATTGCATTAACTTATGGTGTAGCTTCCGGTACATTGCAGGGTATAACAGTTGAAGCTACTAATGCAACTACTACATCTATTGGAAATATTAATAATAATAATTTTACTGCATTAACTGCTTCACTTGCTACAAGTGCTGCAATCACAGCAATTTCATCTGTAGCTCCTCACCTTACTTTAAGTATAAGCGGAAATACATTTACAAATCTTTCAACAAATACTACTGGTAGTTTCACCTTTTTCGCACATAACTACTCCATGCCAGCTTCCGGTTCTCAAACGCTGAACAATAACTCAATAGTTACAGCTTTTAATAAAACTGGTGCGGGTGGTACAGTAACTATATCAACAACTGCGGGTAGTTCGCCAAATGGCTCAACCCATAGTTTTACTAACAACAATTTTTCTAACATCACCGTAACCGGTGCCACTGGTATAACCGGTGTCAATAATACCGACGGAGCAGGAACTAGTCCAAATCGAACTGTTACTGGAAATACTTTCAGCAATTGGACAGGTGGTACTGGTTCCATTACTGGTATGACTTACTCTTATATAGGTGCTACCTCAAATTATTCTACTAACACCTTTTCCAATATTACGGGACAATCGTCTATCACAGCATTAAGTATTGGTTCAACATTCAATGGTGGAACTCCTTTAAATGTTAATTCCAATATCATCAATAATTTAACGTCAACCGGAACGGGCGGTTCAGTAACAGGTATTACTTGTTCAAACACCTCAACTACAATTAATATCAATAATAACACAGTTAACACTTTGTCCTCTACAGGTGCTTCTTCTGTTTCTGGTATTGTTATTTCTGGAGCTACGACAACAAATGTTTTTGCCAATAAGATATACGATCTATCTGGAAACAATGCTTCAACAACCGTAAATGGTTTATTAGTGTCAGTAGGAACGACAATAACTCTATATAATAACTTAGTTGGTGATTTACGCGCAACTGCAGCAAATGCTGCGAATCCACTGGTAGGATTAAACATCACCGGTGGTACAACAGTAAACGCATATTATAATACAGTTTATCTTAATGGATCTAGTTCAGGCGCTCTCTTCGGATCAAGCGCTGTTTCTGCTTCTACTACAACAACTGTAGATTTAAGAAATAACATTTTTGTAAATACATCATCTGTTACCGGCACTGGTTTAGCTGCTGCTTACAGAAGATCAACAGCTACATTAACATCGTATTCAGCAAATTCGAATCGTAACGATTTCTTTGGTTCAACTATCTTTACTGACGGAACAAATACAGATGCTACATTAACAGCCTATAAGGCTCGTGTTGCATCGCGTGATGCCAATTCTATTTCAGAAAGTCCAACATGGCAATCAACTTCCGGTGCATCTGCAAATTTCTTAAAGTATGACTTAGCAGTTCAAACCGGCTTAGAGGCTGGTGCTGCGACTATTTCAGGTTTTACAACTGATTATGCAGGAACAACAAGAAATGCAACAACTCCTGATATCGGGGCTTGGGAATTAAATGGAACTCCACTTCCTGTTTGTTCAGGAACACCTGCTCAGGCAGTAATTACAGGTGCTTCTTCGCTATGTTCGGGAACGGGGACAACATTAAGTTTTTCCACTACTAATTATACAGCTCCAGGAATTACTTACCAATGGGCATCCTCAACAACTTCAGGAGGGCCTTATACAACAACTTTAGGGACAGCTGCTAGTCAAGCTACTGGAAATTTAACAACGACTACATATTATGTTGTTACCGTTTCATGTTCCGCATCAGGTCAATCTTCTACCTCTCTTGAATTTACAGTTACTGTAAATACTTTACCAACCGTAGCAGTATCACCAACTTCAGGTTCTTATTGTACACCGGGTGGTTCAGCAGTTGCTTTGACTGCTTCAGGAGCTACAACTTATGCTTGGTCACCGGCAGGTGGTTTATCAGCAACGACCGGATCATCAGTAAATGCATCTCCGTCAGCAACAACAACATATACTGTAACAGGAACAGATGCAAACGCATGTACAAATACAGCGACATCTGCTATAACTGTTGCATCCTTCCCTTTAAGTTTAACGGCAACAGCCACACCTGCAACTATTTGTACAGGTGGTACTTCAAACCTTAGTTCTTCTTATATAACACCTTCTGTAGCTACTTATGGTTTTTCTACCAACGGTTCCAGCGGAACGTTGGATCCGATGACAGGTGCTGCAACAGTTGTAGGTTTAGGTGTAGATGATGCTCCAATGGCCGCAGCGAACAGTTCGACTGCTGGTTCATGTGTTGCGCTTCCATTTACATTTAATATGGGCGGAACCAATTATACTTTCTTCTCAGCATCACCTGATGGTTGGTTAGCATTCGCTAACTCAGCTACAGCGCTGGCAAGTCAGTTTACAAACGCGGTTACCAGCAGCACAAATACTCCAAAGATTTATCCATTTTGGGATGATGCTGCTACAGGAACTGATGGTAGTGTAACAACACTTACAACAGGAACTGCTCCAAACAGAATCTTCAAGGTTCAGTGGAGAGTAACGATTCCTCGTAATGTATCAGGTGCTTCTAACTCTACGTTCCAGGCATGGATCTATGAGACAAGCAACAAGATTGAATTACGTTACGGAACAATGGGAGCACCGACTTCAACTTCCATTTCTGCAGGTATTACCGGAGCAGGTGGAACGACTTTCCAGAGTTTAACTTTTGCAACAAATACAGCAAGTACTACTGTTGCAAATGATGGTAATGCTACAACTGCGCCGTCTTCAGGTCGTTTGTATTCATTCTCTCCATATAGTGCTGTAACTTTTGCATGGACTCCATCAGGTGATGTAGTAAATGCAACTTCAGCATCTACTGCAACTAACGCACTAGTTGCAAATACAACATTTACAGTTACTGCTACCAATTCAGGATGTGCGTCAACAGCTACAACAACTGTATCAATTGCTACAGGTGCTCCAACTGTTAACGTAACACCGGCAGGTCCAATAAACGTTTGTACAGGCGGAACTCAGCTTCTTACTGCAAATGTTACAGGCGGCGGTCAACCTTATAGTTACTTATGGTCAAATGGTGCTACTACAAGCACGATCACAGTAAGTACTACAGGCAGTTATTCTGTTACAGTAACTGATGCTTGTTCTCAAACAGGGGCAAGTAACGTTGTATCATTTACCGTTAATCCAATTCCAACTGCAACTGCATCTAGCAATACTCCTGTATGTTCAGGCTCAACGCTAAATCTGACAGGTGGTTCAAATATCGGAACAGCGTTCGCTTGGACAGGTCCAAATTCGTTTAGCTCAAGCTCTCAAAGCCCGTCAATTTCTTCTGTTACTTTAACTGCAGCCGGTGTCTATACGGTAACTGCTTCAGTAAACGGATGTTCTTCTACAGCAACAACAACAGTTGTTGTTAACCCTGGGGTAAATACGGCAACGGCTTCAGGCCCTGCTTCAGTTTGTGCCGGCGGAACAGCTAACTTAACATCTTCGGCTGTAAATACACAACCTGGTGTTGGTTATACTTTCAACGGTAACAGTGGAGTGGCATTTATCGATATCAGCGTTTCAGGTACTTCTGTTGGAACGATTGGTGATGATACCGAACATAACCTTACTATCCCTTCTTTCAATTACAATGGTGTAGCTTATACTACGGCCCGTGTAGGAAATAATGGGGTGTTGGCTTTTGGTTCAACAGCAGGTGATATCAACTATAGTAATAGGTCTTTACCGGCTCCATTGGGCGCAAATAATACTGATCAGCTTACAGGTGGTTTAATGACCAACGTAGCAGGTTCAACACTTACAGCTATTTGTGCAAATTGGGATGATATGACTCCGGGTACCGGCGGTTCAATTAAAACACAAACTGTAGGTAATGTATATATTGTTCAATGGACTAATGAAGATAACTTTGGTGCAACAGGAACAGGAACAATTACTTTCCAGATACAATTAGACTTAACAACAGGCCAGATACACTTGGTTTATTCTGATATTAGTTATGGTGTTGTAGGATTTGATGGTGGAGAATCTGCTACTGTTGGATTAAACTTTAGTGCTTCTTCAGCGTTGCAATATTCTAATCTTACATCAAGTTTGGTAGATGGCCAAAGCATTACATTCACTCCAAATGCAGGTGTATTAACGTATGCATGGACTGCTTCAAACAACGGCTTTACTTCAAGTGCTCAAAACCCAAGCGGTGCTACTGCAACTGCGCCTTCTACAACATATACAGTTGTAATGAGCAACGTAGCAGGTTGTACTGCTTCAGCATCAGCAACAGTTAACGTTACAACAGTAGTTGCATCAGGTTCAGCAACGAATGCTACTTGTAATGGTGGTACTAATGGTTCTGTAACATTCTCTGCTACAGGCGGTACTGCTCCTTACTCTTATACATTAAACGGAAACGCTGCAACTTCACCAACTTCTGGTTTAGCTGCCGGTTCTTATATAGTAGTAGCAACAGATAATAACGGTTGTACAGGTTCTACAACACTTACGATTACTCAACCAACAGCAGTTTCAGTTTCAGCTAGCGGAACAAATACAACATGTTTCGGTGGTTCTGATGGTTCAATTACATATTCTGCTTCAGGTGGGTCAGCTCCTTATTCATATACATTGAATGGAAATGCATCTACTTCACCGGCTTCAGGTTTAGCAGCAGGTTCTTACACGATTGTTGCAACAGATAACAATGGTTGTACAGGATCAGCTTCGGTAACAATTACAAGCCCTGCTGCTCCTAGTGTAACTGCATCGAATAACGGTCCGATCTGCTCAGGTGGTTCGGCTACAATCGATGCAACTGCCGGTTTTGTTTCTTATGCATGGTCAGGTCCAAGCAGCTTCACTGCTTCTACTCAATCAGCATCAGCTACTGACGCAGGTGTTTATACAGTAATAGTAACTGATGGAAGCGGATGTACAAATTCAGCGTCTACAACATTAGTTGTAAATCCGAATCTTCCGGTTTCAGTTTCAATTGCAACAAGCCCATCTACTTCGATTTGTTCTGGAACTTCAGTAACATTTACAGCTAGCGGTACTAACGGCGGAACATCTCCTTCTTACCAATGGTCATTGAATGGAACTCCACAATCTGGTGAAACAAATGCTACATATACAAATGCTTCATTAGCAAATGGCGATATAGTATCGGTTTCTTATAATTCAAATGAAACTTGTACAAGCGGAAATCCTGCAACAGCATCTCAAACTATTACAGTAACAGGTGCAATTGCTGCTTCAGTAACACTTACAGGCTCAGCAACAATTTGTGCAGGTTCTGCGACTTACACTGCAACTTCAACAGGTGGCGGATCAACGCCAAATTATGAGTTCTTTGTAAACGGTTCATCAGTTCAAAATGGTGCTTCTGCAACATACACTTATAGCCCAACAAACAATGATGCAATTTATGTAATCATGACATCTAGCTTTGCTTGTGCAACAGGAAGTCCTGCTACATCAAATACAATTAACATTACAGTAAATCCAACACCAACTGCACCAACGATCACACCATCGTCTTCTTCGATCTGTGATCCGGGAACAATCACATTATCTTCTTCTTATACAGGAGCAGGAAATGTTTGGTCACCGGGTGGTGCAACAACTGATAACATCGTTGTTTCAGGTGCTGGTACTTATACTTATACAGTAACTTACACTGCAGCAGGTTGTACATCACCGGCATCAGCTCCGGTTACTGTTACAATTTACTCTGCTAACTCAGTATCAATTGCTGCAACTAGCGGTGGTAACTTATGTACTGGTGGTACAGTAACGTTGACTGCAACTCCTGCAACAGGAAACGTATGGTCAACTTCTGCAACAACTGCAGCAATCACGGTTAACACAGCGGGAGCATACTCAGTAATAAATACAGATGGAAACGGTTGTTCAGCTACAGCTTCATTCACAGTTGTAAGCTCAAATCCTACAGCATCTATTTCAGCTTCATGTTCTACATTGTTAGCAGGTAATAGCACAACATTAACTACTACAGCTACAGCAGGTGCAGGAACAATTTCTTCTTATCAATATGTGTTGAATGGTATAACAAACGTGGGAACAAACTCTCCAACGTTTACAACATCAACAACAGGTTCATATACAGTAATCGTAACGAATTCATTTGGATGTTCATTTACATCGGCTCCGGTTGTAATTTCTGCTTCAGGTCCATTATCGGGCACATACACGATCAGTTCTACTCCTTCTTGTTCGAACTATACAAGTTTCGCAAATGCAGTAGCTGACTTAAATACAAAAGGTGTTGCGGGTAACGTTACTTTCAACATTAATGGTGGTTATACTGAAACAGTTCCTGCAGGTGGATTGATCCTTAAGCAATGTGCTTTGGCGGTTGGTCTTCAATCAGGTCCTACACAAACAGTTTCGTTTGTAAAAGTTGGTGGTGGAGCAAATCCAAAATTAACAGCAAACACAGGAACAACAACAGCTAACACATTCGCAGATAATATCGTGAAAGTAGTTGGTATGGATAACGTTACTTTCAACGGTATCGATCTTTCTGAAAATGCTGCTAATACTACTGCAACTACACAAATGGAAGCAGGTTTAGGTGTTTACAAGTGTGATAACTTAAATGGTGCTAACAATGTAACGTACACAAATGGTACAATTACATTGAACAAAGTAAATACAGCTGCAATCGGAGTTCGCGTAGCAAACACTACAGAAGCTTCAGCAACTTTATTGACTTATGGTGGTTTAGCAGGTGATGCTACAGGAATTCAGGCATTCCGTAACAGAGTAGCGATCACTAACAATACGATCACTAATACTTATGGTGCTGTGTTATTCAATGCTGCAACAGCTGCATCGGGAACATCAAGCACAAACGATACATTACAAACGATCTCAGGAAACACGATCACTAACTTTGCCGGTGCTGCAACAGCAGTAACTGCAATCTCAGTAACAGATAACCGTTCGTTCACGATCTCTAACAACTCGATCAATGGTGGTGCTTCTACAACAGGAGCAATCACAGGTATCAATGGTGGTAGCGGTCCTCATGGTCAGATCACAGGTAACACGGTTACTCTTGTATCAGCTACAAACTCAACAGGAGCAGTTATTGGTATTACTTATGGTGGATCCGGAACAGGAAACACTGCAAGTATCTCTAATAACACTGTTCAAAATTGTGCATTCGGTGCTGCAACAACTGCAACATTCAATGGTATCACTTGCGGACTTGCAGGTACAAGTTCAAATGTAACGGTTAACGGTAATACGATTACGGCAAACTCGCTAGCGGGTACCGGTACTTTCACAGGTATCGCATTGTCAGGATCACCATTAACATCAACATTGTCTTGTAACAATAACGTTATCACGAGCAACACGAAATCTTCAACAGGTTCAATGTTCGGTATTTCATCTTCACATTCGTCAGTATCATTAGTAGCGACTATGAACGGAAATACAATTAGCGGTAATACAATGGCAGGTGGTGCAGCAGCATGTACATTCAGTGGTATAAACTTTACATCTACTTCTGTTTGGACAGTGAATGCAAACAATATCAATACAAACACGATCACTGCATTGACAGGTACTGCAATTGGTACTATCAACGGTATCACGAATGTTGGTACTGGTCTTGCAACACCAACATCTTACACAAACAATACGATCAACACATTATCTATAGGAGGTGCATCTACAGGCTCACATATTATCCGCGGTATCAACGTATCGACATCAACATCAGATGCTCGTACAATCAGTGGTAACACTATTTTTGGGCTCTCAGTTGCTTCAGCAAGTACTACACCTGCTCTTGCCGGTATCATTACTTCAACAGGCGGTACAGTGAATGTTACTAAGAATAAGATCTATGGTTTAACTGTGAACGGTTCTGCGGGTACTGCAATTGGTATCAGCAATACAGGTGGAACAACTGTTGGAATCACTAATAACATCATTGGTGGTATCTCAGCTCCAAACATTACAAATGCACTTGCTTCAAATTCCATCATTGGTTTAAGTTTAACCGGTGGAACAACAGTAAATGCATCGTACAATACGATCTTCTTGAGTGGTACATCAACAGGTGGATCATCAGGTATCAGTTACACTGCTACTCCAACAACAGTTGTATTGAGAAACAATATCGTTTCTAACTCACTTGCTCAATCAGGTCCGGCATTTTCAGTTGCAGTTCGTTGTGCAACAATTACCGTTCCTCCGGCTAACTTTGGTTCAGCTTCAAACAATAACTTATATTATACTACAGGAGTTGGTAACAACTTAACGTCTTTCAACGGAACTGCAGGCTTTGCATTTGCTGCTTATAAATCACAAGTAGGAATGTCACCGCGTGAGCAAGCTTCTGTAACAGAAAACGTAGCTACTAACTTAGCGAACACTACAACAGGTGCAAGTGCAAACTATTTGCATTTCACTGCCGGTGCTGCTTCATTAGCTGAATCAGGTGCTATATCAATTTCTGGTATTACCGATGATTATGATGGCGACCTAAGAAGTGCAACAGCGCCTGATATTGGTGCTGACGAATTTGCAGGAACAAATGTTCAACCTGCGATCACAGCAATTTCTGCAGCTCCATTAGGTATACAATGTACAGCTACAGCTAGAACAATAACAGTTTCTGTTCTTGCAGGTGCATTACCGGTAACCGGAGTTAACTTATCATATGCATTTAATGGTGGTTCAACAACTACAATTGCTATGTCTGGAACAGCTGGTACTGGTACAACAACATGGACTGCAACAATTCCTGCTGCAACTCCTGCAAATGCTGTTGTTACTTATTCAGCTACAGCTACAGATGGAACATATTCTCCAACTGCTGCCGGAACATCATACTCTGATGCTCCTCTTACAGGAGTGACAGTTACTGCTGCAGCCGGAACGAATCCGGTATGTGTAGGAGGTTCAACAACACTTAATGCAACATTAAGTGGTAGTGGTTCAGCTCCAACATATACTGCACCTCCTGCAGTATCAAACCCTACTACTGATGAAGATTTCGGAAATATTACAATTACACAAGGTGCATCGACGATCCTGAATAATACTACAGCAGGTGGTTCTTTAGTAGGTACTATTGGTACCGCTACAGGAACAGGCGGTAGTTATTCAAACTTCACTGCATTCGGTCCATATTCATTATTGATGGGAACAACTTATAACTGTTCTTTAACTAGTATCACTCAGGGTGGAAACTTTGGTAATGCTATGGCAATCTATATTGACTATAACAGGAACGGAGTCTTCACAGATGCAGGTGAAAACGTTTATAACCAAGGTGCAACGATCAGCGGCCCACACACTTCTACAGGTACATTCACGGTACCTACTTCTGCAAGTGTTGGTGCTGCCCGTATGCGCGTTCTGGTAAACGAAGGAACAATTACAAGTCCTACACAAACACTTACGTGGGGTGAGTACGAAGAATACACAGTTAATCTATTGCCAAATTTATCGTACTCATGGTCTGATGGTACTTCAGGTGTAGGAACTGGTGCTAGTCTTTCGCTTGCTCCTACTGCTACTACTACTTATACCGTTTCAGCTACTGATGCAAATGGTTGTTCAATTTCAGGTACAGTGATGGTAAATGTGAATCCACTTCCTCCTTCTCCGGTAGGGCACAACTCAACACAATGTGGTTTGGCTACGCCATCATGTTATGTTGATGTAGCAGGTGATATTTACAAATGGTACCTAGCTTCTACAGGTGGCACACCAATCTATTCAAATGCAAATGGTCTATTGGTGTCATACCCAATCTCAACTACAACTACATTCTACGTATCAACGTTTGATGGTTCTTGTGAAAGTGTCCGTACACAGGTAATTGCAACAGTAATTGCACCTCCAACTGTTACTGCTACTAGCTCAGTAGTAACAAATACGTGTCCGTTCACAGACTTCTCATTAACTGCGACGTCTTCAAACGATCCGAATTACGCATATACATGGACTGCAAGTCCTGTAAGCGGAAGTGGTATTCCTACTTCATTAGGAGGATTCAACCCAACTATACAGGCTACAGCAGGTGGTACATACACATATACAGTAAGTGCTGTTGATATTACAAGCCCAACTCCAACAGGTTGTGCTACGACGGCAACTACATTAGTGACTGTATTAGTTCCGCCGGCAATTGATAGTATCAGACCTACTTCAAGCACAGTTTGTGCAGGAACTTCAGTAACACTGAATGTTTATTCTGCTGGATTATCAACAGGTCCTCAAACTCAACCTACAGGTTACTTATCATCTTCTGCAACTAGTACTGCCGATGAAGATTTATTAAATGTAACATTCGGAACATTAAATAACACATCGACTTGTGCAACGACAGGTGGTCCTGGTTCAACATTAAATTTATATTCTGACTTCACAACTACGGTTGCTGCTCCAACAGTCAATGGAGGCTCATCAGTATCATTCTCAGTTCAAACTGGTACTTGCGGTGGTAACTTTACAAACCATTGTGCAATCTTTATCGATTGGAATCGTGATGGCGACTTCTTAGATGCGGGCGAAAATCCATTTATAAGTACAGCAGTCTCAGGACCAAATACCGTAACCGGTACTATCACCGTTCCTGCTACAGCTTCAGCTGGTGTAACACGTATGCGTGTTATTGCTGTTGAAACTTCAGGCGCAATTGCTTCTACCGGAACGTATACATGGGGTGAAACAGAAGATTATATTATAAACGTTATTGGTGTAGTGGCTCAAGATCCGGCGAAAACATATTCATGGAATCCGGGTGGCGCAACAACCCCAACAATTACCGTTACGCCAACTTCAACAACTACTTATACAGTAGGTGTTAGTGCTGCCGGTAATACATGTACAAATTATGCTTATTCAACTGTAACAGTGAATCCACTTCCAACAGCTCCAACAGCAGTTGATAGTACACAGTGTGGTCCTGGAAATGCGACGTGTTCAGTAACAGGTGGTGGTCCGGCTTACAGATGGTACTTAACTGCTAGCGGTGGTTCTCCATTGGTTGGTCAGACTGGTGCATCTTTAACAGCTTATAATATTAATTCTACAACTACTTTCTATGTTTCATCTTACAATGGAACAACAACATGTGAAAGTGCACGTGTTCCGGTAATCCAGACAGTTTCAATTCCTGCGACAATCACAATGTCAGCGGTAACAACAGGCTGTACTGGTGCATCTGTAACATTGAATGTTTCTAATCCTTCGAATTATGTTTGGAATACTTATTCATTGAATGGTGGTGGTGCTAACAGTGGAATTTCGACTCCATTGACCGGTACTTATGCTGATCCATTCTCTGTAACAGTTACTCCAACTATAAACGGAACTTATACGTATACAATGAGTGTAACGGATAATGTTTGTAATGCGGTTGCAACAACAGTAGTTACCCTTACTAATGCACCAACGATCACAAGCGTTTCTGCGACTCCGAATCCAATATGTTTCGGTTTTTCAACTACTCTTAATGCAAGTACAACTACAATTGATAATGGACCACAGACAGTAACGGCTACGTATGCTTCATCAAGTGCAACTAGTGTGGCTGATGAGGACTTATTGAATGTAACTTTCGGTACATTAAATAATACTTCTACTTGTTCTACAACAGGTGGTGGTGCCTCAGTGTTAAACCTTTACTCAGATTTCACTTCGGTTACTGCTCCAACGGTAGCTGTGGGTCAATCGGTTGCATTTTCAGTTCAAACTGGAACGTGTGGAGGAAACTTTACAAACCGTTGTGCAATCTTCATTGACTGGAATCGTGATGGTGATTTCTTAGACGCAAACGAAAATCCTTTCGTTAGTACTGCAGTTTCAGGACCAAACACAGTTTCCGGATCAATTACGGTACCAGCTACTGCTTTGGCAGGAGTTACTCGTATGCGAGTGATTGCAGTTGAAACGTCGGGTACGATTTCTTCAACAGGAACTTACACATGGGGTGAAACAGAAGATTACAATATCCAAGTTCAAACTGTAGTTACTCAGCCGAATGTAGCTGTAACATGGAATCCGGGAGCACTTTCAGGTAATACTGTAACAGTGACACCAGGTACAACAGGTGCAAATACATACACAGCAACAGCTACGAATTCATTGAGCGGA
>JANOBV010000356.1:0-2116 GCA_031411835.1 Bacteroidota bacterium | reverse complement strand
TGAAAGTCAAATAGTTTTTGTTGAAGTCAAAACTAGAATGAGTCCATATCTCAGCGATCCTGCTTTACTCGTTCCAATAAAAAAGCAAAGACAAATCATCAAAGTCGCCGATTTTTACATGAAAGAATTTTATCCCGAAAGCGAAGCACGTTTTGATATCGTTGTTGTGATCACAAACAATGAATATACTCGGCAGGAGCATATTGTGGATGCGTTTTATCCGATGGTTTAATGGTAAGTAGTAAGTAGTGAGTGGTAAGTAGCAACTGTTACTTAATTGCAGGATATTTACGCCTAATCAATTATTAGTGATTTGAAACCTGTAATTTTCAGCTTGTAAGAATTGCTACTTACCACTCACTACTTACCACTAACTATTACCCGAAAAAGCTTACCTTCGCCGGATGAAAAAAACAGGCAGGTCCTCAGCAGGCAGGACAGGTTCTTCTTCGAAATCAGGCGGAAAACGCTCTTTTTCTAAAGGTAGTGGCGGAAAAAGCGGTGGTAAACGAGCATATGGTGCCTCGTCGAGCAGCGAAAAACCGCGATTTAGCAAGAGTGCAAGTGGTCCAAGTGACCGTCGCAGTACCAGAAGTGATGACAGAGGAAGCGACAGACCGACAAGAAAATCTTACGGTGAGGAAGCTCCAAAGCGTCCATACAACAGAGGCGAAGGAAGTACCGGTCGCCCGAAAACATCAAGATCATTCGACGAAAAACCAAAAAGGGCTTATGCCCCAAGAGACGACAGACGTACATCCGGAAACGATGATGCACCAAAACGTCCATACAATAGAGGAGAAGGAAGTAGTGATCGTCCAAGACCAACAAGATCTTTTGGCGATGAACCAAGACGTCCATCAAGAGAAGGAAGCACTGAACGTTCTCGTTCAAGTGAAGACTCTCAAAAAAGACCATACAACAGAGGCGGAAGTACAAGCGGTCGTCCGAAAACATCAAGATCATTCGATGAAAAACCGAAACGCGCTTACACAAGACGTGATGATTCAGATGCACCGAAAGATGATAGACGTACACCGAGTGGTGAAGTTCCATTTAGCGATCGTCCAAGAACAGCACGTTCGTTTGAAGAGAGACCTAAGCGTGCGTATGTAAAACGCGACGACTCAGATTCACCAAGAGAAGAAAGACGCACAAGTGGAGATGATGAAACTCCGAAACGTCCATATACAAGAGGAGAAGACACTGATGATCGTCCAAGAAGATCAAGTTCATCAGACGAAAGACCAAAACGCGCATACGATAAAGGCGAATATAAATCTCCTTCAAGAGATGATAAACGTAGAACAAATTTTGGCGAGCGTCCAAAGACATCAAGATCATTCGACGAAAAACCTAAACGTGAATATACTAAACGTGATGATTCATCTTCACCAAGAGAAGAGCGTCCGCGTCGTTCATACGATGAAACAGCACCAAAAAGAAATTACAATAGAGGAGAGGGAAGCGATGACCGTCGCCCAACATTTGGAAGAGATATAACACCGGATGCAGAACGTCCCGCACGTAAAGCATTCAACGACGATGCGCCGAAAAGTGAATTCGATCGAAGTAAAAGAAGAACATCTTCAACTGGCTCTCGCGATTCAGGCGGAAGAGGTGGATCAAGAGGAGACAAACCGGCAGGAAGAAGTTCTGCAGGAGCTCGTGGCGGTTCATTCGATAAGAAACCGGCTTTCAGAGGGAAGAGTGATGACGGCGGAGAATTCGGAGCAAAGAAATGGAATCGTAAAGAGTCAGCCGGATTTTATGGTGAGAAGAAAAAAACTTCTCCTGCCAGACCAAAGTCTGATATCGATGATGGTTCAACACGATTAAATAAATTCATTGCCAATGCAGGAATTTGTTCTCGTCGTGAAGCAGATGAAATGATTGAAGCCGGTGTAATTTCCATCAATGGAAAAGTAGTAACAGAAATGGGTTACAAAGTTTTGCCGGGTGATGAAGTAAAATATAATGGTGAAACTCTTCGTGGTGAAAGTATGGTGTACATTCTTTTGAATAAGCCAAAAGATTTTATCACAACAACTGAAGATCCTGAAGATCGTAAAACGGTGATGGGACTTATCGCAAAAGCATGTAAGGAACGTGTTTA
>JANOBV010000355.1:0-6426 GCA_031411835.1 Bacteroidota bacterium | reverse complement strand
ATCTATTATTTTTTTTTTATTTTATATAATTAAAAAAAAATAATATATGTAAAAAAATAAAACGACTCCTAAAAAAGAAATTCTTAAAGTTGGCGATACTGTTTTTTATAATGGGAATAAAAATTACTTAGCTATGAATTTGGTTTTCATAGAAATTATAAATAATGATAAAATGGGGAGCTGTGAGTGGATTGATATTAAAAGCAAAAAAAAACAGATAGCAATCTACCATTTAACTCATTTAACCAAAAAGGCGCCATTAGGACCACCTCTTGGTATATACGTAGGTTAATGAATTAATGTTGATTCATAATATTCCAATAAGTTTTCATCGTCAGCAATTCGCCACAATAAAACTAACGGAATCGTAATGTAATTAAGATTATTTTCCTCGTCAGACCAAGTACAGTTCTTTGCTACTACACCTGTTTTTGTAGAAATAACTTTTCCCAAGCAAATTAATTTGTGTCCGAGTTTGCTATATTTTTCAAAATTGTTTGGTCGAATAATCATTCTTTGACCTGATTCTAAAGGATAGTCATTCATGCGAATCTTTTAGAAATAAATAGTCAAAAAAAATCAGGAATTAGTTTATAAGTCTTTCCAAAATTCCTTCATTGAAATCTCAAGGACATCACATATCTGTTTTATCATATAAACTGAAGTATTAACCCGGCCTTTTTCTATCCTGATCAGGTTAGATTTATCAATCATGAGAGTTCTTGAAAGTTCACCCCCGGAAATTCCTTTTTTTAATCTCAATTTCCTTACATGAGCACCAAATTGTTTAAGCCATTGTTGCTTTTCTTTCTTTTCACTATCAAGTTGTTTCATTTGGGCAATCTTAGATTCCCTTCAAATTTTCAGTTTTTGAATTAGTATATCGGTGACTTATTTGACACGTGTCAAATAATCTTTTACCTTTATAGTAAAGGAAAAATTATGAAAAAGTGTATCATTGGAGGACTTCTGATATTAGAATTGGTTGGATGTGGTAGTTCGAGTACTGATAAAGAAGCAGCAGCTTTAACCGACAGCATAAATGCTATCAATTATCAAATAGAAGCAAATAGAAAATTTGCATGGAGTGACATAATTCAAAAAGGCTCCCCTAAATATTCAGATCCATTACCAAAAGGAACTACAGAATTTTGTGATCCTGAAGATGATCTTATAGCCTATGATGTAAGAGTTGATGGATATACGGTATTTGTAGCTGCATACTTGAGTGGAAGTGCGTATCCTTACAAGTCAGTTGAAGGATTGTTATTAGACAGTAATGTAATTGCGACTATAGGGGAAAATGGATATGAACAAATCTATAGATACATAAATAACAAGTTTTATGCTCCAAATATAAGCGGTGATTTTAAAGTTTATATTAATTGCTTAAATCAAGACTCTCTTTTGCAAGCGCATATTCAAATGTATAAAGAAGCTTACAGCAGTATGAAGGGGCCATTCAAGACATCGCATCCATTAACCTCCGGAACTATGTATTTTAGTGATAAAGAAAGGCAGTGGAAGTATGAAGTGCATGTCAATCGATCTGTTGACAGTTTTGATCATATGATTTTAATAAAAAAATATCCTGGTGGAAGCAACTCTGATTATACGGATAAGACAAAAGCAATTGAAGTAAAAGAAGGTGTAATTTTACAATTAGTGGGAGCAGTTATCGCAACAAAGAACGATGAAAATGAATGGGTCCAATTTTACCGTTATCAGGATGATCAATTAATTCTCAATGGACCGGAAGGCTCGGAAAGTTTCTTTAAAAAAGAAACTGTGAAGGATTAATAGTTCTAAAAACAAATTATTATTTTAGAACCGCTAAGCCTAAAGATTCTTATATTTGAGGTAGAATCTTTGCCAAGTTTTATTCTAGTTTCTTTTTAATTCATGATAAATCGTCCAAGAATTTTTATTAGTCATTGTGAAAAAAACATGGCCCCGACAGAGTATGCTATGAGGATAATTGATCTCATGGGCTGCGAACCATTAATTGCTGAAAGACAACCAAAAGGTTCAAGTTCAGTAAATGATGTTGTAAGAAATCTAATAGAATCATGTGATGCTGCACTTGTAATAGCAACTGGAGATCAATTAAACGGTGATAAATTTAGCCCATCTAACGGAGTTTCAGTAGAATTGGGTCTTCTTGAAACAATTCCTAAATTGAAGAATAAATATTTTGTTGTTATTGAAGAAGGAATTTCTTTGAGTGCTATGAATAATATGGCACGGTATTCATTTCTAAAGAATGATTATAGCTCTATTGCCACTGCGATTCTTATTGAACTTGGAAGTATGAAATTGTTTAGAAATTATTATGAAATGCCAGGCAGTGATTTAAACCTGCACAATGTCATAGAAACACTTTCTGACCTTAAAAGACTTGGTGAAAGTGGCGTACTAAATAATGATGTATTCAAATCTTCTGTTCATGAGCAAATAAATAAGTTCATTCTTAATTTTATTCCAACATCATGACTCCAAAGGAAGAGAGAATCCAATATCTCACGGGCAAAGCTCAACGTGGTTCAATTTCTCAAAATGAACGTAAAGAACTTGCGAAACTTCTTGGTAGAAACCCTGGAGAGTTAAATTCGGATAGCGATTTAAATACACTTGTTGGTATTGGCTTAGTGGCAATTGCAATTGCTTTGATCGCAGATGCTATTCAGAAAAAATGATATTAAGTCCATATTATGAACCATGAAATAGAATTATTAGTCTACTTTGCCTTCTGAAAATGTTGCAATGGCAATTGTAATAGTTGGACGATAGTTTTTTTAAATAAATAATTTTAACTCTACATTTTTATTTAATATTGAAAATGGAAAATAATGAACCCACATCTATTATAGTTGACTGTGATAATTGCAATGCACGTGTTCAAGCAGAAATTGTTGCCTCTTTCGCTGATACAAATTCTGACGACCTTCTTGATTATATTAATTACTTATTTTGTAGATGCCCAAGTTGTTCATCGCCAATATTACTGCAACAAGAGTATGATTACGATGGGGTTGATCTGTTTTGGAAATTTAAAGCAAAATTGTATCCTAATCCTTCATTTCATATAAACCCTGTAATTCCGGAACAATTACAGAAAGCTCTTATAGAATCGATTCAGTGTTATAAATCAAAAGCAAATACTGCTACTGTGATAATGTGCAGAAGAACGATAGAAGGTTTCTGTTCACTAAAGGGAATTCAAGAGGTAAATTTGGATAAGTCAATTAAGCGATTAAGAGATGAAGGATATATCAATGAACAACTTTTTGAATGGGCAAATGAACTTCGACTTAGTGGTAATGAAGCGGCTCATAATATTGGTAGTGAATTTTCACTATTAGACTCTAAAGATATTCTGGATTTTACAATTGCGATACTGGATTTTACTTATTCCTTTAAAGATAAGTTCGACAAGTTTAAAGCAAGGCGTGCTAGTTGATACTCCTATAGAATATTAATATAATTTCCATATTATCTACCATACAATAAAATTCATAATTCACTTTATCAATCTCAAAAGGAAGTGAAAAAAATCGAGATGTTTTTGAATATAGATCAACGTAAGTATGCTCCAATTCACGATCATTGATAAGTTCTTTTTCAAAAACAGATCGATCTAACTCGGTTCTTGAATCCCAATTTTCCACATCGATCATTCTGATTTTTATTTTCTCAAAGAATAATGTACCTGGTGTATGAGGAGCATATTCCGGTGTGAACGTTACTACACGGAAAAGAAAGTGATCACAATTATTATCCATAAAAAACGTGGGTTTCACCAATATCCGAAGAGTTAGGAAACCCGCGAAGGAAACCTTCCAAACGAAATACGGCTACGCCCACGTATAAGGGTAGTGTAGCCAGTATTCTTCGTTTAGAAATAATAAAAGTTTCGCGGATTTTTAACTCTTCGAGAAAACTGGAATATTTAAATGCTATTTGTCTGTTTTTCTAATACATAAGTTTTAATTTTCCTTAGATCGGGATTCCGGTGTTGATTCTATAACCTCAATCAGTTTAATTTTGGGTCCGGTGATCAATTTGAATTCAGAATAAATTTCTAAAGATGATGCTGCCACCTCTTCAATTAACCGTTCACGCTCTTTCCATGAGAGAACGATCTGCTTCTTTTCTTTCTCCAGATTTGTCTTAAGATTAGTGAAGCTCTCGACAATAGCCATAACCTGCCTGCTGAATTCTTCACTAGTGACAAAATCATAAAGAATATTTATTTTTTGACTTTTGTTCTCATTCGATGATCTGATCTCATGGATTTTAATCAGTGTTTGACGTAGCACTGATACCAAAGCTGATACCTCTTGCGGTCTGCATATCCAAACTGATTCCCGGTATCCAAAATGATTCATGTCTTTTGGAAGGACTTCGGTAACCAATATCACGAGATCAGCATTATGCCTGCGTTGGTCTGATTTCAATTTACTAATCCATGAATTACTAAAGGACTTTGTGTTCTTGCTTTCAATCGCAATTATGCCGCATTGCTGCTGCTGCTGATTTTTAATATTGACTAATATGTCGGCTCCGTTAATTCCCTTAGAGACCTCAATGATCTCATCATATGGGTATGCAGCTTTCAGAATCTTTTCAAGATGCAATTCCAATATCTCACCTTGAACTTGGCTGCTCGTGCTGCTTTGTTCGGCTTTCTTTTGTGCTTTCTTTAACTGTTCATTCAATTGATTGATCACAAGTTCTTTTTCTATGATCTTCAACTGAGATTTTTGTTCCAAACTCTTTTGGATTTTTATTTTTTCCTCCGACAACACTTTGGTTAATCGCTCTTGAGATTCGGCTTCGATCTTTTCTTTTAATTCAGTTTTTTCTCTTTTTAGTTTTGAAAAGTCGGCCTTTAATTTATTTAGCGACTTTGCTTCAGTGACTTTTTCTTTAAGCTGTAGTTGAAGAGAAGCGATCTCTTCAGACTGTTCATTTTTGAGCTGCTTCCGAACGATGAGTTCTAATTTCTTTTTCTCTCCATTGAATTTTAATTCGTACTCCTTTTGGATGGACTGTTGTAATTGGAGTTTCAACTTTTGATTTACGTCAATTACTGTATTGCATTTTGGACACTTGACGAAGTTTGTTTCTACTTTCATTTTTCGCGGGTTTAGATAAGTTTAACTAAATTTAATAAGGCTTTTGAAGCAGAAAATGGACATCTGGCCGCTAAATAGGGGTTTAGTTATAGGTTAGAGACCGTGGAATACATACTTTTGCTTCGAAGCATTAATTTTGCGACAAAGGTAGATGAGCATAAAACAAAAAAGCAAATTCACAAAAGTTCAAAATAGGGCACTACCTCAATTTCTATATTTTACGCCTATGTTTATTAAGTTAATTGCCGTTTTTAGTGCCCTTATGCTTCTGTTTTCTGTCGTAAAGGCTGATTCTGACTCAGTTACAGTTTCGCTCAAAGGTCGAGCATATAATGTAGCAAAACCTGAAATGAGGCTAGAAGACCTAATGATGATCAATCTTCGGACGGGTCAAGGTAGTTTTGGAAAGAGTGATGGAACTTTTGAGGTGAATCTGCTAAAATCGGATACTTTGTTAATTGCCAGTACCGGTTATGAATCCCAAAGGGTAACGCTTCGTGATTCTGCTTATCATCAGAATTATTACTTAAATATTCCGATGATAAAATTGAATAAGCAATTGAGAGAGGTCGTGATCTTTTCGCCGCGTGACTTGCAATCGATTTACACAGATATTCAAAAATTGGGATACAATAAAAAAGATTTTCAATTGAGCGGTGTGGATGCTGTGAGTAGTCCGATTACTTTTCTCTACCAACAATTCAGTTTATTAGAAAAAACAAAACGACATAATGCAGAACTTAGAAATGAAGATAAACGTCGTGATCTTTTAAAACAGTTGCTTACCAATTATGTTGCTCACGATATCATCAATCTTAATGATGACGAATTCGAAGATTTTATTTCATTCTCAAATGTTTCTGAAACATATTTAAAAAGAGCATCGCAATATGATTTCTGTATTTACATTAAGCAGAAGTTTGATGTTTATAGGTTGATGAAGGAGAATAGGAGGTAGAATGATATTGGTTTAAGGGGTTTAAAGAGTTTAAATTGTTTAATGTGTTGTGATTGCAATTTAAACGACTTATACTCTTTAAACACATTAAACACATTAAACACATTAAACAATTTAAACCCTTTTACCTGAATAACGAGGCCTCTCCCTAATCAACTGCCTTCTCCCACTTCGAAACCACAGCCGTCGCCACAGCATTTCCCATAACATTCGTTGCCGATCTACCCATGTCGAGTAGCCAATCGATTGCTAATAATAATGCGAGCCCTTCTTGTGGGATCGAAAATGTTTGAAGCATTCCTGCGATTACAACTAAAGATGCACGCGGCA
>JANOBV010000354.1:0-1601 GCA_031411835.1 Bacteroidota bacterium | reverse complement strand
ATCTAAAAAAAACTAATACTTTCAACTGAATAAACTACCACAAACTAAAAATCATGAACAAAAAAATTACCTTCTTTCTCCTTGTATTTATTTCGATAAGCGGATTGCTAAAAGCCCAGCTAAGCGGAAGCTATACAATCGGAGGAACAGCGCCGGACTATGCAACGATTCCTGACGCATTAACTGCAACCCAGGCTGGTGTGACCGGACCTGTTATTTTCAATATCAGACCCGGAATTTATTCAGGGAAGCTATTTATTAATAGCATTCAAGGAAGTTCAGCTACTAACACAGTAACTTTTCAATCTGAAAACGGTGACAGTACAAGTGTTACAATTACTGATACATCTTCCGCTTCGTCAAGTAGTGATTTTACGATTTTTGCAAATGGTTGCGACTTCGTAAGATTGCATCAATTGACGATTGAAAGATCGGGAGTTAATAATTATCGCTCTGTAATTTTAATGGGTTCAAATTCGGCCAACTTTGAAATTACAAATTGTATTGTTCGTGCTGAGCCATATGCATTCACAAGCTTAAACAGCAGTTTGGTTCGTCAGCCTGTTGCGCAAGCACTTGATTCGCTTACGACGTTTAGAAATAATGTTTTCTCTGGGGGTTCTTACGGAATTAATCTGACAGGAATTTCAGTGAATGTTAAATTGAAAAATACAGTAATTGAAAACAATCAATTTGTTGATCAAGGTGGACAAGCAATTTTTCTGACAAATACAATTGGTGCAATTATTCGCAATAATAACATTGTTACAACAACAACAAGCACTCAATTCGAAGGTGTGCATCTTGCAGCATCACTAGGAGCAGATGTTTCAGCAAATAAGATCATTGCGGAGACAGGAGCAGAGTATGGAATTTATTTAGAGAATAGCACAAATCTAGTTTCAGCACCAACTCTCGTTTCCAATAATTTTATTGTATGCGCAGGTCAGTTTTTCCTTTCCGGAATTGAAATTAATAAATGTGCGTATGTAAATATTTACCATAATTCAGTAAATATTTATTCGCCAACACAAGGCTCATATTGTTTTGAAATAGCGGGTACAGGATCTGCGAATGTTGAAGTCTTGAATAATATTTTCACAAATACAGGCGCAGGTTATTCATTTAATATTTCACCATCACCAATTGGAGCGGTATCGTCATTTGATTACAATGATCTTTATGCAACAGTCGGCGGTGCAATTGGTATATTTGACAACGATACAATTGTCGATGTACTTGATTTGCAAACAACGCATTCAATTGGATTGAATAGTGTGACTGCAGATCCGCAATATATTTCATCGACTGACTTGCATTCGGGTAGTGCAGGAGTGAATGATCTAGGAATACCACTTGTTGATGTGCCTTCGGATATTGATGGTGAATCAAGAAGTGGTTCTTCACCGGATCTTGGAGCAGATGAATTCACTCCGCTTTCGGATAACATTTCTATCCTAGATCTAATTTCTCCATCAGGAGGTTGCGGTGATTCTGCAACAGTGATTGGAATTGTAATTAAAAATTTGGGACTAAGTAGTCAGACTCCGTTTGATATTGTTGCTGATGTGGTTTTCCCGGGTGGAAATCAAGTGATAACA
>JANOBV010000353.1:0-7430 GCA_031411835.1 Bacteroidota bacterium | reverse complement strand
ACAGTTTTCTGAGCACCTTCCATTACTACTTCACGAGCTGTTTTCTCTTTGTCGAATTCCGGTTCTTGCGAAAGATATCCAACTGTGTAACCGGGAGAAAAAACTACTTCACCGGTAAATGACTTTTCAAGTCCGGCAATGATCTTCATCAATGTCGACTTACCGGCACCGTTCAAACCCAGGATACCGATCTTTGCGCCGTAATAAAATGAAAGATAAATGTCTTTCAATACTTGTTTTTGAGGTGGGTAGATCTTACTCACACCGACCATCGAAAAGATGATCTTTTTATCGTCTGCCATAGCCGCAAATGTCGTTAAAAAAAGGCAAAACAGGAAGTGACGGATCATCGATAAAAGCTGCGAAATTGGCAAAATTTGAAAGTATTTAGCAAAATTTTAATTAGTTGATCTGACAAGGAAGGAAAATGAAGTTCTCAAGAGTGCATTTCAGGACAATTTATCCCCTTTACAACGTGTCTTTTTCAATCACATTTAAGTCAGAATCGTACTAAAAGTGAAGTAACAAATTGCTCGATTTTAAGTAATAGACAAGACCAATTCCCATTACAAAAATGAAAAAATCAATACTCCTTGTACTCGCTGTCGTCTTTTCGATAAATGCCAATGCTCAAAATGCCATAGCGCCGCAATTACAAAACAAAAAAGCTCATCCTTCAAAAATGAATTTCGGTCTTAAACGAAAACTGATCGACAATTCAATTGACACAAGAGAAATTTCTGTTCTCGTTAAAGGAAATATCGATGCAATAAAAGCAAAAACAATTTCTCTTGGCGGAGTCTTTAAAAATTCATCAGGCGATATCGCTTCTATTCGTATTCCTTTGAATAAAATTGAAGAGTTAGCAGGCATTGCCGAAGTACAAAGAATCGAAAGTAGTGACTACAAACTCACACCGATGAATGATCAAGCTGTGAGAAACAATCATGTGCTAGAAGTTCAAAATGGATTTGGTTTACCTCAAGGATATGATGGAACAGGCGTTGTAATTGGTATCATCGATGAAGGAATTGATTATACTCATCCCGATTTTAGAGATCAATTTGGAAATACTAGAATTAAATTTTTGTGGGATCAATCAATTGTGAATGCAAATCCGGCTACACAAGCGCAGCCTTATGGTTACGGAAAAGAATTTACCGGCAATCAAATAGATACATCAACTCAACATTATGACAGTCCGTTCGGACACGGAACACACGTTGCCGGTATTGCTTGCGGAAATGGTTTAGCTGTGAATAATTATAAAGGAATGGCACCCAATGCAGACATGATCGTTGTGAAAGCTAATTTGAATCAAGACGATAATTCATTTTTGAGTGCATTAGTTGATGCAGTAAAATACATCTTTGATAAAGCAGATTCACTTGGTGAACCGGCTGTTATCAATATTAGTTTAGGAACCTACTTTGGATCGCATGACGGAAAAGATATTCAAGCGCAATACATCGATAACCTTATCACGACCGGTCCTGGTCGTGTAGTAGTTTGCGCTGCAGGAAATGCAGGTGTTGCTCCTATCCATCTTGGTTATGATTTAAGTAGTGACACGAATTTTACTTGGTTACAATTCAGCAGCGACTATATTTACATTCAAGCATGGGGCGACTCAGGCCAATTTGAAAATGCAAATTTCTCAATTGGCCTTGACCGAGTACATCCCGATTATCATAGTGTAGCATCACTTCCATTTACAAATATTCTATCACAGCTCGACACAGTAGTGATCGATACCCTTTATGATGGTGGAAATAGATTAGGAATTATTTATCGTTACTCAGAAAGTTTCAATGGAAGATATTCATTCGAATATTTAATTTATCCTGATTCGACTTTGAATATTTCAAGCAGCGATACGAGTAGATATTTTTGGAATTTCAAAACAACAGGAAGTGGACGAATGGATGCATGGAGTTTAGAAATGGTATTCGACAATTTACCGGACTCCTCTATTCTACCGGAGATCAATAACTATAAAAAACCGGATGGTGAACAAACGATCGTAAGTAGTTTTACTTGCAGTGATAAGGTGATCACTGTTGGATCTTACATCAATAGAAATTATTATACGAATGCAAATTTTGCTATCACCAGAGATACAAGTCTTGTTGTTGGGCAATTATCATCTTTCTCAAGTCGTGGTCCGACACGAGATGGAAGAATAAAACCTGACATCACAGCAACAGGAGAATGGGTTCTTTCTGCCGGCACACAATCTGAACTAAGTATTCTATCAGCAACAGAGCCGGCAAAAGTTGCAGCAGGAAAAAAACATAAGCGAAGCAGTGGAACTTCTATGGCTTCTCCAATGGTAGCAGGAATTTGCGCATTGTATCTGCAAAAAAATCCGACAGCAACATGGCTTGATGTAAAAAATGCATTATTGAATTGTGCCGACAAAGACAACTTTACAGGAATATTACTGCCTGATAATAGTTGGGGTTACGGAAAAGTCAATGCATATGCAGCAATTAGAGGTTGCAATATCGGAATCGATGAACTTTATAGCAATATCGACTTCTCAATCTTTCCAAATCCAACTTCAACAAGCAGCAGTATTCAATACGACATCACTTCTATTGGCAAAAGCGCAAAAGCAAATATTGTTATCACAAATTCGCTTGGCGAAAGTTTAATGAACATTCCATTGAAATCAATGACAAATAGCTTTGATATTTCAACTGAGAATTTGAATTCAGGATTTTATTTTTCTACATTGAATGTGGATGGAAAGGTTGTGCGTACTTTGAAGCTCGTTGTTATTAAGTAAGCAGCAATCTATGTGTACCTATGTGCCTATGTGGTTAATTTTTTTTACCACATAGGCACATAGATACACATAGAAAACAATATATTTCCAAATTATCTTATTTCCACCTACATTTGCATCGGAGGAAAACTTTGTGTTTTTAAAAAAAGTAAACAACTACCTTTCACTTGTAAAATTCAGTCATACTGTTTTTGCTATGCCATTTGCATTGATTGGATTTACGTTAGGAATTACTCGGACAGATGCTCATTTTGAAGTTTCACTTTTACTGAAAGTAATTTTGTGCATGATCTTCGCAAGAACCGCAGCAATGGCATTTAACAGATACATTGACAGAGATATTGATTCACAAAATGCACGTACTGCAATTCGCGAGATTCCAAAAGGTGTCATAAGCGCTTCTGCTGCAATGACACTCGTGATTCTTTCTTCACTAGCATTTATTGCCACAACTTATTCGATCAATCAAATCTGCTTTTATCTCTCGCCAGTCGCTTTACTTGTTGTATTAGGATACTCACTTACAAAACGTTTTACTTGGCTTTGTCATCTTATACTTGGAATCGGATTATCATTGGCACCAATTGGAGCTTATCTAGCTGTGACCGGAAAATTCGACCTACTTCCACTCTTCTTTAGCTTTACAGTGATAAGTTGGGTAAGTGGATTCGATATTATTTATGCATTGCAAGACGAAGAATTTGATCGCAACTTGAAATTGAATTCTATGCCTGTTGCATTTGGAAAAAAAGGTGCATTGAACATTTCAATTCTATTGCATTTCATCTCTGTGCTTTTTGTTTTTATCGCCGGACTGTACTTACCATTTGGAAAAATCTATTGGATAGGTTTTGCAATTTTCGCAATCCTAATTACCTACCAACATCTAATTGTAAAACCAAACGATCATAGTAGAGTTAACCTTGCCTTTTTTACTACGAATGGAATTGCAAGTATTGTGTTTGCGGCATTTGTTATGGCAGACCTAGTCTTAAAATAATGAAAAATGAATAATGAATAATGGCTATTTGGATATAGTTTTCAGTTAGCCATTATTCATTTTTAATTATTAATTAGATTAAGGCCTAAGTATAGACAATCCCAACTGCGAATTAGTTTCTACTAAAGAATAATCTGTCGACTCAACACAATTGTCGCCGGTAATATCTTTAACTTGATAACCAACCAACAAAGTAGAAAGTTGTGATTGAATAAGAGTAAAATCTGAATTGTTAACTAATCCGTCTTGATTTACATCTCCCGAACGAATTGCCCATTTGCCGGTAGAGACCTGAATTTGATTTCCACCAAATGCTTGAGTTGCTAAAGTTGTAAAATCAAAAAAGTTAGTCGTTGATACAAAAGGTATTGTACTTCCACTCCATGTCTCCAAAGAATTTCTATGCTTCACAACAACGTAAAAAGAACTTCCCATTGCTGAACCGGGGAATTTAAATAACCCAACTCCTGATGTACTAATGATATCTTTCGAAGTATACAAAATGGTGTATGGCGCAACATTTAATGCAAGTCTGACTTCGACTGAATCACAATTCGTACTACCAAGCGCCGAACGCATCGTATTGACAGCTGAATAATATCCTTCAATAAATAATTTCAAGCTCAATGTGATCTCAGAATTAAAATTAGTAGCACTAGTTGCAGTTCCACATGGAGTTACGACGGTAATAAACCCTGTGGCAGCTCCTGCAGGAACTGTTGCATTGATCAATGCATCATTAACTACAGAGTAACTTGCGACAATTCCATTAAAGGTCACAGATGTTGCTCCTGTAAAACCACTACCATTTATTGTTATAGTTTGCCCACTACCACCGGAAGTTGGAGAAAAAGTTGTAATTGCAGGAGCAGGTGTCACTGTAACAGCAATTGAATTTCCTGTACCATAACATGGAGCATTTGTACTTGCCGGAAATGTAATTGACCAATTATTAATAGTTCCAACATCGATGCTTGCATTATCCATTGCTATTAGATTCCATGTTCCATTTGGATTAAATGCGCCTCCACCAATGGCATTAAATGAAGTTACAGTAGTAGTAGTACAAGTTGTAATCGTTGTAGACAAAGGAAGATAAATTCCGGTAAAAGGTGCTGTACCGGCAGCAATCAATCCGGAACCCGCATCCGAAAAAACAGTATTTGTAAAATTATCACCACTACCGCCAGCCGCGTTTGCAAGTCCAAGTATTTGTCCATTGGGAGCTCGTAATGCAAGAATCAAATCAGCATCATAAGTATGTGTAATGTTAAGTGAAATTGTAATGCCCGAACTCACAACAGTGCCTGAGTAACCTGAGATAGAAATAGGGCTTGCAACTCCTGTACACAAATTATCCGGAATAGAAGCCGGAACAGTAGTAGAATACGTTTGCTTTGTCCAACTTACAAGATCATACGTACCCGCTGTATTGGCAGAATATGTTGATGAAGTTGCTCCGGGAATCAATGTGCCGTTATTTCTCCATTGATAGAGATCACCTGCGACAGAGGTATATGAAAGTGCAACATTTCCGGAAGAACATATTGCTGTTGGACCTCCTGCACTAATTGTCGGAGAAGAAGGCTGTGCAATTACATTTATTGCTAATGTGGATGCTGTTCCTGAACCGCAAGAATTCACTCCTGCTACACTCATTGTTCCTGAAGTTGTATTCGGAAAATTTGCAGTAATTGAATTTGTTCCTGCACCTGTTAAAATAGTTCCTGTTCCCGGTAAAGTCCAATTGTAAGAAGTTGCAGTTGCATTTAAGGGTACACTAAATGCTGATGATTGCCCTGTGCATGTTGCAGTTCCTGTTATCGATCCTAATGCTGTCGGTAAAGGATTAACTGTTATACTTTTTGTTGGTGAAACAGTACCTGAAAAGCAAGTGTTCGAGCCTTGAACAGTCATCGTACCTGATACACTTCCGGCAGAATAAGTAACTGTAATACTATTTGTACCACTTCCTGCAGTAATACTTGCCCCTGAAACCAACGACCACAAATAGTTTGTTGCATTAGTAATTGCTGCCACAGAATAAACAACGGATGTTTGACCGGCACAAACAACTGCTGACCCAGTAATTGTTCCTGCAGCACCAACTGTTTGCTGTATTGTTAAAGCTGTACCATTATCAGTCCCAATAATTGCAGGATTAGTGGAAATAACTTTTATTTTATATCCTGTACCTGCAATTGTTCCAGGCGGAATTATACATGAAATTGTTCCCGAAGAAATAACTGAGTTCAATGCGCCAATTGTATCAGGCGCTGCAAATGATCCAGTCGAATTCGATAATAGAGCTTTATAAATATTTCCTGCATTTGGAGGACCGTCTCCTGAAAAACTAACACTCAATCCAGCTCCCGCGCAAAGTATTGTTGGACTAATAGGCAATGTTGATAAAGTTGTCAAGGTCCCACTACCAGCGACAATTGAGAAATTTACATTGGAAATATCAAAGAAGATATTGCCAGCACCCTCAACTTTTACTCTTGCAGTTGAAGTTAGTAATGCAGGAACAGTAATGATTGCAGAACCGCTATTTGGAACACCGGTCGCAAGTACTGTTGGAAAAGTATAACCTCCATCAGTCGACAAATAAATATTCACATTAGCACAATTGACTCCATTTGCAGTTGTGCCAGCAACATTCCACAAAACAGTCTGACTAGAGTTTGATGCCCATGAAATTGCTGTATTAGGCGATTGCACTAAAAATGGACCTGCTGTGGAAACAACTGAAAGCTGAACAGGGGTATCGTTATTTGTAACACCTCCGCCATTCAATCTATTATCACGCGCAGTAAATCGAAATCTCAAAGTTCTCGCTAATGACGGCAATCTCTCTCCAAGAGTTGAAGTATTATTAACGATGTCACTTATTTTGGGGAAGATTCTTGTCCCAGTTGTTTGAGGTGTAAAATCGCGAAATATAGGATTCGTCGCATCTTGAGCTGCTAGAATTTGAGCTCCAGTTCCTAAGTCATACTCTTCCCAAATATAAGTCAGTGCATCTCCATTCACATCAGTAGCAGAACCCGTTAATGAGAAAGGTGTTTGATAAGGAATGGTATAATTCCCGGGAATGGTAACGACAGGGGCAGTGTTCCCTGTTGCACTGCTAGCAAAACATGTTCCTGTACCGGTGGTAATAAATATTTGTATTTCATCAAAACTCTTGACATGAAATATTGGGTCACTATGAGGTTGTGTATTATCAGTACCGCAAATTCCGGCATAAGCCATGATCGTTGTACCCGAGCCAACTTCATATGAAGCTGTTGATGCTAGATTACCGGAACAAGAACCTTGTGTTCCATTAAAGGTATGATTTCCTTTGAACTGATGCCCCATTTCATGAGCGACATAATCAATATCAAAATTATCTCCATAAGGAGCACCCGAACCTGTTACGCCTCGTGCTTTATTTGTTGAATTACACACAACACCTAATCCTGCAACACCTCCGCCACCTGTACTGAATACGTGTCCAATATCGTAATTCGCTGATCCAATTGTGCTTGTTACTATTGTTTGATTTTGCCCTAGCATTGTACTTCCATTATTATTTGTGAATGGATCGGTTGCTGCATCTGTATAGATCAATAAGTTTGTATTTGAAACAAGAAC
>JANOBV010000352.1:0-1252 GCA_031411835.1 Bacteroidota bacterium | reverse complement strand
ATACGAGTTACATCATCTTCTAGACGACGACCATTCGGGAAGCCATCCATATTTGGAATTACTTGTAATGCAGTTGAAGTATTGTAACGTGAATCTGTTAATCCATGAACAGCAGCTTGGATAATTCCAAGTGAAGAGAAGTCAGCAGGGTTTCTTGCAGTAACAGGAACAGCCATATTCAATCGAAGCATATCTCCGTAAGTCGGAAGGAAATTATTGATGAATGGTTTACCTGCTGATAACGGATTACCTGCAGTTTTTCCTGTTGCTAATTGATAAGGTGCAAGGTTTGGAACACCTGTATAGAATATTGGAAGTAAATCAACAGAACGAGGTTTACCTTGACGTAATAAATATTTTCCGAAGATAGCAGTATCGAGTGCTGTTCCATTTGTTGCAGCATTTCCATAAAGTACATATAGACCATCTTTCGTATTTCCAAAATCTACATTACCTAAAACTGTTGGCGATGCATGTTGAATACGAAGAGAAGATAATGCAGGCACAGCTCCACCGAATAAACTATCATCCATATAAAGTCCTAATTCAGGATTACAGAAATATTCATCGAAATAAGTTGAATCTTGATAAGGCGTTAATGAATTCCAAAAATCTTTCATTCCAATTGGAATCACCGCTTCGTTTGTCAATGGCATTCCTAAACGAGAAACTTGAATGTAGTTTCCTGAATGTGTTTCAGTACCATTGCCATTAAGTGTACGAAGCGCAGGACGACTAGCAGAAGCCCAAACACCGATTACAAAATCAGGGTCAAGAATATTTGCAGCTTGACCAACGTCTTTACCATCTTTTTGTAGGTCAGCAATGTCAACTTTCAGAGCAATAACGTGAACGTTTTTACATTTCAAACCATCTTTTGGCGCATCAACACCTGAACCACCGTTACGAGTTTGTCCAAGATCGAAGATACCACCAAGATCAACGAAGAAAGGATCGTCAGCCGGTCCGCAATAAACTCTTTCACCAGTCGAGGCAGTTGTTATAGCGCTTTCAAAAAGTGTTTCGTAATCCGGAGAATTTAATCCCACAGCAGACGAGATCGAACGAGGTCCGATGTTGTTTGGTGGAACAACTCCATTAGTAACAATTGTAGTGAATGCACCACCATTAATACTTTTCTCTGCCATGTAAGTTGTTTTCAAATTCTGAGCTCCAAGGCGAATGTTGAAGAACGTAGTTGGATCTTCATTGATTTGAGAAAAAGTAAAACGATAAGTAATGTCATCACCTG
>JANOBV010000351.1:0-37359 GCA_031411835.1 Bacteroidota bacterium | reverse complement strand
TCCCGATAGCTATCGCATATGCGTCAACTTAATTTTAATTATATCTATTGAAATTAAGTGAGATGTCGCTTACTTTATTGCCATCAGCTTTAGCTCAATGTCATTAAGTTAATATTCTGAATTAATAATAAGTATATGTATTCAGAAATGACAGGCCCGTTAGGGCCGTACTTTCGGTATTACTAGACTACACGAGAACGTCAAGCCCCTTTAGGGGCGCACTCTTTATACACAATGCAAGTGTCCGTTAATTCAATTGCAAAATAGTCCCAGCATATATTGGTTGTGTTCGGCTTATTCCTGATGTACAATTGTACTTTCGTTGTCGAAAAATGCGGTGTGTTTAAGGAGTGCACCCCTAAAGGGGCTTAGCGCTCTTGTAAGGTCCAAGAGTCACCAAGAGTATGGCCCTACGGGCCTAATAATCTATAAATTAATAACGAATACATCATTTGCTTTAACCAAAGGATATTAAACTTTAGCTGAAGGCAATAAAGGTTAATTTGCTAATTTTTTTTTATAGATAATCTCATATCAACAGAAAGAAAGACTATCCATTTGTTTTTTATCTTAAGTTGAAGCCTATGCGATAGCTATCGGGATTCATTCTTCTATCGCTCCACGCAACCCAAGCTCAATCGCTTCCAATCCGCCGATCTTCCCTTTTTCAATGTGAAACCGAAGCATCGTCCGTATTTTATGAAAGCCATGTTTGCCTGCTGCACCCGGATTCATATGTAACAGATTATTTTTTTTATCGGGTATCACTTTTAAAATGTGCGAATGCCCGCAAATGAATAGGTCGGGTTTGTGCTCGAGGATTTTTTTATAGGCTTCGGGAAAATAGTTACCTGGATATCCGCCGATATGTGTGATGAAAACTTTGACTCCTTCACAATCGAAAACCAAATCTTGCGGATGACGCACTCGTACTTTTGTGCCATCAATATTTCCAAATACTCCTCTAAATGTTTTGAATGCTGAAAGTTCTTCTGATACTTTCTCGTCACCGAAATCACCTGCATGCCAGATCTCATCACATTCCGCAAAGAGTTGGAAAACTTTCGGATCTAAATAGCTATGGGTGTCAGATAATAATCCGATTTTTTTCATTGATCAGGATTGAAACTTAGATCTTCTCGATTTCATTCAATTTCAACCAGCCAATTGTCCCGTTAGCAATTCTGATCTTTTTCCAACCTTCGAATGGCTCGAGTACTTCAACCTTTGTCCCTTCATGTAAAATGAAAAGATCATTCCCTTTTTCATCGGGCGAACTTTTTACATATACAGATGATGATATCACGATCGCTTGCTCTTCAACATGTGAAATAGAGTAGGAGCGAGCTGATAACATATAAGTTGAAATTGCAAAAATGGAGAGTACAATTCCTGTAATGAAACTTACTTTTTTTAGACCGGAACTATTGCTCATTACGTAAAAACCTGATGACATAAATACAAGCCAAATAATAATTACGAAAGCAATACTCCATGTATTAGCAGGGAAAATACTTGCTAAGTCACGGACCCATCTTTTGTAAAATACTTCAGGAACATTATCGATTCGATCTACTACTTTTAAAGAAGCAATTTTCAAATTGAAATTGATGTCTTCGTCTTCCGGTGCAAGTTTTTTTCCTCTTTCGTAATTTATAATTGCACGCGGAACATTTCCGCTTTTGAAATAACTATTTCCAAGATTAAAATAAACTTCCGGAGAAAAATTTCCGTCATTCGTAAGTTGTTCATATAACTTAATTGCTCCGACATAATCTTGTTTCTGATATGCAATGTTGGCTAGATGGTATAAGTTCAACGCATCTTTCTTCTGTGCAAATATTACATTGCTCAGCATGACGAAAACAAAGAGATAAATTATTTTTTTCATTTTATAGCCGTTTGAAAAATATTACTTAATTGAACTTTCTAATTTACTTATAATATCTATTCCTTTTTGATATAGCGCTTCATTGCTGTCTGCAATTCCACCTGCAAAGCGAGCAAATTCACAACTATCTATTGTATTTGTAAATTGCTTTATCAATGATTCATCAACTTTTTTAAGTTCCAACTCTGCTGTGACTTTTTCTTTTGACAAATCGGAAACCGGTATTTGTAATTTATCACCTATGAATCCCCAAAGCGCTCTGAACATTTCATCTAAGAACTTCTCTTTGTCATTCGATGATAAATATTTTTTTGCAGCACTCAATCGTTTCATTGCTGCTTTATTTGCACGCTGGCTTTTTACGAGTATTTTATTTCCTGAAAGCTGCTCGTTTCTTCTTCTTACTCCAAGCAGAATGAAAAATAGTAGTGCAGGCGTTCCGATTAGTCCGTAAAAGATCGGACTACCATACAAAGGCAAATGTGAGGTTTCGAAATCGGGATCTTGTGTCTTAATAAATCTGATGTCTTTTCCCAATAATTGCACATCGCTATGTTGAACACCGGAAGCAACAGTCACATTACTGCCATCACCTTTATTTACTTTAAGCATGAGATCAGGAAAAGCAACACTTACATATTGTTTTTTATCTAGATCAAAATAAACGAATGAGCTAATTGGAATTTTAAAATCGCCTGCATTTCTCGGGATCAACAAATACTCAAATGTTTTAGTACCGGTTACTCCTGATCCTGTAGCATTGATATTTGAATTTTCTTTCGGATCATAACTTTCGAAATCCGGTGGAAAAGAAATTTTTGGAGAATCAATAAGTTTAATATTTCCTTTTCCTGAGATCTTGATCTTCACAGTTACTGCTTCATTTGCTTTCGTTTCTTTTTTATCTAATGAAACTTCGCAAGCTAGTTTTCCAACTGCACCTTCGAATTCTGTTGGTGCTCCGGCCGGAAGATCTTTTACTGTAATTCTGATAGGATCACTTTTCAAGTTTACTTTTACATCCTGCACATTGTTGTTGAAGAATGGATTGTTAAAAAACGGATCATTGAAAAATTGACTGAATGGATCGTTACTTTTTTGTTGCTGTTGTTTTTTAACTTGTACTCTTGCAATCACTTCTCCCTCCATTGGGTCAACGACAAGATTGCCGGAACGTTGAGGAAACAAAACTACTTTTTTAATATCTGCTACTTTGTAACTCACTCCATCGTAATTCTCATTTCGGAATTCTAATTGCTGTTGCATATTGATGTCCTGGCTCCAGAATCCTGTAAATGATGGAAGCTTACTGATTGCATAATTCAATAAAGTGACTTTTGTATAAATTCTATAGGTAACTACAATTCCTTCGCCTTGATAAGAATTTGTTCTGTCAACGGAGGCTTTGATGAAAACATTTTTCCCGCCACCTTCAATCGTATTGTTTTTATCACCACTTTTTTGTCCTTGTTGACCACCCTGCTGACCTTGACTTTGTCCTTGAGCTTGTTGAGTAGCTTTTGTGACTGTTATAGTAAGTGGATTGCTAAGAATCTTAGTTGATCCAACTGTAATTTCTGCTGCACCAATTTTAAAGACACCTTCTTTTGTTGCCTGCAATATGTATGTGAAAGAAAGTGTTTGTGATACTGAGCCATTAATAATTTGCATTTGCTGGCTTTGGCTAGGTCCCATTACAACTTCAAAATCTGAGAAAGTTGGAGCCCTGAATCCTTTGCCTGTTGAATTTAAACTATAGGTAATTTGAAATTGCTCTCCGTTGCCAACAGAAGTTTCCGAAGCAGTTGCAGTTAATTTTTCATTCTGTGCTTTTAATGTCGGTGCAAATGAAAATAGGCATACGACAAAGCAAAGTAGAGTTGTTTTTCTAAACTGAAATGGCATATGTAGATTGAATAAGTTCATTTTAATTTTTATTGTCTGAAGATTACCACTGCTTTTCAATTGAAATTTTAACCGGTTGCTTCATGTTAATTTTCTTCTGCGTTTTTTTCTCGTCGTTATTCAAAGCTTGGAGAATTTTATCTGCATCTTCTTTTGAGATCTTATCCTTTTTTGCCTGCTCAGGATTTTGTTGATCTTGCTTTTCTTTATCTTTTTTATCTTGTTCGCTCTTCTGCTGATCTTTCTGCTGTTGGTCTTTGTCTTTCTTCTGCTGATCTTGCTTTTTCTGTTGATCTTTGTTGTCTTTATTCTTGTCGTCTTTATTGTCCTTGTTTTGTTGTTGCTGCTGTTGTTGTAATCTTGATTGAGCGTAAGCAAGGTTGTAACGAGTATCGTTATCTTTTGGATTAGCCTTTAGTGCATTTTTATAGGCTTGAATACTTTCCGGATACTTCTCTTCTTTCATAAAAGCATTTCCTAGATTGTGATAAGTTTTAGAAACATCTTCTTGACTTAAAGACTTCAATGCGCCAACTCCTTCGTATTGCTTTACTGCTTCTTCATATTTGCCTTGTTTGAAATATGCATTTCCTAAATTGTAACTACCTTCTTTTACATTTTTACCGGCTGTAATCGTTTTTCGATAATTGACTTCAGCATCGGAATATTTTTTCTGATCAAATTGCTGGTTTCCTTTTTTGATCAGATCATAACTGCTCTGAGCAATTGTTTGACCAACAAATGAGGTTAGCATTATTAAAATGCATAATGCAATTTGACCAATTGATTTTAAAAATTGATTTTTCATTGATCTATTTTTTTTCATTGAATAAATCCATTTGTTGAATGATCTTGCTTCTTTTATTTGTAATTGTAAATTCAATCAGAAGTAGAAGTAGCCCCGCTGCAAGAAAGTATTGGAAGCGATCTTCATAATCTGTAAATTGTTTAGAGCCGAAACTCTTTTTATCCATCTTGTTAATTTGAGTAAGAATTGTAGACAAGCCATCATCACTATTTGATGCCTGAATAAATTGTCCTTTGCCTTCATTCGCAATTTGTTCTAAAGTTAGTGTTTCCAATTTTGTAATAACTGTATTACCTGAATTATCTTTCAAGAAATCGGATACTCCATTTCTCATTACAGGGATTGGCGCACCTTCAGGAGATCCCATTCCAATGGTATGGATTACAACTCCCGTTGCATGTGCTTTCTTAGCAGCTTCAACAGCATCGTCTTCGTGATTTTCGCCATCTGTAATAATGATGAGTGCTTTGTGCTTATTATCATTTCCAACGAAAGATTCAGTTGCTAAATCAATTGCGCATCCGATACATGTTCCTTGTGTCGGAATTAGATCTGTATCTATGTTAGATAAAAATAACTTCGCTGCTGCATAATCAGAAGTAATAGGAAGTTGAACATATGCTTGTCCTGCGAAAACTATCATTCCAATCCTGTCGTTTTCTAATTGGTCAATCAATCTACTTATTGCTTGCTTTGAACGCTCAAGTCGGCTAGGCTTAATATCCTGAGCTTTCATTGAATTTGAAATATCCAATGCGATAATAATATCTACTCCTTCTCTTTTTACTTCTTCAAGTCGGGTTCCGATCTGTGGATTTGCACAAGCTATAATGATCAATGTTATTCCCAGCAAATTCAATACTAATTTCGTTACAGGTTTTGTCTTCGAAACATTTGGAGTCAATCGTTCAACAAGGGCAAGATCTCCAAATTGCTTTCTCGCTTTATTTTTCCAAGATAAATGATAAAAATAAACGAGTAGTATCAATGGCAATACTGCCAAAGCATACAAATATTCCGGATGTGCAAATCGAAACATATTATGGCAGTTTTTTAAATAATGTATATCTGAAAATAATATCCATTACCAACAACAATAAAGCTGCAATTGCATATGGATAAAATTCTTCAGTGTAATTATGAAATTCTTTTACGTCAATCTTTGTCTTTTCTAACTTGTCAATTTCGGCGTAGATCTCTTTTAACTTTGATGTGTTTGTTGCACGGAAATATTGCCCATCAGTTTCATCAGCGATTTTTTTAAGAACTTGTTCATCAATTTGTACTTCTACATTCTGATACTGAATTCCAAAAGGTGTTTTAAATGGATAGGGCGCCATTCCTCTTGTTCCTACACCAATTGTATAAACCCTAATGCCAAATGTCTTTGCAATTTCTCCCGCTGTTTCCGGCGCAATTGCTCCAACGTTGTTTACTCCATCGGTAAGCAGAATAATGACCTTGCTTTTTGCTTTGCTATTTCTAATTCTGTTTACAGCCGTTCCTAGACCTTCGCCTATTGCTGTTCCATCTGCAAGAATGCCTGATTGTATTCCTATAAATAGATTTTTAAGTACAGAATGATCAGTAGTTAGTGGACATTGAGTAAAGCTTTCGCCACCAAATACAACTAAACCAATTCTATCATTCGGACGACTATCGATAAATTCTTCTGCCACTTTTTTTGCGGCTTCAATACGATTGGGTTTCAGATCTTCTGCAAGCATACTCGAAGAAATATCCAAAGCCATCATAATGTCTATTCCTTCTGTTCTGATATCTTGGCCACTCATGCTTGACTGTGGCCGTGCTAAAGCTACAACAGCTGCACAAAAGGCAAGTAATTTCAAAACAAATGGAAGGTAGTGGAAGCGTTGACGAAATGTTGGACGCATTCCATTGAAATTCTCAAAGCCGGAAAACTGAATTTGCGTTCGCTTCTTACTAGTGTACAATAAATAAAAAGCAATCATTGCCGGAACTAAAAGTAAAAGCAAGAAAAAATATGGATTTGCAAATTTAATATTGTCCATCATGATTTTCCCTCCTTTCCATTAGTTGATTCCTCTTTTAATGTTGTTGCTTGAGGAATTGTGGAATTAATAAAATCATATGCAAATGCAATTGATTGTTCGTTTTCAGGAGCAATCGGTTCTACTTTTGCAAACTTTACCATGTCTGCCAATTGAAGTAGATATTTTAATTTTTCTTTTTGACCATCAGGAAGACTATTGTTTGTAAAAAGTTTCAATGTTTCATCTGTTGTTTGTTCAAGTGCACGTATGTCAAAACGCTCTTCAATATAGGCTCTTACGGTATCTGAAACTAAAATATGATATTTTTTTGCAAAACCACTTTGCCAAAGTTTTTGTTCTTCAATATCCTTCAGCAATTTTATCGCCCTAACATGAGCCGGAGTTTTTGGTTTGGGTGGAGCAATAATTTCAATCTTCTTCCTTTGAGTAATTCTATAGGCAAGATAGATCAATCCTGCAAGTAAAATTAAAGCGCCAAATATGTATGGTAGTTTTTCTCGCCACGGATAAGGAACACTCATCAATGGTTTTATATCCTTAATTTCTTTCGTTGTGTCAACTTGAATTGTACGAACTCCCATCAGCAGTGCTTCTGTTGTTACAGTATCTGAATTAGGATTTTTTAAATCTCTGACGAGAAATGGAAAAGGTGGCAAGACAAAAAATCCGCTGTCGAATGCCGTAACTGCAAATTGTTGTCGTAAAACTGTCGGATTAGAATTTGGGACTGTATCGATTGTTCCGCGTTTGACAATCTCGAAATGGTTGAATGTATCAGGAAGTACAGGAAAAATTATTTCCATGTTCGGACGAGTAATAGCATTCAACTCTAAATTGAATTGTTCGCCAATCCTGATCTGATTCGTGTCTACTTTAGCACTCACGATCATTTCTTCACTCTTTGCCATCAAACTCTGTGACAAGAAGAATGTAAGTGCTGAAATAATAAAAACTGAATTAATTATTTTCTTAAACATAATCTATCTTACTATTTTCCTAATCGTCCTCTTTTCTTAAATAAATACATCAATGGTTGTACGTATGATTGACCTGTTCTGATTTTAGCTCTGTCAACGCCACTTTTTGCAAATACCTCTGTCAACTTCTTGTCATTCATTTCCCAATTTGCTTTGTAAAGCGAACGAACTTTTGCATCTGATGTATCAACAATTAATCTTCTGCCGGATTCTGCATCTTGTAATTCAAGTAAGCCAAGATCGGGTAGTTCAGTTTCGCGATTATCGTAAATTTGTAATGCAACAACATCGTGTTTCTTATTTGCTAATCTTAATGCATCGTCAAATTTTGAATCGCGAAAATCTGAGATCACAAAACAAATACATTTCTTTTTGATCACATTCACCATATATCTCAACGCTTCTGAAATATTTGTTTTGTTGTGGGCAGGTTTGAATTCGATTAACTCTCTGATGATTCTAAGAATGTGGGACTTTCCTTTTTTTGGCGGTATAAATTTTTCAATTACATCACTGAAAAATATAATTCCGATTTTATCATTATTCTGAATTGCAGAAAATGAAAGCACGGCGCATAATTCAGTGATCAAATCTTTCTTGAATTGATTTTGCGTTCCAAAAGATTCTGAACCGCTGACATCAACTATAAGCATTACTGTTAACTCACGTTCTTCTTCGAATACTTTTACATAAGGATGCCCAAAACGAGCAGTAACATTCCAGTCAATCATTCGAATGTCGTCACCTGCTGTGTACTCACGCACCTCGCTGAATGCCATTCCACGTCCTTTGAAGGCGCTATGGTATTCACCCGAGAAGATCTGAGAGGATAGTCCTCTCGTTTTGATCTCGATCTTTCTGACTTTCTTTAAGAGCTCTGTTGTTTCCAATTGGTGATTAGTGAGTAGTAAGTGTTAATTAGCAATATTTGCTAACCTTAAACTTGTAACCTTAAACCTGTAACAAATTCCTATGGAACTTCTACAGCATTTAATATTTCATTGATGATCGTTTCGCTAGTCACATTTTCTGCTTCTGCTTCGTAGGTAACGCCTACACGATGACGCATTACGTCATGACAAATTGCTCTTACATCTTCCGGAATAACATAACCACGACGTTTTATGAATGCATATGCTTTTGCTGCGAGTGCTAGATTGATACTTGCACGAGGTGATCCGCCGTAACTAATCAGTTGTTTTAAACCTCCTAAATTATAATCTTGAGGTGAACGAGAAGCAAATACAATATCAACGATATATTTTTCAATCTTTTCATCCATGTATACTTCACGAACAACACTACGTGCTTTTGTGATCTCTTCAACATTCACAATAGGAACCGTCTTAGGGAAATCATTGCTTATGTTTTGACGAATAATCAACTTTTCTTCTTCTTTTGTTGGGTAACCAATTACGATCTTCAACATAAATCGATCGACTTGTGCTTCAGGAAGAGGATAAGTTCCTTCTTGTTCAATTGGGTTTTGTGTTGCAAGCACTAAAAATGGGTCATCTAATTTGAAAGTTGTATCACCAATGGTAACTTGTCTTTCTTGCATGGCTTCAAGCAATGCACTTTGAACTTTTGCCGGAGCACGATTGATCTCATCGGCAAGAATGAAGTTTGCAAAGATAGGTCCTTTGCGAACATTGAACGTTTCTTGTTTTTGATTGTAGATCATCGTACCAATCAAATCAGCCGGTAAAAGATCGGGCGTGAATTGGATTCGACTAAACTTTGCATGAATGGCCGATGAAAGCGATTTGATCGCAAGTGTTTTTGCGAGTCCGGGTACACCTTCTAAAAGAATGTGGCCGTTAGCAAGCATTCCAATCATTAATCGTTCAGTCATGTATTTCTGACCTACTATGACTTTTCCAAGTTCCATCATCAATAGATCAACAAATGCTGATTCGCGATGAATTTTTTCGTTGATTTCTTTAATATCCATAATCCTGATATTTATTTAATTTATTTCTTTAGAGTAAATACATTTTGTACGTATTGACTAAACTGAATTAGTCAATAAAAATTGATTGATAGAAATTGTCCCCCGAATCTGAATAGTTGTAAATTTTGGCCTACTTCAGAATGCAATTTTATTAAAAAATCAATGAATGATAAATGAATGAGCTCGTTAAAAACTGTTAATAAATCCAACTAGATTTTTACTTTTCAACTAAGTCTCTTGCCATATTTATTCAAAGAGATCAATAAGACTGATATTGCCATGCCGGGAAAGAGAACGAGCCACCAAGCCATAAAATTCTCTTTCGCTGCAAACATTAGTGTTCCCCATGTAACAGTGCCGGCAGGAAGCCCAATTCCGAGGAATGAAAGACCTGTTTCCAACATTATTGCTGATGCAACACCGAAAATAAGAACGGTAATTATTACCGGAGTAATATTGGGTAAGATATGCTTAAATAGAATAGCTTTTATTCCTAAACCAATCGACTTTTCAGCATTGATAAAATCAACTTCTCTCAGTTTAAGTAGCTCTGCTCTTGTCATTCTTGCAATATCTGTCCAAGAAGTCAAACCAATTATCAATACTAATGTGCTCACCGATGGTTTTGTAATAGCTGCAATGGTTAAGATCAAGACCATTCTAGGCAAAGCCAAAAAGATTTCTATAAATCTCATCACTATAAAATCTATAGGCACTGAGATTTTTTTTGTGAAATAATTTTTCGTTTTAGGTTTTAATTTTGTCAAAAGTGGCCATAAAAGAATCAAGGTAAATATTGCAGCGGAAACTAGCAACCGTATTACTCCAAGCACGATTGATTTTGAAAAATATTCAGAAATTGATTCTGATTGTAGAGTGAAAGAATAGTACCATGCCGGAATTAGCATGAGTAAAATATAGATCAATGTAAGGCGAGATATTTTCAATTTGTAATCGCCGAGAAATCCTGCAATTCCGCCGATGAAAACACCAAAGATCCCGGCAATAAACATGGAAGCAAATCCTATCCATACCGAAATTCTCGTTCCGTGAATCAATCCAGCTAAAACATCTTCGCCACTTCTTGTTGTTCCTAAAAAGTGTCTATAGAAAAATGGTAACTCTTTTCTTTTTCCTAATGCATCGACAAAATATTGTTTCGAGAATGGCGATGTATAGTTTCCGTTTTCTAAATCTGAATGTCCGGCTGACCAGGAAATAGGTGCAGGTAATAAAAAATCTACTTGCAAATTTTTCCAGTTGATCATTTCCGTTCTTTCTTTTACAACATTTCCATCGAGATCTTTAATTTCGAAATATGCGTCTGTTGAAAATGCAGGGAAAAATGTTTCTCCATTATAATTTACTATTAAAGGTTTTTCATTTGCTAAAACCGGAGCTAGCAATGCAATAAGCAAATAGATTTTTAATACAATAGGAAGTTTCTGCAAATTTAGAGAGCGAAAAAAAGCAATGATCTTTTCTTTCATAACTCTTTATTTTGAAATGAAATTCTTGGATCTGCAAGTGCATAAAAAATGTCACTTAATAGAAATCCAACCATGGTGATGATGCCTGTAATTAAAAATACTGTTATCACAACAGGATAATCTTGCGCACTTATGCTTTGAAAAATTGTCAATCCCATTCCCGGAATATTGAAAATTGTTTCAAGTACTACAGATCCGCCAATTGCATAAGGAAAAACGTGACTGAAAATTGTGATTAGTGGTAACAATGCATTTGGTAATGCATGCCGATATAAGATCTGTGTATCATTCAAGCCTTTTGCCTTTGCTGTTCGAATATAGTCTGCTTTTAGAATTTGGGCAATCGTATTTTTTACATTGCCAGTTAGGAAAGCAAATGAACTGTAAGTATAGGTGATCGTAGGAATGATCAAATAGGGAATAGTCCTGATTATTTTATTTGTGAATGAAATGCTTTCAACAAATCCCCCTGCTGGCATTACACCACTTGCCGGAAATAAATTGATCATATCCGGATTGCTTAGTAGAAACATTAAAAACATAGCAACCCAAAAAGCAGGAAGTGAATACAAAATTGTAAAAAGCAAACTATAGTTTCGATCCGTTCTTGATCCGGGATTTAAAGCTAATCGTAATCCAAGTGGTACACTGATCAAATATGCGATCAGAATTGAAATCAAAGTAAAGAACAATGACCAGCCAATTTTTGAACTAATAATATTTAGAACAGCTTCGTTCGTCTGATATGAAAAACCAAAATCACCTTTTAGTATTCCATTTGAATTTTCACTTCCAAATAGCCATCTTGAAAATTGATTCTTATTGTGAAATTCTAATGGCGGTAAAATGGATGTATTATTTGCAAATGAGAAATAGAAGAGTGGAAGATCTAATCCCAATTTATGTTCTAGTTCAGCTCGCAATTTTGAATCGTTACTTGATTGGTTTGTTGAACTCATCTCCGGATGTTGACCGGAAAGAATTTGTTCAACAGGATCACCCGGTGCATTTTTCAAAAGCACAAATGAAAGCAATACGAGAAAAAATAATCCCGGTATAAAAATTAAAATTCGCTTGATGAGGTATATTCGCATTTGCTCTTTTATGCAGAGCCTCTAAATTAGTGTTTACCTAGCTCAAGGTGTGATACCGTTTTGGAGAGTTATGACAGGGTTTATTGACAATAATCGCAATGGATTAATCAATGTTCCGGGTCGATCGGCAAAGATCATCCTGTTGCCAAATCGTTTGTGAATGATGTTTCTTCGCATTGATGTATACAAAAAGACATAGGGCTGGTCGTCATACACCATTTTTTGTAAGACATGAGAAAGCGAATCTCTTTTTGGTATATCAATTTCAAGTCGGATAGAATCAATGATCGCATCGCTTTTGGAATTCCCAAAGCCACAATAGTTGGAACCATGATTAGTCCAATTTGATGTATGCCAAAGTTGGGTGAAGTCTTCATAAAATGCGTTTCCTGCCCAACTTCCCAACATCATATCGAAATCGTGTGATTTTGCTTTTTCGATAAATAATTTAAGCTCCATTGGAACAGGATTAATTTTGATTCCAATTTTTTTTAATTCCTCACTAATAAGAAGCGCCATTTCTCTCCAATCCGGTGAAGTATTTAAGTAATTGAGATCTGCTTCAAAATTTACTTTTTTTCCATCAATTACCTTGTCTAGAATGCCATCGTTGTCGCTATCAATCCATTTAGAATCTGCTAATAATTTACTTGCAGACAAAAGATCAACTTGAAGTGCCTTTAATTCAGTATTAAACTCTTTTTTAAATGGGGAAACGTTTGAAACCATTTGATGACATTGACTACTATATTGACCATAAATAAGTTTTGTGATTTTATCGATTGGTATACTCAAGGCAATTGCCCTTCTTGTTTTTTTATCAGTGAACAATTCTTTTCTATTACTCTCTTTTGGTCGTTGATTTAATCCAATGTATGTGTAGTTAAATGTCGGTGACAGAAACGAACTATAATTACTTTTGAATGTAATATTTTCATTTAGTGAAAGAAAACTACTCATAGAAATATTTGTACTCACATCAAAATTTTGATTCTTAAATTCTAATTGCTGTGAATTATCATCTTTATTTATTTTGTAAATTATTTTATCAGGATAAGAACGCTCATGGTAGTCTAGTGAGTTTTCTGTCCAATGATTTTTCTTTTTTATCAGAGTTATAAACTGCCCTGATTCCCATTTCTCAACTTTGTACATACCAAGACCATTTAGAAATTGCGGATCACGGCCAAACTTGTCAGCATTAAATTCATTAGCCCAATTTTTTAGTATAGACTCATTGTCGGCCTTAAAACTCGTATCGCCAAATTGAGTAATTGAATAATTCTTCAGTACATTATTTGGATCGTGAAATTTTCTTTGTAAAACAATGAATGAACCAAACCAAAAAGCATTTTGGATGTTCTTATTTTTCATTACAATTTTAAATTTTGCAGGATCACTTTCATCTACAATTATATCTTGCAAATTTTTCCAGTAGGTTTTTACAGCAGGATCATTCACTAGTGGACACATAAATGCTTTTGCCGTGAACATAATATCTTCAATTGATAAAGGCGAATTGTCATCCCATTTCGGGCCACTTCTCAACTCATATATATAGCTAAGTCCATCTGCTAATGCAATGGGTTCATTTTTCAATAGCCCGGGAATCATTTTTTGATTTTCATAATCGGTATTTAAAACAGAGCGCTGGGTCAATAACATGATCTCATTTCTTGGAGTTGAATTACCATTGGTTGGATGTAAATTGTCCGGGTCAGAAATTGTATGAACAACCACTGTGTTTTCAGTAGACCAATCTGCATGCATTGCTTTTTCATCTTCGATTTTAGAAGAAATGCCGGTTAAAGGTGTCAACGTAGATTCCTTTTTACCTTGACAGCTCAGTAATAGGACAATGGATGTAATTCCGGTGAGAAGTTGTTTCAATTGAATTGTTTTGAAGGGGGAATATCTGAATTATTTTGATTTTAATGCAGATTTATATTAAAAGGAGATGATTAAAGTCTTGATTTTCAATTGTATTTATTGTTGAAAAAAATATTATTCCTTATTTGGAATTAATCTAAATAAGATGCACATTTGCCATCCTATAATTAGAATTAATCTAAATAAGATGAATAGAAATTTATTACTTGTCCTGTTAACAAGCTTCTTTAGTCAATCAATAATGGCACAGGAATCTTCAAAAAATGCGGAAACAACTTTGTTGAAGGACACCACAAAACATGAAACAACAATTGGTGGATATGGAGACGCTTTTTATCAATATGACAAAAATTTAGAAACGGCGAATATAAATCTCGAACGTTTCGTTTTATTTGCCGGCCACCGATTCAATAATAAGTTTACGTTTTTTAGTGAGTTGGAAGTGGAAGATGCAAAAGTTGCAGGCGGTGAAGAGGGTGGAGAAGTTGCATTGGAACAATGCTACATTCAATATAATGTAGATGCAAGCCATTATTGGAAATTCGGTTTGTTCATTCCTCAGATTGGAATTCTAAATCAAAACCATTTACCGGAAACTTATAATGGAAATGAAAGAAACAGAATTGAAACTTTAGTAATTCCATCAACTTGGAGAGAACTTGGTGTCAGTTTTAATGGTGGTTTTTCAAAATTTCCTTTAACATATTCAATTGCGCTTGTGAATGGTTTGAATTCCGCCGCTTTTGAACATGGTACTTTAATTCGTGGTGGCAGATATGAAGGACAAAATGCATCTGCAAATAATCTTGCAATCACCGGTGCTATTGAATATGCATACAAAAATTTTAAATTTCAATTGAGCGGTTATTACGGCGGATCAGTTGGATTAAATGCTCATCAATCGGATAGTCTCGGGTTAGAATCAGGGATCTTTGGTTCTCCTGTTGGTTTAGGTGAAGGAAATATTCGCTTCTCAAATGGTCGTCTTAGATTGAAAGTTCTAGCAACAACTGTTTCAATTCCAAAAGCTGCTTCAATCAATCGTGCTTATGCGAATAATACTCCTTCGCTTGCATTTGGTGGTTATTTAGAGGCTGCATACTCTATCTATAAATCTAAAAGTCAAAATAGCTCTGCAAACCTATTAGCATTCGTGCGGTTTGAAGACATGGATCTCAATTCAGACATTCCAACAAATGGAATCATTGACCCAACATTAGATCAACAAAATATTGTTGTCGGTTTTACTTATTTACCAATTAGCAATATCGTATTCAAATTAGATGCAAGGTTTTTATCGACCGGCGAACAAAATCCTGATTTGATAATCAACCCTAATCCAACCGCACCGCCTTACGAATCAACAAATATGTTTGTGAATTTGGGGTTTGGATTCAGCTTTTGATTAATGAACAATGAAGAATGAAGAATGAAAAATAAAGAATGAAGAATGAATTGCGGATTTCGAATTGAATGAAACGATAAGCGTCTAGTCCACTTACTAATTACCACTTTCTACTCACCAAAATGAAAAATAAAATCCTAACCCTAGCTATTGGCTTTTTACTCTTTTCTTACGGATGTAAAAAAGAAGAAGTAGAAACACCAACTGATAATTCTCAACTCGAGGAAAACGTATTGAATGATTTTGTAAGTGTTTTGGTGTATCCAAATTATATTGAAATAAATAGCAGAGCAAATTCATTGAATAGCTTGATTCAAAATTTTGTTACGCAACCTAGTGATTCAGCTTTGAATTTAATTCGTCAAGCTTGGAAAGATACTCGCAGTCAGTGGGAATTATCAGAGAGTTACATTTTTGGTCCGGTTGAAGATTTTAATTATGATCCAATGATGGATTCATGGCCTATCAATCATGTTGATATGGATTCGCTATTAGCGACAACAACACCTTTAACACCAGCCGACATTGAGCCACTTCCTACATCATTAAAAGGTTTTCATCCTATAGAATATTTGATCTTCGGTAATTCCGGATCAAGATTGGCTTCAGATTTCACAACTCGCGAATTGGAATATTTAGCATCGTTGAGTACAAATTTGTATTCAGTTACATTAGATCTTAAAAACAGTTGGGACCCGGCTCTAACAGGAAATTTTACTTTGCAACTAACATCAGCAGGAAATGGAAGCACACGTTTTGCATCTCGTAAAGATGCTTTTATAACAATTGTAAATGCAATGGTTGGAATTTGCGATGAAGTTGCAAACGGTAAAATGGAAGTACCGTTTATCGCACAAGATTCACTTTTAGAAGAGTCACAATTTGCACATAATTCGACAACTGATTTCACTAATAACATTCGTGGAGTAAAGAATGCATATTTGTGTACTTATTTTAATGATGGAGTAGGTTTGAACGAACTAGTTGCTACATTCAATTTATCACTAGATAATACCATAAGGGCTGAAATTGATGCCGCGATAAATTCGTTCGCTGCAATTGATGAAAATTATGGAAGCGCAATTTATTATCAGCCTGTCCAAATTATGAATACTCAAAATAAGATCAATGATCTTAAAGAAACTCTTGAAACAGATCTGATCAATTTCATTAATACAAATGTTAAGGACTAATATTAAAGTTGATCTTGAATGAAAAAGTTATTCTTAAGTGTTGTTGTGTTTTCGATGATATTCGGTTTAAGCAGATGCCGTAAGGCTGAACTTTTTCCGGAAAGTGAATATGATGAGAGATTAAGTGGTGGATCGCAAACTACATTTGATTTCACTTCGAAAGCTTTCAGCCATCCATTTGAAGGGATGTATGCTTATGATGAAAGTGTTCATGAATTAGGCGACGGACAATTTGAACAATCTTTTGTTACTTCACCTGCACTTTTTTTCGGTGGACTAGGTCCGGCATTCAATAATAACTCATGTGTTTCTTGCCACCATAATGACGGAAAAGGCGTTCCGACAGCTGGATATGTTGAGTCTTCGCTCCTAATCAGAATTAGTACTGATGGCACCGATGAGCATGGAGGAAGTATTGCTGTTCCAGGTTATGGAACACAAGTTCAAGATAATGCAATACTCGGAAAAGTAAAAGAAGCTAAAGTAAATATTGTTTACACTTATCAGACTTATGCATTTCCTGATGGTGAAACTTATGAGTTACGTTCACCATCTTATTCATTGACTGACTTGCATGTACCGATCAATGTTCCATATTATTTATCGCCACGTTTAGCTCCTTCTGTATTTGGACTTGGTTTGTTGGAAAATATTTCTGAAGCCGATATTGTTGCAAATGCTGATGTAAGTGATATGAACGGTGATGGTATTAGTGGGAAAGCAAATTATGTTTGGGATCCATCTAAAGAAATAATGATGTTGGGTAGGTTCGGTCACAAATCGAATACTGCCACGATACTTACTCAAGTTGCTGCTGCATACAACAATGATATGGGCATCACAAGTAGTGTATTTAGAAATGAAACAACTCATGGACAATCACAATCTGATAATTTAGTTGACGATCCGGAACTACCAGATAGTATTTTGCATGCTGTTAAATTTTACGTTCAGACTTTGCAAGTTCCGGCACGTAGAAATGTAACATCAGCAGATGTAATTCGCGGGAAAGAATTGTTTGATCAAGCAAAATGTTCTGCTTGTCATATTTCAAATTTTAGAACAGATGTAAATGTTGCGTTTCCTGCAATGTCAAATCAACTTATCCATCCATATACAGATCTACTCGTGCATGATATGGGCGAAGGGTTGGCAGACCATCGACCTGATTTTAGAGCAGATGGTTACGAATGGAGAACTGCTCCTTTGTGGGGATTAGGACTATTGGAAACAGTGAATTACCCTGCGTACTATTTACATGATGGTCGCGCCCGAACGATCGTTGAAGCGGTGATGTGGCATGATGGTGAAGCACAATCTTCAGTTGACTTTGTAAAACAACTTTCAACAGTTGATAGAAAAGCATTATTTGCATTTTTGAAGTCGCTTTAGTTTATAGAAAGTTTACTTTTTTAGAATGAAAATTGCGCTTCTACCTCTATAAATTCCTTTATTATCGCAAATGGTTTGATTTAAAAGCATTTTGAGGCACTTTTGCAAGAATCAAGACTGAAGATTTAAACCCTCGATATGCAACGAAAGTATTTCCAGATTTTCCTCCACATATTTGCCTGTTTTGCATTTCTTGCTTTTGCGACTTTACTTGCACCCGGACCTGAAGTTTCATTTAAATCGATTTCTGATGCTCATACTTTGCGTGAAATTATTACCTATTTGCTAATTTTTCTTTTCTTCTATTTAAATTTTTATTTCTTATTGCCTAAATTTTATTTTGCAAAAAAACATTTCAAGTACATTTTCTTGGTCCTTATTTCTTTTCTGTCGATTGTGATAATTCCACGATTAATTTTCTTTTCACAAAGGTATACAATCGAAATGCAAGGAAGACATCATGGGCCACGGCATAAAATGGAAGAAAGGAAAAATGAGTGCAACCCAGATAGTATACAAGTTGATAGTTCCTCTAAACCAATTCAAAAAATTGAACATTCAAGAAACGATTTTGATAACAATTTTGATAACGATGGTGATATCGATAGCCCATCGAGATTCCATAGAGAAGGACATGGTCATCGACTTTCTATATTTGGATTTGAACTACGTCATCTTGTATTTGAAGCAACGCAGAGTTTTGTCTTATTTTTATTTGTCATATTATTTTCATTAGTGATAAATACGCGAAATCAATTACGTGCAACTGAAAAAGAAAAACTGAATGCTGAATTGTCTTATTTAAAAGCGCAAATAAACCCGCATTTTCTTTTTAATACCTTGAATAGTATTTATTCGTTAGCAATTGAAAAATCAGATGCTACACCGACTGCAGTAGTTAAATTGTCTGGGATGATGCGATATGTACTTACAGAATCTTCTGCAGAATTTGTTTCTCTTGAAAAGGAGATAAACTATATTAGAGATTTTGTTGACTTGCAAAAAATACGTTTAGGCGAAACGGCTGAAGTTCAGTTTGATGTTTCAGGTGAATACTTAGGAAATAGAATTGCCCCATTAATATTAATTGCATTTATTGAGAATGCGTTTAAGCATGGAGTGAATCCTGAAGAAAGATCATTTATTACTATTCAAATTAAAATTACTAATAAAATTTTATTTTTGTTGGTGAAAAATAAAAAAGTAAATTCAATTTCTAATTCAAATTTGAGTAATTTAGTTGGATTGGAGAATACGATAAATAGACTCAATTTGATCTATCCATCTAAATATAAATTGAAGTTTAATGATCTTGCCGATGAGTATAGTGTAGAATTAACAATTGAACTGATATGATTAAAGCAATAGCAATTGATGACGAACCGCCGGCATTAAAAGTAATTCAGAACTTTTGTTCAAATGCAGATAATATTCAACTGGAAAAAGTGTTTACTAGTCCTAGTGAGGCATTAAAATATTTAAGAAAATTTCCGGTAGACCTAATTTTTCTCGACATAAATATGCCTTCAATAACGGGAATCGATTTTTATAAATCGCTGGAACAGGAAACAATGGTGATTTTTACTACAGCATATAGTGAATATGCTGTAGAAGGATTTAATCTAAGTGCGATTGATTATCTTCTAAAGCCATTTACGTTCGATCGTTTTCAGCAAGCTATTAAAAAGGCAAATGATTTTTATTCATATACGCGCCAGTCTCCCGGAACAATAAATCAAGCGCTTTATATTCGGGCAGATTATAGCTTAATTAAAATAAATTATGAAGACATTGTGTTAATTGAAAGTCTTGACGATTATCTAAAAATATATTTATCGAATGATAAGATCATCGTTGCTCGTATGACAATGAAATCAATGATTGAGAAACTTCCGGCAGCTGATTTTATTCGTGTGCATCGTTCGTTTATTGTTCCATTTAAACGAATTGTACAAGTTAGAAACAAAGTTGTTTTTGTTGCCGAAAAAGAAATTCCAATTGGAGGAAATTATGAAGAAGCATTCTTCAAAGTTTTCAAAATCTGAATTTGGTTTAAGGTAGAATTATGCATAAATTACAAGGATAATTTATCGTAACTCTTATGGATGCAAATGAAATTAAAGTGCCATTTTCCTTAAAATTTACCACTATTTTACTTGGTATCTTAGCTTTCTTCTACATTTTATATATCGGGCAAGACATTATTATCCCGATTCTATTTTCCATGATCATTGCAATTGTATTGAATCCGTTTGTGAATTTTATGTGTAACAAAGGAATCGGTAGAGTACTTGCGATTTTTATTGCACTATTTGTCAGTATTATATTTCTTACCGCATTGATATACTTCATAGGTTCACAGTTAATCGGATTTAGTGAAAATCTTCCTCAATTGAAATTAAGATTTGCCGTAATGTTTAAAGATACTGTTGATTGGATCTCTCATACTTTCAATTTAAGCAAATGGAAGATCCATGATTGGGTAAACAGAACCAATAATGAAGGAATGAAAATTAGTACGGAGGTAATTGGGCAAACTATTGGCACCATCGGTGGAATTTTAGTCATCGTTTTTTTAATGCCAGTTTATATTTTTATGATCTTGTATTATAAATCTCTATTGCTCGAATTTATTTCCCGATTATTCAAAGGAAGCCGACATAAAATAGCAGAAGAAGTATTATTTGAATCGAAGAAATTAATTCAAAGTTATCTTGTAGGATTACTCATTGAAGCGCTCATTGTGACGATCTTGAACTCTGTTAGTTTGCTGATTATTGGTGTTCAATATGCTTTTTTGATTGGATTGATTGGGGCACTTCTTAATTTCATTCCGTATATCGGAGGACTTGTTGCAATTGCAATACCAATGTTAGTTGCAATTGCAACGGAAACGCCGATTGATGCCCTCTGGGTTTTCATTGCTTATATTATTGTTCAGTTCATTGACAATAATTTTATTGTTCCCAAGGTTGTTGCAAGTAAAGTAAAAGTAAATGCACTTGTTTCGATAATTGTTGTGATTGTTGGAGGCGCACTATGGGGGATTTCCGGAATGTTCTTATCAATACCACTCATTGCAATTTTGAAAGTTGTATTCGATAGGATAGAACCATTGAAACCGTTTGGATTTCTACTTGGTGATGATCAACCAGAAAAAGGGCGCATCATTTTTCGGTTCAAAAAATAACCCTAATTCGCTATCTTTGAGAGGTGATAGGAATTATTAGCTGAAGCTTATGAATCGCAAACTTATTATTGTTACTATTTTTTTAATCACCTGCTCATTTTCATTTCTTAAGCAGGAAGGCTCTGGCGAAAGAAATGAAAATATAACCGAAGTGGTTCATGGATTTTATGAACAAAATTTTAAAGATCTTATAATAAAACTTCAAATTCTTCGAGTTGAGGTGGCAAATAGTTCTCTAGACAAAGAATCGGATTCTCAAATTAAATCACATTTTCTTGAATGCCGTTTGATCTATAAAAGGAATGAAGCTTTTTCCGTTTACTTTTATCCGGCAAGCGATTTGAATATGAATGGCCCGGTTATTTCAGAAGTTGAATATGAAGAAGAGGCCAAACAAATGATAGTAAAACCTACAGGGTTTCAGGTGATAGAATCTTATGTTTGGTCGGATGAAGTAGGAGCAAAGAAGAGTGAAATTCTCAATGAGATCGATCATATGATCATGGTTTATTCATCGATCAGTAGAGCTTTACTCACTACAAAAATTGATGAACGCCAATTTATAGAAGCTGTTCAATCAGAGGTAAACAGACATTTTTCATTTGGTATTGCACAATTTGATGCCCCTGAATCGAAGAATACATTGAATGAAATCAAAAGTTCAATTGAAAGTATTAAAATGATGTTTAATTTAATTTATGGAAACGAAACCAATTTAAATGTAAAATCGATTTCAGATTATCTTGATGTTACAATTTCATACTTGAATAAAATTTCTTCATTAGAGGAATTAAATTTTATCGAATGTTTGAGTACCTGTTATGTTCCTTTGAGTACTTCAATTGGTTCGTATTTATCTTCATTGCCATTAACTGATTATGTACAATCAACTGCTTTGAGAAAAGACCAGCGTTCCATCTTTGATAAGGAAGGGTTCAATGCTTTTTTTTATAATCCACGAGGACAAGACAAAAATTATACATTGGAAGTTGCAGAGTTAGGAAAAATCTTGTTTTTTGATCCTGTGCTTTCTTCAAATAACAAAAGAGCTTGCGCCTCTTGTCACAGAGCGAATCTAGCATTTACCGATGGATTAAAAACCAGCAGTGGATTTCATGCAGGGATGTTTCTTTCGAGAAATGCACCATCAATTATAAATGTAGCATTGCAGAGAAATTATTTTTGGGATAGCAGGTCAACCGACTTGGAAGATCAAATCTCGCATGTCTTGCAGAATGAGAATGAAATGAAAAGTAGTTATGAGGAAATTGTTTCGAAGCTTGTTCAGTCAGATGAATATAGGAAATTATTTCATTCGGCATTTTCTGGAACTGAAGATACAACCATAAGTAATTTATCGATCTCAAATGCAATTGCAGAATATGAACGAAAATTGATTTCATTGAATAGCCGCTTTGATAAAAATGTTAGAGGAGAAGTGAATGATTTTTCTGATGAAGAAAAACTTGGATTCAAAACATTTATGCTCAAAGGAAATTGTGGGTCTTGTCATTATTTACCAATGTTCAGTGGACTTGTTCCCCCGAATTATACGAAAAGCGAATTTGAAAACTTAGGAACGCCATTAACAAGTGACTTGAAAAATCCCATTCTTGATCCGGATGAAGGAAGAGGAGGAAAATATAAAACGCAGATCTTCTTTGGCGGCTTTAAAACTCCTTCTTTAAGGAATGTTGAGTTAACGGCACCTTATATGCACAATGGCGCATTCAAAACCATGGAAGAAGTCATAGAGTTCTATAATGAAGGAGGCGGAGCCGGATTAGGACTAAATGTTCCAAATCAAACTTTGTCATCCGATAAATTGAATTTGACTGCTAAAGAAAAGAAAGCTCTCATTTCTTTTATGAAGACATTGACAGATACTAGTGGTACTACCAATAGTCCTATTCATTTACCTGCATTTCCTGAAGCATTAATATTAAATGCAAGAAAAGTTGGAGGAGATTACTGACTTCAGTTAAAATTATTTTGTGTAAGGAATTCACTTTATTTCTACAAACTATTTATTTTTCTTGAACCTATAAGGTTTATGTCGTTTTAATGACATTAATTTCTTTCTTGTGGGAAAAAAAGATCTTAATGGAAAACAAAGCAATAGAAGGCGTATTTCTTTGCGACCACGTGTTGTTCAGAAATTTCGTTTAAGAAGAATTGTGGTAATTTCTTCTTGTTTTCTGATTGTTTTTGGATTTTCAATGTATTTACTAATGTTTTCGAATGTGCAGTCAGTAATGGCCGGCACTAATTTTCTTTGGAATGGCAGCATTTCAAGTGATTGGAATAATCCAGTTAACTGGACTCCTAATGCAATTCCTGATTCTGTAGACTTTATTACAATTGGAGCAGCTCCACGACCTTTAAGATTGAATGTAGAAACTAAAATTACTAATCTGATTTGTAATAATAGTGTCTCAATTGACCTTAATGGTAAAAATTTGAGTTTGCTCGGAAATTTCATGTGTAGTTCCGGATCATCTATTGAGCTACATGGCGGTCAATTGAATATTAATGGAAATGCAACCTTTAATGGAGGAATACTTTCTGATTTTGACTCAACAGGTATAATCAATTGTGCCGGTTCTTCATGTATTTTTGGAAATGCTGCAGGAGGACCATCTGTTAGTGCTGTAGTAAATATTTCTACATTGAATGTAACCTTTCGCTCAACAACTTTTAATCGCCGTTTGATTGTTACAAAAAGAGGAAGTGGAAATGATAATTCTTATGGAAATAATATTTTTAATGGCGTAACTGAATTCATCAATAATGGAACCGGTAATATTTTATTAGCAAACAATGTTAAAGATGTGTTCAATAATATTGTCACGTTTTCTAATACAGGTTCTGCAGCGATTTATCCCGCATACAATGATATTGCAGGAACAGTGTTCAATGATAGTATCTATGTCAATTCGACATCAGGAAATGGAATTTATTTTAGTGGTGGAACGGGGGTTTCAAATTTGGTTGGAAATTCTAAAATCCTAGTTGGGGTTTTAGGATTTTCTTCCGGATTACTATCATTGCGCCATTTTATTACAATGGCAAATAACAATTTATCATTGTCTGTTGGCATCAATTCTATTTTGAGTTTTGGTCCTGCTTCAACATTTAATGGAAATGTTGATGGACAAGCAGGTGGAGTTTTGTTAAATGGAGCAACCTTTAATAAAAAGATTAATTTAGTCAAAACGGGATCAGGAAACAATGCCGGTTCAGGTGGAAATATTTTTTCTGATTCTGCGTCTATTACCAATTTAGGTTCGGGATATCTAATGTCCGGAAATTCAAATCCGGATCTGTTTAATTCTGCCTGTGAAATTATTAATTCCGGAACTTCCGATATTTATCTTTGTCATTCTTCTGCAGGAAATATATTTAATGGTACTGTTCATCTAGATAATTCAGGAAGTGGAACTTCTAATCGAATCTTTGTTTGTGAAGGGAGTGCATCTTCCTCCGTTATTTTTAATTCTGATCTAAGAATTTCAAATCAAAGTAATGCAGGTACGGCATATTGCCGATTTAATCTGAAAGGTACAACAAGAATTAAATCCAATCTATTTATTGATAATAGTTCTACAGCAAGTGGAACAAATGGAATTTATTTTGGCTGGAATGGTTTTACAGGAAGTGCAACAATGGACTCGTTACATTCAATCAACTTAAGTATGGCCGGATTTTCTTCAGGAACTTTATCGTTAATAAATTTCACGAAGTTAGGAACTGATAGTGTTCTTTTGCCATTGACTTCTTTAGCCGGAATTACTTTAGGTCCTTCAACAATTATTAGTGGCGATTTTCAGTCCACATCTTCGGCTATAAACTTGAACGGATGTAATTTCTTGAGAACTGTAAATATTACAAAAACCGGCTCTACAGGAGAAACCAATCAAGGTGGAAATTGTTTTGCGTCTGACGTTTCAATTAATAATATTGGAAGCGGAAATCTAACGATGGCGAATTCATTGCCTGATTCTTTTTTGACCACAGCGAGCTTTGAAAATTCTGGTACCGGCACAATTCAATTAGCCCAAGGTTCTACAGGTAATTTATTTAATGGAAAAGTTTATATGAAAAATAATGGCAGAGGAGCAAGTAATATAATGTTAATTTGTGAAGGTGCTGCTGCTGCAACCGCAATTTTCAATGACAGTTTATTTATTGATAATAATTCAAGTGCTGCATCTGCATATCTTCGTTTCAATTTACGAGGGATCTGTACTTTTAATGGTAATATAATCGTAAATAGTACAGGAGGCACTGGGGCATCTACTAATGGTTTATATTTCGGATGGACTGGTTATGCCGGAAGTGCGTCTCTTGCTGCCGGAAAACATATCTCGATCGGTAGTAATGGATTTACGAAAGGCGCATTAAGCTTTATTCAATTCAATAAATTAGGTAATGAGCCTGATTCAATTGTGCTAAGCGGAAATTCAGTATTAGTTTTCGGTCCTAATTTAACTTGGAATGGAAAATTGACAGCTTCAACGGGCGGAATATTTTTTAATGGCGCTACATTTTCTGACGATGTTTCCATTACAAAAACCGGTAGCACTTCGGAAACATCTGTCGGCGGAAATAGTTTTTCAAAGGAATTTTATCTAACAAATGCTGGTTCGGGGAATTTAACTCTGGGAAATACTTCTCCTGACGTTTTCAATGGATATGCTAGTTTCACTAATTCAGGAACTTCCTATTTACAATTGGCAAATGGTTCAGCTGGAAATACCTTTAATGGAAAAGTTAGTTTTCAAAATAGTGGTAGCGGAAGTGATAATAGAATTCTAATAGCAGAAGGAAATGCAATTTCAAGTGTTACATTTAACAATGACATTGAGATAACGAATACTGCAAATGCAAACATTTCATTGATCAGATTTAATTTGCGTGGAATTTGTACTTTCAATGGCAATATAAAACTTAATAATACTTCCGGCCCGGCAACCGGTAGCAATGGGATCTATTTTGGATGGACAGGATTTTCAGGAAGTGCAAATCAGGTAGCAGGGAAAAATATTTCTTTTGGAAACTTGGGTTTCGCAACCGGAAATCTTCAATTGATCAGATTTACACAGAATGGAAATGAAAGTGACTCTTTAATGCTGGGAACAAGTGCAGCTCTCACGCTTGGTCCGGCAAGTCGATTTGGTGGAAATTTTATTTCTGCTTCCGGTAATTTGTTCATGAATGGATGTCGATTTGATTCAACATCGAATTTGAAAAAGACAAGTTCGGGAAATGATAATGGAGCAGGTGGAAATGTTTTTACTGGCAAAGCAATTGTCATAAATGCAGGTTCCGGCTATTTACTTCTTGGAAATACATTACCTGATATTTTTTCAAATGGACTAGATTTGAATAATGCGGGAACAAGTTATATTTATCTTGGTCACAATTCAAATGGAAATCAGTACTCCGGTGATGTAACTTTAAACAATATTGGAACAGGAACAGATACAAGAATATTGATTGGAGAAGGAAATGCATTAGCAACAAATATTTTTAATGGAAATGTTACTGTAAATAATTTATCAACTTCTACGGATGGTTTTATTCGATTTAATTTAAGAGGGACAACAACTTTTAATGAAAATATTATATTGAATTCAATAGTTGGAGTGGGGACAAATGGAATCAATTTTGGTTGGGCCGGATTTTCCGGTTCTGCCACTATTGCCTTGAACAAAGCAATTACTATTGGAAGTTCAGGATTTACAAAGGGGACATTATCGTTTCAAAATTTTACGCAATTAGGAAGTACTGCACAAAATTTTCATCTTACCGGAACTGCCGGAATAACATTTGGAGGTAATTCAATATTTGGTGGAAATGTAAATGTAATATCCCCTGAATTGTATTTCAATGGAACAACATTTAATGGGACTTTAATTGGTGAGAAGACGAGTAATAGTAATAATAATTGTGTTGGGAACAATGTATTTAACCAGAATACAGAGTTCATAAATGATGGCATTGGTAGCTGGATCTTTTCAAATACTACAAAGGACATTTATAATGGAAATTTGTCAGTAAAAAATTTGTCAAGCGGAATTATTTATTTAGCACATAATGATATAAGCGGAACGCAGTTCAATAACAATATTGCTCTCTCCAATTCTTTAACAGGTTCAATTCGCTTTGGACAAGGAACAGGAACAGCCGCGCTTTCAAATGGTAAAACACTTTCTTTCGGTACGACGGGATTCGCGAATGGAACATTGTATCTAAAGAATTTTACACAAGTTGGAAACGCTTCGCAATCACTTGCAATTCCGAATGGAACGGCTGCAATTTACTTTCAGACAGGTACTTGTTTCAATGGACAGATTGATGTGAGTTTTCCGCAATTGTATCTTAATGGCTCTACTTTCAATGGTGTTTCTTCATTTGTTAAAAGTGGAGCGACAAATAACTCGTGTAATGGTGGAAATGTTTTTAACGGAAACGTCACTATTCGAACTACAGGAACAGGAAATTTATACTTAGCAAATACTACTCCCGATAATTTCAATGGCAATGTTTTATTCAAGCAAAACGGATTTGGAATTTTATATCCTGCATATAATGGAATGAATAATTTTAGAGGGGATATTTCAACTCTTGGTTCAGATACGGTTGTTACTTTCGCTTCAGGAACAGGGACTGTTAATTTTTCCGGCAGTAGCCCACAGGCTTTTTATGGAGATGGTATAAAAATATCTAGACTTAGAAGAATGAGTATGAATAATTCTTCTTCAGGATTAACATTAAATGTTCCAATTTCTATTTACAATTCGCTTGCAATGATTAATGGAAATATTACAACTACTGCAACAAATATTTTAACAATGGAAAATGGATCAGTTCCTGTAAGTTCAGCATCTGATAATAGTTTTGTGAATGGTCCAATGAGAAAGGTGGGTAATCAAGTATTTGTTTTTCCAGTTGGTAAAAATGGAAGGTGCAGAACTATAGCAATTACCGCTCCCGGAGCAGTGACAGATCAGTATACTGCGGAATATTTTTATACAGATCCTAATTTGCTTTACAATGTTTCGAATAAAGATGTATCGTTAAAAAATGTGAGTAGATGTGAATATGGGTCTTTAACTAAAGTTGGCGCAGTAATCAATCCATTTGTTACGCTTAGTTGGAATACGAATAGTTGTGGAGTTGCCACTGTTTCTGATTTAAGAGTTGCCAGATGGAATGCTGTGGCAAATAAGTGGAATGATTTAGGAAACGGACTAACAACAGGAAGTGCAACAGCAGGAACAGTTTTAGCGGCTTCTAATTTCTCAGTATTTAATATTTTCACCCTAGGTTCAGTAGGAACTACGAATGTATTACCAATTGAATTATCATCTTTTAATGCTAAGTATGAAGGTGATAATGTGCACGTGTATTGGGAAACAATGAGTGAGATCAATAACGATTATTTTACTGTTGAAAAAAGTAATGATGGTTTTTCATTTGAAAAAATTGGCATCGTTCAAGGGGCCGGTAATTCTACAATAAAGAATAATTATTCTTTTGATGACTCTAGTCCATTCTCAGGAGTTTCATTCTATAGACTTATTCAAACTGATTACAATGGAAAGTTCGAAATGTTTGATCCTGTTTCAGTGAAATCAAAAGGAGTATTTACTGATTTTAAAGTTCTGTCAGTTATGCCTAATCCGTTTTCAGATCAATTAAAGGTTCAATATTCAATTCAAGAAGAAACGAATCTCACTTTTGAATTATATAGTTTATCAGGAAGTTTAGTCGTTCATCAGGAAGTTCCAACCTCACAAGGAAGTACAACTTTTGAATTTGATCAAGTTGCTGATTTGCCTTCAGGTGTTTTTATTTTGAAAATTCTTGCAAATGGAAATATTTTGTATTCCAATAAAGTTATTAAAAATTAAAAATATGAAGAATGAAAAATGTAAACTTGGATTGTAAACTGAGTACTTCAAAAAACAACAAGGGCCCAACTTTCGAACAAGTCCAGTAGAGCGTTGACGAGGGTGCTTCAAAAATCAAAAACTTTCGAACAAGTCCCGTCAGGGACGACATATCGGTATCATAGAAGACGAACTCTTGCAATCTTAATATCCCCAGCCCCAAAGGGGCGAAATATCGGTGTCGCTAATCTAAATACGAAACAAGAACAAAATAAACTAATTTTCTATGTCGGAAATTTTACAATACACTTTTTGAAATACTTTAAATCTAACTATCTGCAGTGCGTCTTGATAATCTCTTCGATAATCAGCTATAAATAGTTTAAAAAAAATGCCCACCAATTTGGCAGGCATTTCTTTGCTTTGAAAATTTACTACTTATTGAATAATCAATTTTGAAACTGTTTTACTTTTTTCGTTCTGAACTTTTACAAAATAAATTCCTTTTGATAGATCACTTACAGGGATCGTAAGAGTGGAATTTGATAATATATTTGTTTTCACAACTTGTCCAACTGCGTTTGTAATCTCAACAACTGATTCTAGAGTTTGAGTTGCTGGGGTGATCTGGATCATTTCACTTGTTGGATTTGGGTATAAAGTAAATTTAGATGACTCGTTGTTTTCTGTTATACCTGTTGTATTGTTAAGTAATATTACGTTACCATCTGCTAAAACAGCTATCAATCCAAATGCAGGACCATTTTGGTTCGATGCCGGATCTAAAAAGCCTGAAGCTAGAATTACAGCGGAGCTTCCTCCAATTGCTGTTAAAGGTGCATTGAAACTTGCAACTATTGTTGTGTTATCATTGCCTGGAGTAATGTCAAGAGTATAATCACCTGCAGGAACAGATAGATATGAAGTGATGTTCGAATAAGAAGCATTGTCAACCAATATAGATGCACCGGCAAGAACGTCTACAGTAGGAGCATCACTAGCTCCATGTATAACTCGGAAGTCAATGTCAGTACCGGTATTAGCAGATTCTCTCATTTGGTCTTGTAAAAATAGCGTGAAAGCTGTTGACGTTCCATCAGGATTTACAGAGAATCCTGCAGGATTTAATACTCCATTTGCTACAGCAATATATTCGCCGCCATTTGCAAGCGTTACTTCAAAATTCTTTAATGTATCTGCAACTGATGTGCTGTTTCCCGGAGCAACTCCAATGTTTAACAGAACTCCAGCTGGAACATCAACATATGGTGTTGCTGTGCGAAATGCAAAGTTATCCAAAAGTAAATTTCCATTCACATACACATCAACAGTACTAGCTGCAGGATCAGCCGCATTATGAATTACTTGAAGACGTGCAACGTTTGTTGGAGGGAATGCAACCACTGTTCCATTTGCCAGTGCGGCAAAAAGCCCAAATCCTGGTCCGTTTTGATTTGATGTTGGATCAAGAAATCCTGAAGCGAAAACAATAGCTGAACCACCAGCCAAAGAACTTAAGTCTGCAGTGAATGATGCAACGATAGGACTTCCTGCTCCAGGTGTTACATCAAGTGTATAACTTGCAGGAGGTACAGATAAATAATTTGTGATTGCTCCGTATGAAGCATTATCAACAAGTGTAGCAACATTTCTTGCTATTACATCGACAGTTGGTGCATCACTTGCTCCATGAACTGCAATGAAGTCAACAAGATTGGCAGAGTCTGCTACGCTTTTAATATTGTCTTGAATGAACAATGTAAATGCTGTTGACTGCCCATCCGGATTCATTGCGAAATTCATTGGATTAAGAACACCATTTGCAATTGCAACATAACGTTGTCCTGCCATTAATGTAACAGGGAAATTTTTAATCGTATCATTAACTGAAGTACTGTTGCCTGCAGCTACACCTATATCAAGTAAGGTGCCTGATGGTACAGTTAAAAAAGGAGTGGCTGTTCTGAAAGCAAAATTATCCAAAGTCAAAGTTCCGTTTACGTAAACATCAACTGTTGCAGCAGCTGGATCTGCAGCATTATGGATAATTTGGATTTCAGCTTGTCCAAAAGCTGAAATCGTGCTTATGGATAATAACCCGGCGACAAATAAATTTCGAAATTGTTTTTTCATTGGTTAGATTTTTTGGAGAGTTAGTTGATTGTAGTTAGTTATGGTTTGTAAACAATTTTTATAAATAGATTGTTTAAAAGAAGATGTTATTTTTTGTTAAAATTGATATTGTCCGAATTCTTAATTCGATAGCAATGAATAGTATTTGTTTTCCGAATTTTACGTTACAATTTCATCCGTTTTTCGAGGATTATATCCTTTTCAATGAGCAATTTTTTTTCAGTAAACAATTCTGCCCTTTGCCGGATTGAAATAGTGAACAATGAAAAATAGGGCAGGCATTGTTGGCGGTTGTTCATTTATAATTTAGCAGTTTCTCAACTTTTGAACAAATCCAGTCAGTGACCACAAATCAATAGAAGAAAAGTCAGGTTTTACTTTTTTGCTATAACCCATTGGGGTGTAATACCGATATCGCTTTTCTGAAAGCATTCTCAATCAACATCAGATTGGAATTATAAATCTCTATTCTCGAATTACGCAAAAGAAAGTTGAAAATAACTGATATGGCCACCTTCTTAACCCACTTTTTCCCTTCCATTCACCTTTATATCTAAGCTCTTTACCAACTTCTTTTCACAATCCTTCGAGTTGAGGGTTATTATTGTAGTATGAAGCAAATCTTTATTTATTTAAAAATCACACTTTTATTGAATGCCAATAGAGTTACTGTAATTATAGCCATTTTGGGGCTTTTCAATGGAATTACTGCTCATGCAGCAACTGGAACGGCGACAAGTAATGCCAATTGGAATGTTGCTTCATCATGGTCGTTTAGCACTGGTAATCGATTGCCAACATGCGCAGATACACTTGTAATTCCTTCTTCAAAAACAATAACAGTAAATAATCAGAATGACTATACAGCATGTACTAGCCCTATAATCATTTATGTTAGTGGAACATTACAATTTACAAATGGTAACAAGATTGATCTTCCATGTGGTTCAGTGGTTTTTATTTTGTCAGGCGGAACAATAAAGAAAAGTACTGCCGGAGGCGGAAGTTCAACCTTGATCAGTATATGTGGAGTTGTAGAATGGAAAGCAGGAGATGGCCCACTAATGGGAGTAGATACACTTGGTACGCCAAGTACTCTTCCTATCGAATTGATCTCCTTCGATGCAAAGCAAAATAAAAAAGCTATTCAGCTAAATTGGATCACCGCAACTGAGATCAACAATAGTTATTTCACAATAGAGAAAAGTACAAATGGTACAGAGTTTTTTGAATTAACAAAAGTAAAAGGTGCAGGAAATTCTACTTTTTCACTCTCATATTCCTATGTCGATAATTCACCAATCGCCGGTGTATCTTATTATCGATTGAAGCAAACAGATTACGATGGAAGAAACGAAACTTTTAACCCTATAGCAGTAAAATTTTTGAAAAATAATTCCGATTTATTAGATCTGACAGTACTGAAAAATCCATTTAATTCAGAAATTAATCTTTCGATCAATTCAGAAGAAAGAGGAGATGTAGAAGTGAAGCTTTTCAATCTCGAAGGTAAACAAGTCTACCATTCAAGCGATAAACTTACCGAAAATAATCTCATCATTGCCGACGGACTTTCAGAATTGAAAGCGGGGATTTATTTTTTGCAAGTAAGTACAGAAATGGAAAGTTCGGGGATGGTGAGGGTGGTGAAGATGGATTGATTTGATTTATGCTAGTTTAATTATTTTATTGTCTTTCCTATTTGTACCAAAAGCTGTAATCGAAAAAATTTCTTCAAATGGATTTTAACGAAATGATCATATGCATTCTTATTTAAAAGTTTACAATTAAAAACCAGTTAAAGTCGCACTTAAGTAAAGCGACTTTATTTAATATGTATGGTTGTTTGTTGGGAAAGAAATTTAAAGATATTTTCATATGTAAGTATTCAGTATCTTTATACTACTCTTTAGAAGTGAGAGTCTATATAGATAAATGTAAACGAAAGAAGAAAAGCTGTCGGACTTGAACCTATAGAAGAATATGCAAAGTATTTTGAATCGCATATAAACTGCAAAAAACAATAACAATATGGAATCAAGAAAAGAACATTGGGAAAAAGTGTATTCTACTAAGCAGCCCAATGAAGTAAGTTGGACACAGGAAATTCCGAAAACGTCACTGGATTTTTTTCATAGTTTCAATTTGCCGAAGTCTGCAAAAATAATTGACATAGGTGGGGGCGATAGCAACCTTGTTGATTATCTCCTTAACGAAGGCTTTGAAAATATTTCTGTACTCGATATTTCTGAAACAGCAATTAACAAAGCTAAGGAACGTCTTGGAGAAAAGGCTGCAAATGTAAATTGGATTGTAAGCGATGTGACGGAATTTAAACCGGTATTAAATTATGATTGTTGGCACGATAGAGCAACTTTTCATTTCCTTACAAGTCCTGAAGACATGAAAACTTATCTAGAAACAGCACGAAAGGCAGTAAATGGTTATATGGTCATAGGAACTTTTTCAGATAAAGGACCGAAAAAATGCAGTATGCTAGAGGTACACCAATATACCGAAGTAGAACTACAACAACAGTTAAGTGAAGGTTTTACTAAATTGAAATGTTTGACAGAAGATCACAAGACGCCGTTCAACACCATTCAGAATTTTTTATTTTGTAGCTTTAAAAGGCTTGCAAATTGAAGGAAAGAAAATCTTAGCAATTTAAAATATTTAGTAACCGAAAAAGCCCCAAATTCATTGAATTATGTGATTTTGGGGAAATTAAAACTTTATGTACCTTCGACGTCAATGAAGCGGTTTCTTTCTTTCTTTATCCTTCTTACTTATTCGCTGACAACCATAGGTATTGGTCTGCAGTTTCATTATTGTGGGAAAAAGATAAGTTCAGTTCAAGTATTTTTTTCTGATAAGCACCAATGCTCGTGCGGAAAAAAAATGATGAAACCGGGATGCTGTAAAAATGAAGTAAAATATTTCAAGGTAAAATCCGATCATAGTAAGTCGTCTAAAGTTCCGTTTAATTTTTCATGGTCTTATTTATTACCTCAGAGATATAATTTTAATGCACTTTTTACTTTTTCTGATTTCCTAAATCTTTCATTGGATAAACCACCCCCTGATTTGAGTCAGGAACCACTTTACAAACGAAACAGTTTTTATCTAATCTGAGATTCTAATTTCAAATTAGTGTCGCCTCCATTGTGGATGGGCGACTATTCCTATTTATACCTAATTCAAATAAAAATAACCAAAATGAAAAAATCATTTTACTTAATTATTGCTTTGATGTTCACCGCTGTGATTTCCAAAGCACAAACTACTGCAATGGATTTTACGAAAACTGATTGTAGCGGTCAAACACATCAACTATTCACTGAACTTGATTCAGGACAAGTTGCAGTTATGGAATTTGTGATGACTTGTAATTCATGTATAGCTGCAGGACATGCAATTGAAGCTATGGTCATGGACCTTCAAGCTGAATTTCCCGGAAGAGTTAAATGGTATCAGTTTGCATATACAAATAGCTATACATGTGCAATGATGACCGGATGGAAAAATACGAATGGCTTTAATAGTGCTATTTTTGATCAAGGTGCATCACTGGTTGCTTATTATGGCGGTTTTGGAATGCCAACAATTGCTGTTGCGGCAGGATCAGGTCATGATGTATTATTTACTGATGTTGGGTTTTCAATCAGCGACACAACTGCTATTGGAATTGCTGCAAGAAATTACTTTGCAACTTCGGCTGTAAATGAATTGCCAAGCAATATTGAGAACGTTAATGTTTATCCCAATCCTGCATCAGATTTATTTTCTGTCGAATTAAGTTTGAAAACTAATAGTAATGTAACGATAAACCTATTAGACATTTCAGGTAGAATTGTTCGTGAGATTTCAAATGAAAAGGCAGCACTTGGAAATTATAAAGTAAACACAAACTTATCAGATATAGCAACTGGCGTATATTCAGTACAGATTATTTGTGATGGAAAATCAATTAACAAAAGAATAAATATTACTCGTTAATGAAAAGTAAAAATTCAATTATTAACATATTAGTATTGGCGATGCTTATCGCCAATACTAATATGTCTTTTTCACAAAACCCATTATTTATTCCGCCAACTCTTAGCGGTACTAATTTTAATTTATCGGTTCAGGCAGATTCTACGGAATTTTTTATTGGGCATAAGACACCAACTTATGGTGTAAATGGAAATATTCTCGGACCTACATTAATCTTAAACAAAGGTGACAATGTTACTTTAAATGTAACAAACAATCTCTCAACAGTCACTACAATGCATTGGCATGGATTGCATGTTCCTGCATCTGCAGATGGAGGGCCACATCAAATGATTATGCAGGGAAATACTTGGTCGCCTTCGTTCACTGTGATGAATGATGCCGGAACATATTGGTATCATCCGCATGGTCAAAATAGAACTGATATTCAAGTTTCGAAAGGACTTGCAGGATTGATAATTATTAAAGACAGTGCAGAAGCTGCATTGAATTTACCAAGAACTTATGGAATAGATGATATTCCACTTATCGTGCAGACAAAATGTTTTGATGAGCTCTATCAAACAGCGATAGCTACCGTTTTTGATACAGTTCCAATGGTCAACGCTACTATACAACCTTTTTTTAATGCTCCCGCGCAAATCGTTCGTTTAAGATTATTAGATGGATCTTCAGATCGTTCGTACATGTTTGGATTTTCTAACAATATGGTCTTTTATCAGATCGCAACTGATGGTGGATTAGTTCGCGCACCAATTGCAATGAATCGCTTACGTCTTTCTCCGGGTGAGCGCGCAGAAGTGTTAATTGATCTATCCGGAATGCAAGGTCAAACAATTCAATTGATGAATTATGGAAGTCAACTCCCAAATGGTATTCTCGGAGCTCAGAATGTAGGAATGGGAATGAGTCAGATTCCTGATTATAATTTGAATTTCCTCAATGGTGCTGACTATAGTCTACTCGACATAAATGTTGTTTCACAAACATTGAACCCGATAACAAGCATTCCAACTTCTTTAGTTAATATCATTTCTCTAGATTCAAATTTGATAAATAGAACACGTGAGATTGTTTTTGCGCCACAAACTATGGGTCCGTTGGAAATGGTTGAAGGGCCATTTACGATTAATGGCCATCAATTCAGTATGGATACTATTAATGATACTACATATTTAAATCAAGTAGAGAAATGGACATTAATAAATAATACATTGATCGCACATCCATTTCATATTCATGATGTGCAATTTTTTGTTACTGATGTAAATGGAAATGCAGTTCCTGTTTCAGAACAAGTAAAGAAGGATGTAGTATTAGTTATGCCAAACGAATCTGTTTCCTTCATAACTAAGTTTGAAGATTTCGCTGATACAATACCTTATATGTATCATTGTCATTTACTCCATCATGAAGATGATGGAATGATGGGATCGTTTGTTGTGCTTCCGGGAACTTCAGGAATTAATATCCCAAAAAATTTTAATGAAGTTTTAGATTTTAGTCCGAATCCTGTTTCAGGAACTGTGATTGTCAAATTAAAAGGTTATTCAAAAGGTATTGAATATTCTTTATTAAGCAGTGTAAATCAAATTTTATTTACGGAAATACTGAATGATAATGCATCGGAATTGAACTTAGACTTGAGCAATCTTAAGCCGGGAATTTATATTTTAAGAGTGACCGATAATTTGAAAACTCAATATTGTAAAATAATTAAACTTTAGTTGTACGATGAAAAACTTGATTCTGCTACTTTTAATACTGTTTGCTCAAAAATCGAATTCTCAAGTTAACTGGTCTTCTGAAATATCAGTTGCAAATTCTGTAGATGGAAATCTTCATCCAAGAATAGTTACCGATGCTTTAGGTAATCCATTAATTATTTGGGGAAAATCTTTAGCAAATGAGTGTAAATTCTCTAGATGGAACGGAGCTAGTTTTAGTAGTCCGATTACCATTAATCCATCTTCGATTCCTGTATTTACTGCATCGTGGGCAGGGCCAGACATTGCATCAAAGGGTGATACAATTTACATAGTAATAAAAGCAACGCCTGAAGATGTTAATCCGATTTACATCCTTAGTTCTTTCGATGGTGGCC
>JANOBV010000350.1:0-1729 GCA_031411835.1 Bacteroidota bacterium | reverse complement strand
CATATAGAATGAAGCAGGTTTACCGCTATCAAATCCAATTGAATTATGAATGGATTGATGCAGATCATCAAAAGTTTGAGTTGATTTGATCTCAATATCTCTCACAACTTCTTCGTGATCTTCTATGATTACTCTTAATTTGTACGTTGCCATATTCTATACTTTTACTAGTTCAAAAATAGAAATAAATTATTTCGTATTTAATTAAATTATTTTATTTCTACTCTTGAGACCAAGGTCCTTACTTATTTTTATCATTAATTGAAATGCTTCTTCGTAATCATTTCGAATTTCGCCTTCAAGGATGGCTTCACGAATGGCATTTTTAATTATTCCAACTTCTTTGCCGGGCTTGAGATCAAAAGTTTCCATGATATGTTCTCCTGTAATTGGAGGTTGCCAATTACGGATCCTATCTTTTTCTTCTACTTCTTTTAACTTCTCACTTACTACCCGGAAATTATCCTTGTATTTTTTTATTTTGTATTCATTCTTTGTAGTAACATCTGCATGACAGAGCATCATTAGCGCATCTATATCATCGCCGGCATCAAATAGCAGTCTGCGTATAGCTGAATCAGTAACATGTTCCTGAGCTAACACAATTGGCCTAAGATGTAATTGAACCAATTTCTCTACGAATTTCATTTTCTCATTTAACGGCAATTTCAGTTGTCGAAAAATGTTTTTCACCATTCGAGCACCTTTGTCTTCATGTCCGTGAAACGTCCATCCCTGACCCGGTTCAAATCGTTTGGTTGCCGGCTTTGCAATATCGTGTAAGATAGCGGCCCAACGTAACCAAAGATCGTCGGAGGTTTTTGATACGTTGTCAAGAACCTGCAAGGTATGATAAAAATTATCTTTATGACCTTGTCCGTTTATGTATTCTACACCATGTAACAAACACATTTGAGGAAAAATAATTTGCAATAAGCCGGTCTTAAAGAGCAAATCAAGTCCAATTGACGGCTTTGATGATAATATTATTTTGTTCAGCTCTTCCGAGATCCGTTCCGCACTTACAATCTTTATTCGTTCACAATTTTTTGTAATAGAATTCAATGCAGCCGGATCAATATGAAAATGAAGTTGAGAGGCAAAACGAATTGCACGCATCATTCGTAAAGGATCATCAGAGAAAGTGATGTCTGCATCCAATGGTGTACGAATAAGTTTTTCTTCGAGATCTTTTCTGCCGTCAAATGGATCCAACAATTCGCCAAAGTTGGAAGGATTTAGTTGAATAGCCATTGCATTAATAGTAAAGTCACGACGCTTTTGATCATCATCTAATGAACCTTCTTCAACTATAGGTTTACGAGAATCTAAGCGATACGACTCTTTTCGAGCGCCAACAAATTCAATTTCAAGTCCGTCATATTTGATCATTGCCGTACCGAAATTTTTGAAAATCGCTACTGAAACATTATCGCCTAAACGTTTTGCTATTTGTTGTGCAAGATCAATTCCACTACCTAATACTACAACATCAATGTCCTTTGATTCGCGTTTTAAAAAAATATCACGCACATATCCACCAACTACAAAAGCTTTTTGATTTAGAGCTTCTGCTTCTTCTGCAATGACAGAAAATATTTCGTGTTGTAGGTGTTTTTTCATGATTCCCTTTCGGGGCTGCAAAGATAAGTCTAATTTGCCTATATAGAAAAGGCGAAAAGTGATTTTGTCCTATCAATTATTGACGAATAATCTGAATTAATCCGCC
>JANOBV010000349.1:0-25282 GCA_031411835.1 Bacteroidota bacterium | reverse complement strand
CTTGTTTGTTTAGTGAGTGTTAAGTTGTAATTGGTAATTGGTAAGTGGTAAGTGGCACTGCATTACGTAATTTTAGATTCGGACTTTGAAGTTGTAAGTGTGCTTTTGAAATATGTAAGTATTGCTACTCACTACTTACCAATTACTACTTACCATTTTCCATTTCCAAAGTTAAAAACTGATTTCCTTCTTTGCAGCACGTAAGGTATTTTTTAATAAACCGATGATTGTCATTAACCCTACTCCGCCCGGAACCGGCGAGATCCATGAGCATTTCGGTGCTACATGTTCGAAATCGACATCGCCTGCAAGCTTAAATCCGCTTTTTGTCGTCTCTGATGTTACTCGTGTAATACCAACATCTATAACAATTGCCCCTTCTTTTACCATTTCTGCTTTAAGAAAATATGGTTTGCCTAATGCTGCAATGATGATATCTGATTTTACAGTGATTGCTGGTAGATCTTTTGTTCTACTATGACAAAGTGTGACCGTACAATTTCCCGGTTCATTATTTAGTGCCATCAAAACACTCATTGGCATTCCAACGATATTACTTCTTCCAATAATAGCACAACTCTTTCCTGTTGTACTTATTTTGAAATGTTCAAGCATCAATAAAATTCCATATGGTGTTGCAGGAATATAGCAAGGAAGATTTTGCAACATTCTACCGGTGTTGATCGGATGAAATCCGTCGACATCTTTCGCAGGCGAAATAGCTTCTGTAACTTTTTGTACGCTAATTTTTGGAGGCAATGGAAGCTGAACAATTAATCCATCAATTGAATCATCATTATTGATGTCTTTGATCTTCTGAAGTAATTCTTCTTCTGTGATTGTATCTTCAAAACGAACAAGTGACGATTGAAATCCAACTTCAGCACAATTCTTTACCTTACTTGCAACATACGTTTCCGATGCTCCATTATTTCCGACTAGAATTGCACACAAATGCGGCGGTCGTTGACCTTTAGAAACCATGGCCTTCACTTCTTCAGCCATCGTGTATTTCCATACTGCACTTGCGACTTTGCCGTCGAGGAGGTTCATTTGTTAGTTGGTACGTTGTTTATGGTAAGTAGTAATTGGTGAGTGGTGAGTGGTGAGTGGTAAGTGGTGAGTAGCACTGCAGTACGTAATTGGAGATTTTGGCTTTGATTGTAATTAGTTAAACTTTCGCAGTCGAAATAAGTAAGTAGTGCTACTCACCACTTACCAATTACTACTCACTATCTCCGCATTCCCGGCATATTCCTCATCATCTTCGCTGCCTGATCTTTATTGGAGAATACTTTCATCATCTTACGCATCTCGTCAAATTGTTTGATGAGTTTGTTGACGTCTTGAATTGTAGTTCCACTTCCATTTGCTATTCTTTGACGACGACTACCGTTGATGATCGTTGGATTCTTTCTCTCTTCAACAGTCATAGAATGAATCATGGCCTCAATATGTTTGAATGAATCGTTGCCAATATCAATGTCACGAACAGCTTTTCCTACTCCGGGAATCATTCCAAGTAAGTCTTTCATGTTTCCCATCTTCTTGATCTGTTGAATCTGTCCAAGGAAATCATCAAAACCAAATTGGTTCTTCTGAATCTTCTTCTGAAGCTTTGCAGCTTCTTCTGAATCGAATTGCTCTTGAGCTTTCTCAACGAGGGAAACGATGTCACCCATTCCGAGAATTCTATCGGCCATACGACTTGGATAGAACACATCGAGTGCATCTAACTTTTCACCGGTACCAACAAACTTGATTGGTTTGTTGACCACTGCTTTGATCGATAACGCTGCACCACCACGTGTATCTCCATCCAGTTTCGTTAGTACAACACCATCAAAATTTAGGCGGTCGTTGAACGTCTTTGCTGTGTTGACAGCATCTTGTCCTGTCATGGCATCCACAACAAACAAGATCTCATTCGGATTGATTGCTTTTTTAATTGCTTCAATCTCTTTCATCATTTCTTCGTCGATCGCTAAACGACCGGCCGTATCGATGATGACTAAATTATGGTTGAATTGTTTTGCGAATGCAATACCATTCTTTGCAATCTCTATGGGATTCTTATTTCCTTCTTCACTATAAACAGGAACGCCGATCTGCTCACCTAAAACTTTCAACTGATCAATAGCGGCAGGACGATAAACGTCACATGCAACTAGTAACGGAAGCTTTTGACGCTTCGATTTTAAGAACATGGCAAGTTTTCCTGACAAAGTCGTTTTACCAGAACCTTGCAAACCAGACATCAAGATGATCGACGGATTGGAGTCGATGTTGATATCGACTTTATCGCCACCCATTAAGATCACTAATTCATCATGAGCGATCTTGACCATTAATTGAGCAGGAGAAACTGCAGTCAATACATTTTGTCCAAGCGCTTTTTCCTTAACTGTATCTGTGAATTGCTTTGCTACTTTAAAGTTAACATCGGCATCCAACAATGCCTTCCGAACTTCCTTTAGAGTTTCCGCAACATTGATCTCTGTGATCTTTCCTTCGCCTTTAAGTACTTTAAAGGCTCTTTCGAGTTTGTCCGATAAATTTTCAAACATAAAATTTCTTCTTTTTTGAGTCGTGCGAAATTAGCAGAAATTGTTTAATGTTGGTCGAGGAAAGTTCGCGGACAGGGCTTTTTTGTTTAAAGTTTAATGTTCTCAATCAGGTTTGGCAAAGTTTTACTTTGATAATTTTGTTTTATTAGAAGGGCAAGAGGCCTTTTTTGCAAGTATATAGTATTGATTTTCTTTCATTTTACTATTGGTAGTGCACCGATATGTCGCCCCTCTGGGGCTGGTGGCGCTGCATCTTTTACTGAGTACCTTTGTGGTATTGCGTTAGACAGTCAGATGTTACCAAGATGTCGTCCCTAACGGGACTTGTGTCAGTGCTAGACTAAAATACAAATATAATATTTGGCAGGATTTTAAAAACCAAATGTCAACCAACCATACATTACAAAGAAAAAACAGTCACTTCCCATCAACCTAAGTCCCGTTAGGGACGACATATCGGCAAAACCTATACCACATCAACTACAAAGCAAAAACAGTCACTTCCCATCAACCCAAGTCCCGTTAGGGACGACATATCGGTAAAACCTGTACCACATCAACTACAAAGCAAAAACAGTCACTTCCCATCAACCCAAGTCCCGTTAGGGACGACATATCGATAAGATCACAGACAATGCATCACCCATCGAAAAAGGAATGTCGATGAAAAGTTGTCTGAAGTAAAATCAATGATGCTGCTCTTAAATCGCTGCTAATCCTATCCTTAAAGACTACAATCAAAACTAACCAGTCGCCACAACTAATCCATCATAAGCCAACCGAATATTTTCCGGCAACTCCTTCTCTACTTCCTCATGCTTCCCAAGTTGATGCGAAATGTGTGTCAAATAAGTCATCTTCGGCTTGAGCTCATTGACAAGTTCAATTGCTTCTTCCAGATTAAAATGAGAAACGTGTTTTTCTCTTCTCAAAGAGTTTAAAACAAGAACGTCTGAATTAAAAAGTAGTTCCTTCGATTTATCAGAAATAAAATTGGCATCAGTGATGTAGGAAAAACCTCCAACTCTAAATCCGAGTACAGGCAATTTCAGATGCATAACAGGAATTGGAATAAACTTTATTCCGGAAGCTTCAAATGGCTGCTCGTCAATTGTATGTAAATTGATTTTTGGAATGCCCGGATAATTATCGCCATTGAAAATATAAAAGAATTCTCTTTTTAAAGCAAGCTGAACTTCTTCAGTTGCATATACTTCCATTGGCTTACGATTGAGATAATTGAATGCTCGAACGTCATCCAATCCTGCAATATGATCTTTATGCTCATGCGTAAAAACAATTCCATCTAATTTATCCACCTTTTCGCGAAGCATTTGCTGACGAAAATCGGGACCGGAATCAATGACCAAGCGATGTGATCCAGACTCCACCATCAAAGATGAACGTAAACGCTTATCCTTTAAATCAGTAGAAGTACAAACTTCACATTTACAACCAATCATTGGAACTCCTTGAGAAGTGCCTGTCCCTAAAAAGGTAAATTTCATATTGGAATTTCTACAAAGAAATTATGAAGCCGATAAGAGATTGATCTCTGTCTGGCGGATTTCCTGTAGCAGTTTTAAATTCTTTTCGTCGAGTAACGACTCATCCAAATTTAGTCCTTGGATGGCTTCAATCAAGTACGATACTTTTGCTTCCACAGGAGCAAACTTATTCAATACAATGATCTTAGAAGTATCGATCTGACAAGTTCCTGATTTAAAGTTGCCTTTTTCATTTCGAACTTTATAACCGGCCATGGTCAAAAGATCTTCGATCTTGTCGAGAGTATGTTGCGTTAATTTCATCATAATTACTGCAAATATAATCGTTTCATTAAAATGGAGGTCAGGATATTTGTATGATAAACCAAATTTTATTGTTTTATTTGCGCAATTATATTTTTCAAGCAAAAACAGTATAAGTGAAAGTAAACGTTCCCAAAGAAAAGAATGATTTTGAACGCCGCGTGGCTATAACACCGGAAGTAGCTCAATCACTGATTAAAGCAGGTTTTGAAGTAAATATCGAAAAAGACGCAGGTCTGAATTCCTACTTTGACAATTCTTCTTACGAAAAAGCAGGAGCGAAAATCATTGATGATCCGAATGCAATTTATCGTGATGCTGATGTGATCCTCAAAGTAAATGCTCCTACTCCTTCTGAAATCGCTTTAATGAAAAAAGATAGTATACTCATTTCCATGATGTATGCTTCTACTAATCAAGCGATCGTTGAAGCTTGTCAGACTGCCGGAATTAGCGCTTTCTCAATGGATGCTATTCCGCGTATTTCTCGTGCACAGAAAATGGACGTTCTTAGCTCGCAAGCAAACCTTGCCGGTTACAAAGCTGTATTGATCGGTGCAGCAGCTCTAGGGAAAATTTTCCCGCTATTAATGACTGCTGCCGGAACGATCAAGCCTTCAAAAGTTGTGATCATGGGTGCCGGTGTTGCCGGACTTCAAGCCATTGCAACTGCGAAACGTTTAGGAGCTATCGTTGAAGTATCTGATATCCGTCCGGAAACAAAAGAACAAGTTGAATCGCTAGGTGGAAAATTCATCGAAGTGAAAGGCGATGCATCTGTTAAACTTGAAGGTGGTTATGTAAAAGGTGTCTCTGATGAGTTTTTGAAAAACCAACAAGTTCTAATTGCAAAACATATTTCTGAAGCAGATCTTGTTATCACTACTGCTCTTATTCCCGGAAGAAAAGCTCCGGTATTAGTCACAGATGATATGGTGAAGAGTATGAAAATGGGTTCAGTGATCGTAGATATGGCCGTTTCACAAGGCGGAAATTGCACGATGAGTGAAGTCAATAAAACGGTTGTCAAAAATGGAGTTACAATCATAGGTGAATCTAATTTACCAAGTTTACTTCCATTGAATGCATCTGAGCTTTACGCAAAAAATATTCAAGCCTTCCTACTCCACCTTGCCACACACGAGGGATTCAAATGGGAAATGGAAGAAGAAATTACAAAAGGTTCACTCATAGTACACAAAGGTCAGGCAGTACACCCATCACTTAAAATTGCAGTGAGTGCTTGATCTAAAACACACAACACATGCAAGATCTTAACTTTAAAAATTGGACAGAATCTTTTGCACAATCGATTCTATTGTCTGCTCTTGAAACAGATGAGAATCATGTCGACATTTTTCTTAACAAGAAATTACGTTCATCATGCGCTTCTCTTGAAGCTGCTTCGGAGAATATCCATTCTTGCAAGAAACCACTTGAATTTTATCACTTATTATGTGTTTTCATTCAAGAAGCAAAAAATTGCATGTACTGGTATGAACGTTCTTTAGAATACGAAAAAGTAAATCTTAATAATAGTCACATGATCATCAATCAAGGTAAAAGCATGATTGAAGTTCTTGAAGCAACCCTGAGAGTTATAAAATTCCAGGAAAATTTAAATTAAAAAATGAACGAATTAATCTCATTCATCGGTGAACACATCGATAAAATTTATGTTCTCATCCTTTCCATTTTCGTGGGAGTTGAAGTAATCGGCAAAGTACCTTCTGTTTTACATACACCACTAATGTCCGGCGCAAATGCCATCCATGGTGTGGTCGTTGTCGGTTCAATTATCGTAATGTTGAACACTGAATCAGATCAAACACTTTTGCTTAGCCTCGGTTTTGTTGCAGTGATACTTGGTACACTGAATGTTGTTGGCGGATTTGTAGTGACTGACAGAATGTTGGAAATGTTTAAGAAGAAGGCTAAAAAATAATTTTCTGCGGAATTATGACGACTAAAAATATACTTGATATAATTTATTTATTTGCTTCAGTGACTTTTGTTATAGGACTGAAGATGCTCAGTGGACCACAAACTGCACGAAGAGGAAATCTGTGGGCAGCTTTTGGTATGACACTAGCTGTTGCCGGAACAATTTTTTTGCATGAAGGCGAAGTTGCTTCAATCATATACATACTTATCGGATTAGCTTTAGCAATTGGAAGTATCATCGGATTTGTTGCGGCAAAGAAAGTAAAAATGACTTCCATGCCGGAGATGGTTTCACTCTTCAATGGTATGGGTGGAGCTTGTGCTGCCCTGATTTCATTACTTGAATTCCATCATAATGTTGGTGCAACTAGTAGAATTGCAATCATCATGGCAGGACTTGTTATTGGTTCCGTTTCTTTCTCAGGAAGTATCATTGCATTCTTGAAGTTGAATGGTACACTTAGTAAATCGATCAGATTGCCGAATTACAATTTCATCAACTTGATCATGATGCTTGTAACTGTTGGCGCTGCAGTGTATGTTACCATGTCAGGAACTGAAAGCAGTGTTCTTCTTTATGGAACATTTGCACTGGCTTTATTATATGGAGTCTTGTTCGTTGTGCCAATTGGTGGAGCAGATATGCCTGTTGTAATTTCTTTACTCAACTCCTTCACTGGTCTTGCAGCTGCCTTTGGCGGATTCTTATACGACAATCAAGTAATGTTAACCGGTGGTATTCTTGTTGGATCTGCAGGTACAATTCTTACACTTGAAATGTGTCGCGCAATGAATCGTCCGCTGTTCAATGTGATCTTCGGGGCCTTTGGAGAAAATGCCGCAACAGGAGAAAGTGCTGCTATGAGCGGAACGATCAAAGATATTTCTATTAGTGATGCAGCTGTTCTTTTGAACTATTCTAAAAAAGTAATCATCGTTCCCGGCTATGGTTTAGCAGTTGCACAAGCCCAACATATCATTCATGAATTAGAATTGGTACTCGAAGAGCGTGGTGTTCAAGTGAAATATGCAATCCATCCTGTTGCCGGTCGTATGCCCGGGCACATGAATGTATTGCTTGCAGAAAGTAATGTCGACTACGGAAAACTTGCTGAAATGGATGAGATCAATCCTGAATTCGCATCGACAGATGTAGTTCTTGTTGTTGGTGCAAATGATGTTGTAAATCCGGCTGCTAAAACAGACCCTGCCTCTCCTATTTATGGAATGCCAATTCTTGATGTTGAAGCTGCAAAACATATCATCATCAATAAACGAAGTATGAATGCCGGCTATGCAGGAATTGAAAATCAATTATTCTACGATCCGAAAACGTCAATGCTTTTTGGTGATGCAAAAGCTGCGCTTACTAAATTAGTTACTGAGATTAAATCTCTATAAGCAATAGAAAAATGGTTTTTCGTAGTTCGAAGGACGAAAAAAAAAATAAAAGAAAAAAAATAAAAAATAAAATTATGACAAACAGAACATTTACGATGATCAAACCGGATGGAGTTGCAAATAACTACATCGGAGCTATCCTCGCAAAGATCAATGAAGCGGGCTTCCGTATCGTTGCAATGAAATACACTCAATTGACACCTGAGCGTGCAGGTGAATTCTATGCAGTTCACAAAGAGCGTCCATTCTACAATGACCTTGTAAAATATATGTCTTCAGGTCCAATCGTGGCTTGCATTCTTGAAAAAGAAAATGCGATCGAAGACTTCCGTAAACTAATCGGTGCAACTGATCCTGCTAAAGCAGAAAAAGGAACGATCAGAAATCTTTATGCAAAATCAATCGAAGCCAATGCTGTTCATGGTTCGGATAGCGATGAAAATGCTGCGATTGAAGGGAACTTTTTCTTTGCTGGAACGGAACGATTTTAAAAAAAATAATGAAAAATGAAGAATGAAAAATGAAAAATAAGAGTACACTATTTTTCATTTGAGTGCATTCTATCAGCATAAAAAAAGGAGGCAATTTCAAATTGGCCTCCTTTTTTTATTTTTCTTTTTTCATTCTTCATTCTTCATTACTTAAAAACAATTTCAGTCAACACGTCTGCCTGTACTTCTTCATTCAACGAAGAAATAATTTTTTCCTTCGCCATAAAAAGTTCTTGACGAAGAGATGCTGACGAAAGCGCAACCCAAAGTGTTTTGTCGATGATCTTAATTTCCAGTGTGCGATGAGCAACAGCAGGCCCCATCACTTTTTCCCACGCATTGATGATCCGCACATGATTCATCTTATCTTCTAATCGATACGATTTGATCATAGCTTCCAAAGCTTCTTTTATGCTTAGGTCGTTGGATTTGCGGTAGGATTTCATTTCTGTTAAAGGTAGTTTTTTTGGGAAAGTCTTTTACTTGGGATTGAACAAACTATTTTTCTCTAGGTCAATGGTCAAAGGTCAAGGGTCAGCTCAGCATTCACCTTTGACCCTTGACCTTTGACCTAATTATCCAATACTGCTACAGCCATCCCTTCAACTTCAAAGCAACGGACCTCTTCCCCTATCCGCTCGAAAATTTCTTGCACTCTATCGAGATGTGTATCGGTGATAAAGATCTGTCCGAAATTGTGCTTGCTGACTAATTCCATTAATCGACTAATTCGATTGTCGTCGAGTTTTTCGTAGATGTCGTCGAGTAATAAAATCGGTTTCATTCTCTTTAGCTGAGCGATGAAATCAAATTGCGCTAATTTCATTGCAATGAGAAATGATTTTTGTTGTCCTTGCGATGCGAATTTCTTTACCGGAAATCCATTGATCATAAAGACAAGATCATCTCTGTGTGTTCCTGATGTTGTGTATTGAAGTACTTTATCTTTCTCCAATGATTTCTGCAGCAATTCTGAAAATGAATGTTCATTCAAATCAGAATCATATTTTATATCAATGCTTTCTTTGCCTCCCGAAATAAAATCATAATAGCGGGCAAAGATAGGTATCAATTCTTCTATGAATTTTTGTCTGACCTCATGAATTCTGTTTCCGATTGGAATCAGTTGCTCATCCCATATCGACAATGAATCTGCATCAAACTTTCTCGACTGATATGCATGTTTTAAATATGCGTTTCGTTGCGAGATCACACGACCGTAACTGATCAAGTCATCCAGATAAACACGGTCAAATTGAGAAACGATGCTATCGAGAAAACGTCTTCTATCTTCACTCCCATCCGTGATCAAACTCACATCTGTCGGCGAGATCATCACAACGGGTATTAATCCGATGTGATCTGCCAATCGATCATACTCTTTCTGATTCCGCTTTAGGACTTTTTTCTGCCCTTTTTTGAATCCGCAAGAAATCGATTCATCTACTCCATTCAATTCAAATACCCCTTGCATCACAAAAAGATCTTCGCCCTTTTTCACATTTTGTAAATCAGATGAGTTGAAATAACTCTTGCACATGACCAAATAATGGATTGCATCGAGCAAATTCGTTTTCCCTTCGCCATTGCCACCCGTAAAGGCATTTACGCCTGACGATAATTCAAGATCGACAGATTCGTAATTTTTAAAGTTGACAAGCGACAATTTTTTGAGAAACATAGTCGCCGAAGGTACGCAGTGGGAATTAATTTAAAGGATGATCCAGGTAAAAAAGAAGCCTTGATTTTCAGGTGACAAAGTAGCCGGCTGACACTCCGATGACCGATTATACTGCTTAAAGGCAATAATGAACTTGAAATTGTGGAAAAGTGGATCAATTATAGGGAAAATCTGTTTTTTTTTGTATATCTTTGGTAGACCAAATCTTTTTCAGGACCTAATTTTTTTAAATGGAAGAAGAAGAATTCCTAAATAATGACGATCAGCAGAAGCAGATCCGTTATTCAATTGAGCGATACGAAGAAATGATTCGCAACAAAGATGCTTATTTCTTTGATGTCGACGCTTTCGTGAATATTGTTGATTATTACATCGAAAAAAACGACCCCGTAAAGGCTTTACAGGTTATTGAATATGCCCAGGATCAACATCCCGATTCTGTTGAATTCCTTTTACGCGAAGCACAGTTATTGGCAATGGTCGAGCGATTAGATGATGCCTTATTCATTCTTTCGAAAGCTGAAAAGCTCACACCACTCGATCCCGATCTTTATATGATCCGAGGAAGTATCTATTCACAGCTTCAACAATTTGAGAAAGCAATTGAAAGTTTCAATCAGGCCATTCCTCTTGCCGAGGAGCTCGACATGCTTTACTTGAACCTCGCTTATGTTTATGAGAGTTGGGGCGATTACAACAAGGCTATTGACTATTTAAAGCTAAGTTTGGAGAACAATTCCGAAAACGAAATCGCTCTTTACGAAATTGCCTTCTGTTTTGAATTTACAGAGCGGTTCGAAGATAGTATAGACTTCTATAATAAGTTCATTGACATCCAGCCGTACAGCTTCCCAGCTTGGTATAATCTGGGAAATGTTTACAACCGTCAGAATCGCTTCGATGATGCATTGGATGCCTACGATTATTGTCTTGCCATAAAAGATGATTTCTCTTCAGCGTATTTCAATAAAGGAAATACGTTAGCGAATCTGAATAGATACAAAGATGCAATCGATTGCTACAAAAAGACGTTTGAATTCGAAGCTCCGGATGCATTGACTTATTACAATATCGGCGAATGCTACGAGCAGTTAGAAGATCCGCAACGTGCGAGAGATTACTATAAAAAAGCTACTAAGCTAGATCCGAATTTAGCAGAAGCATGGCTTGGAATCGGAATCACTTTGCAAAATGAAGAGCGTTGGTTTGAAGCAACTCATTACATTAAAAAAGCAATTGAGCTCGACGACAAAAATGCTGAGTTCTGGTTTGCTATGGGCGATGCTGAATATCACCTCGACAATTATGTAGCAGCAGAAGCTCACTATAAAAAAGTGATCGATCTTGAGCCGGATAACCAAGATATCTGGCTTGAATATTCTCACCTTTTAATGGCCGATAACAGAGCTGATGAAGCACTCGATTTGATCAAAAAAGGAATGATATTTCATCCTGAATCGGCCGATTTAATTTACCGACTTGCATGTTATTACTACTCAATAGGTAATATTCAAGAATCTTACAACACATTGGCAACAGCTTTGGATAAAAATGTTCAACTTTGCCATACGGTCTTCGAATATTCTCCGGCCATGGAAAATGATCGGCATATACTCGAAATAATTGACCTATATAAAAACCGCATATGAATTTTTTACTCGATAATATCCCGCAACGGACAGTAAAGCCGCGTGGATCAGGATTGACCATGGTCATGGACAAAGGACTAAGTACTCGTCAGGCTGAAGATATGCTTGATGTTTCTGCTCCTTACATTGACATTGTAAAATTAGGATTTGGAACTGCATATGTTACTCCCAATCTTGAAAAGAAAATTGACGTGTATCGTTCTGCGAATATTCCTGTTTATTTAGGCGGTACTTTACTTGAAGCGTTCATCGTTCGTAAAAAGTTTGACGACTATTTACGTGTGATCGAAAAGTACAAACTTACACATGCTGAAGTAAGTGATGGTTCTATTCAACTTGATCATGGAAAAAAACTTGAATTCATTCGCAAATTAAGTAAGCATGTAACAGTTATCACTGAAGTTGGTTCGAAAGAAGAAGGTATTATCATTCACCCTAGTATGTGGATCGATATGATAGAAAGTGAGATTCAAGCCGGCGCATGGAAAGTAATTGCTGAGGCACGCGAAAGTGGAACTGTTGGTATTTACAGACCAAATGGAAAAGCCCACGTTGTATTGATCAATAAAATTCTTGCTCGAGTAAAAGCAGAAAATATTATTTGGGAAACTCCGAATAAAAGTCAGCAAGCTTACTTTATTAAATTGATCGGTGCCGATGTAAATCTAGGCAACATTGCACCTAACGAAGTTATAGCATTAGAATCATTACGAATCGGTTTACGAAGCGATACGTTCTTCCAATTTCTCGATAAAAAAATGAACGCTCCAGTTTAAAATTCACACCCGGTTTTGCCGGGTGTTTTTGCTTTAATACATGTCTAAATTAAAATACCTCCTGATCCTTCTTCTTTTCTCTTCTTGTTTGTCGAAAAAGAATGTCACTTTCAAGAATATTGAAAATATTAATTATAAGACTGAAAATAATTCGCCCGTCCTGAATTTTGATTTAGTCATTCACAATCCAAATAACTGGGGACTCAGAATTTCAGAGATCGACACCAAAGTTTTAGTCGAAGATCGACAGATTGGAATAACTGCATTACCTAAAACAATTCGAATCGGACGTAATGCAGATGTTTCAATTCCACTGCAACTCAAACTTTCATTGGTCGATCTAATGACTTTTTTACCGCAAGGCTTAAGTCTTTTCACAGGACAAAAAACCAAAGTCAACACTTCAGTTGATGGAGAAATAACGCTGAAAAAATTTCTGTTTAAAAAGCGAATCGCTGTAAATCTGAAACAAGAAGTTGAATTGAAATAATAGACTGCATAAGTATCAAATAAATCACGATGGATCATATTCAAAAACTCAAAGACATTTCTGTAACAATACAGAAAGAATTCGGAGTGTTGAATTCTACACAGTTGAATTGGAAAGCAAATCCAAATAACTGGAGTATTGGACAATGTATCGAACATATTATCATTTCAAATGAAAAATATTTTCCTGCTTTTGAATTAGTCATTACCGGTAAACACAAGATGACTTTTTGGGAGAGAAACAATCCACTTACCTCCTATACAGGAAAGCAAATGATAAAAACACTTGGTCCTGTTGTGGTCAAAAAATTTCAAGCACCAAAACTATTTTTACCCTCACAATCTGCCATCAAATTATCAATAATAAATGACTTTGTTGAACATCAGAATAAATTAATAAAATACTTCACCGTTTTTTCAAATTCGAAATTTGAAAAAACGATCATCTCCAGTCCTGTTGCTGCCTTACTCTCATTAAAATTGCAAGACGTTCTTTCAATTCTTACCGTTCATGAAGAGCGTCATCTTGAACAAATGAAACGAGTAAAATCACAATTGATTGATTGAAAATTATTAGGCATAAAAAATCCCGCTATCCTCATAGCGGGATTAACCTAAAGAAAATTTACTTAACCTATTCTAACTATTGATGCTACAATTATTTTTTTCTCTTGTAAATAAATACCTGTCTTCCGTTTTCATTGGTGATCACTTTTTCCAGCTCCGGAGCTTTTTCTCCTTTATCGCCAAAAACAATAACATGATCTTCATTATCTAAACTGTCAGGAATATTTAATTCGTTATGAATTCGAATGTCCATCGTATTGTCATCGTCATTCACGTCCATGTCAAATTTCATGTTGGAAAGTGATGCTTCTAACGCTTTCATTTCAGCTTCCAATTCACGCATTGAGTTATTCATTTCTATGTGAATATCTGCATGATCTCCTTTAGAATGCTTGCTATGGCTTTTAGAGCATTTACCATCATCAGTAGTTACATTAAAATTATATGAGAAAGAATGCTTCGAATTATAGGACATTTCATCTAAATCATTTAAATCATCCTTTTTTAGCATTGATAGATCCAAATTATTGCGATCACTAATACCTTGCATTATAGAGTAAAATTCTTCATCCGTTTTAGCTGTAAAAGTTGTGTCAATTTCTTGACTATTCTTTTTATCTGTACTTTTATATTTGAATTTTACTTCATCATTATCTTTTCGAGTTACGGAGACAGATTGAGCAAAACTTACAGATAAAGTAAGGAGGATCATTGCAAGTCCGAGTACAATCCATGCGAGTACAATGCGGGAGGAAATCTTGTTGAACATCTTTTTGCAGTTTATTGAACCAAAGATAGTCCCGACTAAAGGCACATTAGGGTTAATGTGCCGTTAATCTCTGTTAAAGATTGGTTAAAGTCGCCTTTCAAATGTTAACAGATTGTATTTTTACAGAATAATGAACAAGAAAAGTATCAAAGGCATAATTGCATTAATGAGTATTGCACTAATCGGTGTGATTAGCCTACAGCTTTACTGGATCTTTCATGATATTCGATTAAAGGAACAACAATTTGAGCAGTCTGTCAACCAGGCAATGAACTCTATAGTTGACCGAATCGAAACCAATGAAGCAATGAACATACTTCATGAGAGAGTCTTCAATATCGATCCGCAACGAATGACACAACTGATCATTCGCGATACTTCTAGTTTCAATCCAGTTACGATCACAGATACAAGTATTGAGATCCCGAATATGCCCGGTCACCCACCTCCTATTATGGAAGATTTGGACAATGCCGATATCAATATTGAATTTCATCGCCCGGGAAGTAATCGCTCGTTTCTACGAGTTCAAAAAAGAAATTACTTCCATAAAGATTCTATTAGTCAGCATACCATTCATAGCTCACAGATCACAAGAGTTTTTGGAGATTCAGCAGAGATCACGATTCGTCAAAATGAAGAAAAGATCAAAGCAAGATTAGAAAAGCTGAATGACGTCATGCAAAAAGTCGCAGTTGAATTTGCAGGACCTGAAGGCGATGTTCTGACTAGAATTGACTCCACTCGATTAGATTCACTCATCAACATGGAGTTAAAAAACCGAGGAATTGATCTTGATGTAAATTATGGGGTATTGAATGGACTGACAAATTCATTTCTGATTAAGAAAAGTAAAATTGATCAAAAGGAATTGCAAAACTCTAAATTTAAAATTCTACTTTTCCCGAATGACATTGTCTCCAAGCCTGATTATCTTATTCTTCATTTTCCAAATACGATAAAATATGTACTCGCTTCGATGTGGTTCATGTTAGCGAGTTCAACGTTGTTTACTTTTATTATTTTATTTGGTTTTGCATATACTATTCAAGTTATTTATAAGCAAAAGAAACTTTCTGATATCAAGAGTGATTTTATCAATAACATGACTCATGAATTCAAAACTCCTATTGCTACAATTTCTTTGGCAGTAGATTCAATTAAGAATCCGAAAGTCCAAAATGACAAAGAGAAAATGGATTATTTCACTCGGATCATTCGCGAAGAAAACAAAAGGATGAACAGTCAAGTTGAAAATGTTCTCCGCATGGCACAACTTGAAAAGGGTGAATTGGACTTAAGGAAAGAAGAATTGAATTTGCATACGATCATCCTTAATGCAGTTGATTTGATTGAACTTCAGGTAGAAAATAAGGAAGGCAAGATCGAACTGGCTTTGGATGCCACAATTCCGATGATCACAGGAGATGCAATTCACCTTTCCAACGTCATTTTCAATTTGTTAGACAATGCTAATAAATACTCTCCTAATAAGCCCGAAATCACAATTTCCACCTACAATAATAATGACGGTCTCTTCGTTAAAGTAAAGGATAATGGAGCCGGGATGACAAAAGATACTCAGAAGAAAATTTTTGAAAAATTTTATCGAGTTCCAACCGGAAATATTCATGACATAAAAGGCTTCGGTTTGGGCTTAAGTTATGTGAAAGAAATTGTTGAATTACACAAAGGCACAATCAAGGTTGACAGTGAGCCCGGGACCGGAAGCACATTTGAAATTTACTTACCCTATTCATTTCGATGAAAAATAATACTCCAATGACAACAAAAACTAAAATCCTTCTAGTAGAAGATGACCCTAATTTTGGTTCTGTTTTAAAAAACTATCTTGAACTAAATGAATACGAAGTAAAGCTTTCTACGGATGGCTTTGCAGGCTACGATCAATTTGTGGCCGGCAAATTTGACATCTGTATTCTTGATGTAATGATGCCAAGAAAAGACGGTTTCACTTTGGCAAAAGAGATTCGTGAAAAAGATGAGCATGTTCCTATTATTTTCCTTACTGCGAAAACTATGAAGGAAGATATGCTTACCGGATTTCATGTCGGTGCCGATGATTATGTAACTAAACCGTTCGATTCAGAAGTTTTGTTGTTCAAGTTAAAAGCAATTCTGAAAAGAAGTCTCGACAAGAATCATGATCCAACACAAAAAGAATTTGATCTTGGTCAATATCATTTCAATTTTGACCACAGAACAATTTCAAAAAATGGTGATTCGCAAAAGTTGTCACCAAAAGAGGCTGAATTACTTCGAATGCTTTGTATTTTCAAAAATGAATTATTGCCAAGACAGAAAGCCCTTAAAGAAATTTGGGGTGATGACAATTACTTCAATGCAAGAAGTATGGATGTCTTCATTACTAAATTGAGAAAATATTTGAAAGAAGATACATCTTTAGATATTATCAATATTCATGGAAAAGGATTTAGATTAATTGATAATGCTTAGTACATTAGCGAAATCAATAGTCAATTCGATTTAAACAATTCTACATCCGTGGACAGAAGGAATTTTCTCAAAAGCTCTTGCACATTTTGTATTGCTGCAACCGGTGCAACTGCATTAGTAACATTGCTGCAAGGTTGTGAAACGATTAATATTTTCTCCGGGAATATTGACAACAATTCAATCGCAGTTCCACTTTCTGAATTAACTGAAAAAGAATCACTGATCGTCAAGTCAAAGAATACTGAATCCGATATTGCACTTATCAAAAATAAAGCGGGTGAATGGAAGGCACTTCTAATGTTATGCACTCATGCTTCCAATCCGGTGGTATTCTATGGAAGTGGATTTCGCTGCAACGTTCATTTTAGTGAATTCAATAAAGACGGGATACCACAATCAGGGCCTGCGCAGAAACCGCTTAAGATTTTAGTGACGGAACTTGGAAAGGAATCTTTGATTATTCGGTTGTAATTGGTTGTTCGTTTTTCGTCTTTCGTTTTTCGAAACGGAGCTTGAAATTGCCTACGAAGTATTATTCGCAGTGCGCACAGCGAAATTCGCATTCCGAAATCAATTTGTGTTAGCCTAATGTAATTATAAATCGAGTATATTCATTAGGGCTTGATTCGACGACTAGCTCACCATTGTGCGATTTAATAATTTCATTGCTGATACTCAATCCTAATCCTGTACCTTGCCCTGCTGGTTTTGTGGTAAAAAATGGTTCAAATATCTGCTCTTTTATTTTATCCGGAATTCCGAATCCATTATCTTGAATAATCAACTTAACTTTGCTATCAATTTTCAATGTTGAAATGATAAGCAAAGGAGAATAACCAAGTTCATCTGACTTTTGTCTTTCATCCATAGCATGAAAGGCATTATTAAAAATATTCAATAACACACGTCCAATATCAGCTGCAACAATATTTATTTCCGGCAATTCTGGATCGTAATTACTTTGCACCTTACATTGAAATGATGAGTGTTGAACACGAATGGCGTTAAAAGCCATTGACAAATGGCGCTCTATAAGAGAATTTACATTACACAATTCTTTATCGGGTGTTTTACTTCTTGAATGATCCAACATACTCTTTATAATTCTATCTGCTCTTTGACCATGATGTTTTATCTTTTCCATTGAGTCTTTTATGCCTGTGATCAAAGCTGTACGTTCATCAAATGTTTGCGCTACCGTTAACTCTGAAAGTAATTCATCAGATAATTCAGCGAAATTGGTAATGAAATTTATCGGATTTCTGATCTCATGAGCAATACCTGCAGACAACTTTCCCATTGACGCTAATTTCTCTTGACGAATTAATTGCTCTTGAGTAGTTTTTAATTTCTCTAATGAACCTGCCAATTCAGCATTCTTTTGTTTTTTAAGATTATTTGTATAGACCAGAAAAACAATCATGATGACAAAGAAAAAACTGGCAACATATGCTAGATTTCTGAGGAACTTTAGTTTTTGCACTTGAGATTCTTGAACTGCTGTTTGCTTTGCCATTTTCAAAACATTTTCCTGTTCGGCACTCGCTATCTCATACTTAGATTTTATACTAGCTAATTCAAATGATTTTCTTTCATTCACCATTGAATCTTTTAAGTCCACATATTGCTTTAAGTGTTCAAGTGACTCTTTATAATTCTTCTTTTGCAAGAAATAATTGTAAAGGAGATAATGCGATTGCACAACTCCTCTGATGCTATTGCGAATATATCCAACCTTAACAACTTTTTCAGCATACAAATGTGCTTTTTCCAATTCCCCCATATTATAATAGGCTTGAGCAATTTCTCCATAAAATAATTGTGTACCTACCGGATCCTCATTCTGATTGAACCGATCAAAAGCATTCAAGAAATAATAGATTGCAGAATCATTAATATTCTGGCGAGCAAAATAAACACCTCGTCCATAATTATATTCACGAGAACCGGAAGTACCGACACCAACTTCCATAAATTTTTTTGCAATTGCTAAATAATTATCTGCACTTTTAAAATTTCCGGTTTCTGATTCACATAATGAAGAAAGATATGCAGTTCTTCTCCATCTTACAGTATCACCTGTAGCTTCAAATGATTTCATTGCAGAAACAAAATAGGTTTCAGCTTCCAAGAAATTACGCTGCGAATAATTGATAAGCCCAAGTTGAATATTACATCTGGCACTTTCATTCATTAATGCATTGCGTTCAAAAATGCGTTGAGCTCGATAAATAAAATCGAATGCAACAGGGTAATTAAACGAGCCTACGATATTCGCCTTGCCTAAAACATAATATCCTTTTGCAATTCCAGCTTCATAGTTTATTGATTCACATTCTCTAACATACTTTTTTGTAAGCTGTGAAATTGAATCAATATTTAATGAGATTCCTTCTTCAAGATTTACAAAAATTGAATCGAGGATAACTTTCCTGCTTAACCTATTAATAGTGTCTTCTGCAAATAATTTACATGAAAACAAAATTGAAATAGAAATTAAGCAACAATAAACTGGTAAACTATTTTTTATTCTTACCATGCTGAACATTCGTCAGGACAAAATGTCTGCAAAACATAAAGGCCGGAACCTGTTTTTTTATCAATTGCAGTATTAGTAGTTTGAATTGCTTTTACTGCAAGATTCAATTGTCCTTTATCGACAACCAAATTTAACGAGAGTGCATTTAAACTTCCATCCTTAAAGAGATCATCAAATATTCGCTTACTCAAAACGAATCCGGTTGTTTTATATTCGCCTTCGTCTCCTTTATGCGCATTTCGATAATTTTCAACCAATGATTTGATTTCTTCCTTAGCAAGCTCTACTCCGCCACCGGCAGCTTCATTACCGTAACGATTTGTATTATCACAAGGCGAAACTTCAGGATTTCCGGAAGTAATCGAATAAACGTTGAATCCTATTGAAACAACAAATGCAATTAGAATTAGTAAATGTTTTGTTTTCATAGTGTGTGATTTTTTTAATAAAACGTGTGAAACTATATTTGATTTATAATGTGTTCAAATTATTTAATACTTACCATTGCGAACAATTGTCCGGACAAAAAGTCTTGATCAAATAGATTCGATTATCTCCATCTCCTCCAATTTTTGTCATATTTGTCTTGTAACCCTTTACAACCAATGTGAGATTATCGTTATAAGTAACAAGATCGAGTGTTACACTATTGATGTCAGTATTTTCAAATATTTCATCGAATACTCTTTTGGTCAACACATATCCTGTCGGGTGCTCATGATTTTGATCAGGCGGATATTCCGTTCTGTAACGTCCCACATACTCAGCGCCATCAGATTCTTTGATACGTAGAACTCCAATTTCTTCTTCTTTAGAATATCTATCTGTATTATCACAAGGTTTTGGATATTCATCATCTCTATTGAACAAATAAAAATTTGCAGAGAGAGATCCTAACAAGAGGAAAAATAAAATCGCGATTTGCTTTTTCATGACGATAGCTTTTAAATTATTAAGGGAATTTAAAGAAATATTACAATATCGGTCAAATTTATTTTAATAAATATGGTTTTTGTAGGATAAAATGCGATTAAAATCAAATATTAATAAAACAAAAAGCGAGGGTCTTTAATTTTAGCCGCGAATTCACGAATAAAAAATTTATTATTCGTGGATTCGTGGTTAAATTAAAGATCCTCGCTATCTATTACGATTTGTACTATTCAACTATCAGTTGATGATCATAACTCGTCGATTAATTTTCTTTCCATTTCCTTCCATGCGAATCATGTAAAGTCCACTTTTTAAATTTACGAGATTCATTTCAGTAGTGTATCCCGAAACTAATAGTGTTTGATCCATAACAACTTTTCCGGTTGCATCAAAAACTATAGCATTTACATTTGAATTTTCAAAAGAAGTATTAATTTTAATCAAACCGGTTGTTGGGTTTGGATAAACAAAAATATCAGCTGACTCAGGTTCGTCATCAATTCCAACTTGAAAATCAATTGCGAAATTTACATTGTAAAAATCACCATAGTCACCTGAAGTTCCAATTTGAGTTGCAGTATTTCCTTTCAAGATTCTGAACAAGCCTACTCCATTATAGCAACATACTCCATCGCCATAACTATCATAAGCAGTGATCGAATAACATCCGTTTGAAAGAAACACAGTATCGATATAAACTGTTCCTGATGACGGGAAATTATTTCTCGAAAACAAAATATTTCCTTGATCATCTTTAACTGTCCATGATGTTTCATTAGGCGAACCATCTGTCTTAGTCAGAATTCTAACAAAATTTGCATTGTATATATTTACCGGAACAAATGTCGACCGCAATGTATCGTCATAAACAAATTCATCGGCAGATGCATTTGGTAATTCTGAATAGGCAGTAAATGTATGACTACCCGCGCCAAATGTAATCGGCGGCAATGTTACAGTTGTACTATCCATTAAATTCAATGAACCTGTCCAAGTATAAGTTTGATTTGCGCCACCATCGACATTATAATTGATCACCAAACTTGTCAATACAGCACTCCCGCTATTTTTAATTACAACCGATGGATTCAAGCCTTCACAAATCGGATTTCTTCTTCTGTATTCAAATGCATCAGTCGGTGTAACTATTCGCTCAATAGACGCATTGTTTGTATAATTAATTGCATTGTATTCTATTGCTTGTGATTGAATAAAGTATTCAGGTGCATAAAAACCTGATGGCCCTCCTGTTACTGTATAAGGAACCATATTATAATCGAGCGTTAATACACCACCGGGTGTAATGAATGGAGTTGCATCGTAATCATGTGGAGTCACGTATGATCCCGGACACCAGTTTGCGCGTTTATAGAACCATGTACTTGTGTAACCGGGCGCACCTTGTGGATACAAAGGATTCGAACCACAATCGCTCCTCCATAAATGTTGGCTAAAGTCTGTTCCATTGATGTTCAATGTATGCGTCACATCATAAAATTCTGCTACTTCTTGATTGGGATTTCCACCGAAACCGTGTCCGGTTGTGATCAATCGAATTTTTTCAAACGTAGTAGAAGAATCAATAGGAAGAGAAATCATTTGCAGATGATTCTCAATTGGGTTAGAAGCATTTCCATATGCAAATGTTCCATTCCAAAGATTGGTGATTTTGAATGCATTCATTGGAGGCGTTCCTTCAATAAAATAAAAATCGTTTGTAACTAACCACCCATTACTATACCCGCACACGGTAGAAACAAAAGTCACGCTATCCATTAGTAATGTTCTGTAATCAGTAACATCAAACCATAGATCAACTGCCATTCCATAAGAAGTAATAGACCGTGCAATTTCAATTGGTTCTTTTACATCAAACTGTACGTATGCTGAATCATATTGAACATAAACAACTGAATCAGGAGTAACAAAGGTTGAATCCGTGAAATTGCCTAAACTATCTACCAGGTAACTGTTGTAGAATGCTGGCCATGCAGTAATTTGTGAAGTAGGTATTGAAGGATTTAATGAGTCAGAATAGAAGTTGATTTCAAACGAAGGATTGGCAACTGAATCAATTGACATGGACATAGAGTCATAGAAGAATGTGTATGATGTATCTATCATGAATTGTAAGGAATCAAACGCACTTCCATTGACCGTAAATGACGGAAACGCAGTCAATATTGAATCTATCGCTCCTGTTGGTCGTTCCACTTTTAGAGTTGCAATCCTGTCATAAATATCACAACCAAAGCTTGGACAAGTCAACTGATATTTGAGCAAAATTTTGTAATATGGTAACGAATCTGAAGGAAATTCAAATGTTCCTTTTCCTGTATTACAGTTTTGATGTAGAAAACCGGAGAACCCATGGACAATTGTTGTATCACCAGTTGCGGCTAAAGCTGCTTCAGGTTTCAAAAAGAATGTCAATGCAATGATGGAAATAATTATTGCAGATATATGTTTTATATGTTTCATCTTTACTTAAATTTGCCGAGGATTCAAAAGTAATAATATTCCTGAACTTTATGTCATTTTATATTGCCATTATCTTCTTCATAACTGCTGTCGTTTCCGGAGTAATTTCTATGATCGTCGGCAAAAACATCAGCAAACAAAAGTTCATCCTTTTTGCTGCCATCCACGGGATGTTTCTGTTTGCATTTATTGCATCTTTGATCTTAAGAAAAGATTCTACTGCTTACAACTACTTTTTCTTAATTTACATTTGCAGCGGAATTGTTTTAAGCGGAGTTGCCTGGAGAAGTTCAATTTTCATCGGACTTAAAATATACTTCAGTTTATTTGCGATCACAATTGCAATGTTCATCTTATCGCCGTCTAGACTTGTCAATTTTCTACTTACAACTAAATATATTGAAACACTTGGTGAAACATTTCATGTAACTGAGAATTATTTCTTGGAAAGACAAAATTCTTCAATGCATGCAGATGATATGCCGCGCTATAAGTTAATTCGAAAACGTGGGATTTTTCATTCTTCACTACAAAGAGATTTGAACTTTGGGGGCAAATTAGATTCTATCAAAGTCCTAGAATTTGACAAATCATCATTAGGATTGATCAGAGGATACACAAGCACAAAAACATTCGTGAGCGCACAAGTTGACAGTGCTGATGTTGAAATTACGTTAAAGAAAAAAACAATTGACGGATTAGAATACAAGCTATGAAAAACATGAAACTATTTCCAATTCTATTATTCTCGATTTTACATTTGAATATAAACGCTCAATTACCTGATACAGATATTTTCCTTTTCAAATCTAAATCTTCCGGCAAAGAACATTCATTTGGTGAAGCGAAAAATATCACTAACCGAGTTGGTTACGATAATCAACCATGTTTTTCTCCGGATAGTAAAGAGTTGCTGTACGTTGCAGTGGAAGATAGCGGACAATCGGAGATCTGGAAATACAACATCGCAGATAAATCGAAAACACAGATCACTAAAACTGAAGAAAGCGAATATTCTCCAACATTCATTAAAGGCGGTACAAAGATTTCTACGGTAAGAGTTGATAAAGATGGTGGCCAACGATTTTATATTCTGGATTATCCGGAAACAACGAAATCCGAGTATGTGAAAAATTCAGACAGCATTGGATATTCTTGTTGGGTAAATGAATCTCTAATCACCATGTTTGTTGTTGAAGATACTAGTTCTTTACAAATTCTCGATTTGAAAACTAACGAACGCACTTTTGTGATGACAAATCCGGGGCGATGCATAAAGATCCATCCGAAAAACAAAGAACTTTATTTCATCGACAAAAATGATTCAACGCATTGGTTTCTTTCGACCTATAATTTCAAATCGAAAAAAGTATCGAGACTGATTGAAACACTACCAAGCTCTGAAGATTTTGCTTTCTTTTCTGATGGCACATTAATTTGCGGATATAAAGGTGGTGTTTTCAAATTGAAATCCGGCGGCAAAGCTTGGATAGAAGTTGGCCAACCAATTGCTAAAATGGATAACGATTTTTACCGAATTGCAATAAGTCCAGATGACAATTACATTGCAGTCGTTTGTTTCAAAGGCAAAAAACCATGACTTACGATTACTTGATCGTTGGACAAGGAATTGCCGGATCAGTGCTTGCTTTAATGTTAGAAAAAAAAGGGAATAGCGTTTTTATCATCGACAAATTTTCAAAGAACAGTTCATCACAAGTTGCTGCCGGATTAGTCAACCCAATTACAGGTAGAAGAATTGTAAAAAGTTGGATGGCTGATGAAGCTCTCCCCTATGCTTTTCAATTTTATTCAGATTTCGAAAAAGAATTTGGAGAAAAAGTATTTCATTCAATTGATGCATTAGAAGTGACAGGCTCTGTACATGAGTATAATGAATGGACGAGAAGAATGGATGAACAAAATTTGCAACACTATTTTCGTGACGATGCACCAAATGAATTATACCGCGACAAGATCCGAGATTTTATTAAGCTTGTTAGAATTGCATCTTCCGGTTGGCTCGATCTCGCTACGTTCACATCAATTATCAGAAATAAATTCATTGCAAATAATTTACTCAAAGATGAAATTTTCGAACAGGAACATTTGAAAGTAGAAGTATCAGGAATTACATACAAAGAGATCAATGCAAAGAGAATTATCTTTTGCGAAGGTTATAAATGTACAGAGAATAAATTCTGGGACACTGTTCCAATGATCCCTGCAAAAGGTGAAATTCTGATCATTGAATGCAAAGAACTACCACAGGACTTTATTTTGCTTTCAGGAATGTTCATTATCCCAATTGGCGATCACAAATTTAGATGCGGCGCGACGTATGAATGGAAATTTGAAAACGAATTACCAACTGAAACCGGCAAATCAAAACTATTGGAAATGCTTAATGCTGTACTCAAAGTAGAATTCGAAATTATTGAACACACTTCAGGAGTTCGTCCGACGGTAAAAGATAGAAGGCCGATTCTTGGAAATCATTTCGAATTTAAAAATGTATTTATCTTTAATGGGCTTGGAACGAAAGGCGTTTCGCTTGCGCCTTACTTTGCAAATCATTTTTTTGAATATTTAGAGAATGATAAGAGTCTAATGAGTGAGGTTGATGTTGGAAGGTTTACTAGTGCAGATATTTAAAACACTAAGATCACAAGTTACACAAAAGTTCACGGAATGAGACTCTTAAAT
>JANOBV010000348.1:0-18172 GCA_031411835.1 Bacteroidota bacterium | reverse complement strand
ATTTCTGGATGGTTTTCTTCACGAACTGAAGAAGGACTTCCGGAGATGATTACTCCAAGAACATCAGGAGTTAATTTTGGAAAGTTGTGAAAAGGGTGGATTTCACAATAGACATTCAATTCTCTAATTCGCCGAGCAATTAATTGAGTGTATTGCGAACCAAAGTCCGCAATGAGAATTTTCTGATGCATGGGCAAAAATATTGTTAATTTTTGTGATAAATGAAGTCAATTTCTCTCAAATGAAATTTTTTATCCAATAACAAACATCATTTTTCAACAGTAGTTTGAATTCAATGAAAAACACGTGCCGACTCGAATCAATCCTTTACTTATCAACCGTAAGAAAAGGCATTATTTCAAAATAAATTGATATTTAAAAGAGTTTTGAACACATTTGAATCGAATCCAACTGCATGGTTTTCAATAATTCATATTGACGACAAATTCGAAATCGTCCTTCGCCAACGTAATTAAGGAATTACTATTTTTTACTTAAAAACAATAGGCAATGACAGTTAATTTAAATAATATATTGCTCATCCCTGCGATTGCAATGGGATTAATTTTCTCAAGTGTAAAAAGCATTGCAGGAATTCCTAGACCTACACATACTGTAATTTGTGTTTTGGAAAATCACGGGTATCAGCAAGTGATCGGTTCAACATCCGCACCTTATTTAAATCAACTTTCTTCTATCGGAGCAAACATGGTAGAATATTACGGCTTAACGCATCCATCGCAACCAAACTATATTATGTTGTTTTCCGGCGACAATCAAGGTGTAACAACAGATAATGCTCCGGTAGGAACTCCATTTTCAACTCCAAATTTAGCTGCTTCATTGATTAGCTCCGGACTTACTTTTGCCGGATATTCAGAAGATCTGCCGGCGATTGGTTCACAAGTTGAGTATTCAGGTGCTTATGCTCGTAAGCATAGTCCATGGGTTCACTGGCAAGGAACCGGAACAAATCAAATACCGGCATCATGCAATCAAACTTTAGATAATTTCCCTACTGATTTCAATTTACTACCAGACGTTTCATTTGTAATTCCGAATTTGAATAATGGTATGCATGACGGTGTGGATCCGGGAAGAATTGAAACAGGCGATCGATTTGTATACGATTATTTGTCAGCCTATGTAACTTGGGCAATGAATAATAATAGTTTACTAATTGTACTATTTGACGAAGATGATAATAATTCAAGCAATCATGTTCCTTGTATTTTCGTTGGGCCAATGGTTCAGCCCGGCCAATATTTTCAAAATGGATATCATCATTACGATATGTTGAGAACAATCGAAGATATGTATTCAATACAATATGCAGGTAATAGTTCCGGTGCTACACCTATTGAAGAGATCTGGTCAAGTACGAGTGGAATATCGGCTTTGAATACTGAAACAAAAAGTTCAATTTATCCAAATCCTGTTACTTCAAATTCGCAAATCACATTTGAAAATAAACTAGGATTCAATGGCAATGCTCATCTTCAGATCTATGACATTTTAGGAAATACTCACAGCAATGAAATTATAAATGTAAAATCAGATACTCGTTCTATTCCATTTGTCGAAAATGATCTTGCAACCGGAATTTATTTTTACAGAGTTCTGAATAATCAGTCATCTATAGCATCAGGAAAATTTATTGTTGAATAAAATCTTCTAACTTTTAGTTAGGTCATTCTTTTTCCTCAATAAAAATGAAATTCTTGTCGAATGGATCAAATGAATTTTTAAGTTCAGCTATAAAATCATTTCCCCATTTTAAATAGAAAGGAATGAGCGTTTCTTTGCGTTCTTGAAGTGCATCTCCTGGAAAAAACTTTTCTCTGGTTTTAATAATCTGATTTACTTCTGTCTCTTCTTTTCGTTTCAATGAACGAAGAACTTTTTCTTCAATTAGTTTTAATGAGTTCAGTGACTTTTGCTTTTCAGAATCAACTGTTGCTTTAAGTGATTGATCTAAGACAGAAATTTCCTGATTGATTGTTTCGAAAATAGTTGTCAGTTTCTCCGACGATTCTTTCAAGGAAAATTGCCCTGAATTTTTTCTTTCTAAAAAGGTTCTGATCAATTCATTTTCCGGCCGGAATATATCGATCGATTTAAAGCCTAATTTTGACCATTTAGACATTGATTGACTATCCGCTATCATTGCACAATTTCTTAGTAGCAAGACAGGCATTTCAAGTTGCAATTCTTCAAATATAAATTTTAACTCAAGCCAATAAGTGATCTCAGATGGGCCACCTACATAGGCGAGATTCGGTAAAATTGTTTCCTGATAAATTGGCCGCAATAAAACATTCGGGCTAAATTTTTCCGGATTGCTTTTCAGCTGATCAAGAATTTCTTTCTCGGAAAAATTGAGATCAGTATTTAATACTTGAAATGTTCCGTCTTTTTTTACAATTCGATTTCTAGTTTCGTTGTGGATATAAAATAGATTTATCTCACGCGGATTCACTTGAACTGTGAATTCGCCTGATAAAATTTCAGCAGCCTTATTGACAAGAGGAAAGGTAAATTGTTCAATAAGTTCTTTGCTCATGATAGACGTAAATTGCTTTTTGAATGAAGCATCATCAGCATCAAGTACCACAAGTCCGTATTTACCCAATAACGAATGAGTCCATTTTCTTGTAGCATCGGCGAGATCAATTGCATTGGAGTATGCATCTGTTAATAGATGAGCAATCTCTTTCGCCGCAGGTGTATCACCAAGAATTTCTATTACATTTTTTAAAACTTCGTCGAAACCATTGAGTTTAAGTTTTCCTGATTTGCCACTATATGAAGTATTGTAAGTAATATCTTTTGAAAAAAGTGAAACGTGATTGATCTCAGCAATGTCATGGTCTTCTGTAGCCATCCAATAAATTGGTACAAATTTATTTTTCGGAAATTCTTGTTTTAATTTTTCAGCGAGATTAATAGTTGTAATTAATTTGTATAGAACATAAAGCGGTCCGCTGAATATATTCAATTGATGTCCGGTTGTAACACAAAAAGTTTCGGCCTCACCTAGCGACTCCAAATTGGACATAGTAAGGGAATCTGCACTTAGATTCATAGAAGCATATTGTGCCTTCAAATTCTTGACTAAAAGGGATCGGTCCAGGTTTTTCGGAAAACCTTTAGAAATCCGTTTAGTAAAACCTTCTAAATTTGGCTCAAAATCATAGAGCTTTCGAAGTGAATTATGCCCATTAATGTATGAAATTATTGTTTTTTCAAAGCTTTCAGTTGTTTCTAGAGGAAGTTTTGTGATGTTAAAAGTGGACATATTTCTATAAAGTATTTTGCAAATTTAATTAAATAATAAACCTTTAAAACTACTTGGAAAATCAAAGTTCAAAACTTATCTTTGGTTGGTAATCACCTGATTTTGTTCAAGTAAGGAACTGCGTAGATCTGCACTGCGTTCACAAATCGTGTTGCCTAATTAAATCATTCTCCCAACTTATGATAGAAATAAAACCAATTATTTCGTCAATACTTATTCTTAAATAAAATGAAAAGAAAACTACTTGTACTTGAAAAACTTAAAATAGGTTTACTGTCATTGTTGTGTTTTCTTTTAATGACAACTTTTTCAAAAGGACAAGTAAGTGGTTATACAACTTCAATCACAACAGGTACTGTACTCGAAGACATGAGCGGTTTCTCAATGTTGATATTTCCAGGAAATGATAATGCCTCTAGTACAGTTCAAAACATTGGTTTTAATTTCACTTTTAACAATATTGTTTACACTCAATTTTCTACCAATTCAAATGGGTTGATGCGTTTAGGTTCCACTGTAGTTTCAACGAATGCGACAAATCAACTAACAGTAAATTCCGACTTTCCAAAAATTGCTCCGTATTGGGATGATCTGAATACTACAGCATCAACAGGATATTGTGGAATGAAATTGATTGGTGTTGCTCCTAACAGAAAACTATCTATTGAATGGATTCTATCTGTTCCAAAGAACAGTGCAAATACCGGTAGATTTCAAGTTTGGTTATATGAGACTACAAATGTTATTCGATATGTTTATGGAACAGGAATGAATTTGAATGCAGGTGGCTATTCAGTTGGTCTTTCTACATCGACTTCAGATTATATTAGTGTTGTTACCTCCGGTACTACAGGAACCGTTAGTTCAGCTGTAGAAACTAATACTAATACTGCTTCAATTACTTCTGGTGTTTCAATTACATTTACTCCACCAGTCATTCCTCCCGGCTGTGTTTCAACTTCTACTCCATTAGCCGGCTCTACAGGAAACTCGGGAGCTTCTCAATTAAGTTGGACTGCAGGTTCAGGAAACCCAACTTCTTACGATGTTTATTTCGGTACATCACTTACTCCACCAATTGTTGCTGCATCAATTGTTGCTACAAATTATAATCCGGGAGTGCTAAATTTTAATACAACTTATTATTACAAGATAGTTCCTAAAAGTGCAGCCGGATCTGCTACAGGTTGCTCAGTTAATCAATTTAAAACTGCACCAATAATTGACTATAATGTTAATAGAAATACGGGAGTAACATATACTTCAATAATAGGGACTGGAACTTCAGCAACCGGTTGGAGAAATGGAACGAACACTGATGACAATTTAAGTATATCCCAGCCAATTGGGTTCAACTTTACATATGAAGGGACGTCGTATAGTAACTTCTCATTATCGACAAATGGTTTTGTAACTTTCAATGTTGGTACTGCAAATACAGGTGGAGGTGGCGGAGTTTATAGTTACACAAATGGATTAAGTACTGTTGGTGGAACTTTAATTGTAGCTCCTTTTTATGAAGATTTGGTTTGTCAAGGAAATGCAGGATCTGCATCTAGTTTAGATGCATCTATGAAATATGCATTGAATGGAACTGTTGGAAGCAGAATATTGACTGTCGAATGGACTGGCATGGAAATTTATAACAATGCTGGACCAAATTTGAATTTTCAATTAAAGTTATATGAAGCAACAAGTGAAATAGAATTTGCTTATGGAAATATGGAAAGTTTTAATGGAACTTCCAACTATTTATATTCCTATACGATTGGATTGAATGGAGTAAATATTAGCGCAACGCCATTAACAGGCGAATATTTTTACCAAATCACTGCCAATACCAGAAACTTCAGTACAAGCAACACAGCCACACTTAGTGAGGTTCCATCTTGTAACACGTCACTTAAATTCACTCCGGGAACTTATCAACCTTATGTATCGGTTACATCACTTCCGGCAAACGACTTGAAAACTTCAGCTCAACATTTAGATGTAAATTCTTCTCCATGTGTAGATCTTTGTGGAACTATTTATTCTTCAGCCGGAGCAACGGCAACATCAGGATTAGTTTCTTGTATTGGTGGAACTGTTGCAGACGATGATGTTTGGTTTGAATTTACAGCTACCAATCCAAGTACCACAATAAAAGTACTAAGTAGTGGAAATTACAATGCCGCTGTGGAATTATTCAATGCTTCAAATACACTTTTAATCTGCAGCGATGCAGCAGCCGAAGGTTTAACGGAAACGTTAAGTCCAACAACACTGATTGCCGGACAGCAATATTATGTTAGAGTTTACCATAATGGAAGTTTATATGGTTCAGGTACAGGACAATTTTCAATTTGTGTTAGCGCTACTCCTATCCCTCCTATTAATGACAATTGTGCTAATGCTATTTCATTACCAGTTGTAACAAATGTATTTACAACAGGAAGTCAAACAATAGCAGCAACAGCTTCTTCTTCTATTCCACTATGTAGCGTTTCAGGCACGACACCCGACGATGATGTTTGGTATTCATTTGTTGCAACCAATACAACTGAAGTAATTACTGTGATTGGTGGAACCGGATTCAATGCAGTGATCCAATTATTTTCCGGGACTTGTGGCTTGCTGAATTCAATACAATGTGTGAATAGTCTTGGTAACGGACAAACGGAAGTTTTAACTGCAACTAACTTAACAAGAAATCAGACTTATTTTATTAGAGTTTATCATGCAACACTTGGTGGTGGAACAGGATTGTTTTCAATTAATGTTTCAACTACTCTTCCTATTTGCCCTGCAAACACGAATCCGGTAAGCCCTACATCCAACGTAAATCATAACGGAATAACTCTTAAGTGGTCGCCTGTTGCAAATGTGAACTCTTATAGTGTTTATATGGATCTTGTAAATCCGCCAGTGCAACTTTTGATAAATACTACTGATACTTTTGCCCTTACTGGTCTAATGAATCAAGGCGATAGTTATTACTGGCAAGTAAAAGCAAACAACTCAGCAGGCTCATCGACGGGTTGTAATGTGAGTACGTTTGCGACTGAACCATTTGATTTTGCTTTAAACGTTAAAGTATTTATTGAAGGAATGTTTTTGCCAAATCAAACCATGAAAGCGTTGTTAAATCCGAATGACACATTAGCTGATACTATTACAGTTGGATTAGCTTCACCGGCAACCAAGCAAATTCTATATAGTTCAAAAGCAATTGTAAGTACATTTGGAAGAGCAAATGCTTTATTTCCACAACCAGCGCTTGGACAAACATATTATATCGTTGTGAAGCATAGAAATAGTTTAGAAACATGGAGTGCGGGAACTTTTGCTTTTAATTCACCAGACACAATCTATGATTTCACTAATGCTGCTAGCAAAGCATATGGAAATAATATGGTTCAAGTTGCTACAGGTATTTATGCAATTCACACAGGTGATATAAATCAAGATGGTTTGATTAACAGTTCAGATTTTAATAGCATCAATACATCATTAGGACTTGGAATTAATTCCGGATATATCAGCTCAGATATTAATGGTGATGGCATTTTAGAATCTTCCGATTATAGCTTTATAGAAAATAAGACACAAACCGTTCGTTCAGTTTTGCATCCATAGCTAGCTATAATACAATTTCACTATTTTTTTAACCAAGCAAAACTGAGGTTTAACCAATAACATGCTTGCTTTTGGCTCATTTTTCTTGCTTTTCGCCCAATTTGGGAGTTAAATTAGAGTGTTGAAAAGTTCGTTAATTTACTGAAAGCCTTGTCCTACAAGGGTTTCAGAAGGAAACGTATATTTGCAAAACACACAACCATTGAAATTTAGCTTTGAAAAGTAGACAAAAAGTATTTCACACAAACATCTTGCGTCTCCTCTTCTGTCTTTTGATAATTTTTATCTCACCATTCAAAAGTCATGGACAGGCGACATGCAATACGACAGGAAACTGGTCGTCTTCGGCTGTATGGGCATCCGGTAGTCCAACGGTAGGACAAACAGTTACAGTTGCAGCAGGATGTACTTTATATGTAGATGTGATCACTGTTCAAATTTCCTCACTAGCAGTAAATGGTACAGTTATCATTAATGCAAATGCAGGTTCTCAATTAGAAATTGCCGGCAACATAATGATCAACAATGGCGGAATAATTGAGAATGATGGTGCGATACATTTAAACAGTTCAGGGAATACATTTTCAATTAACGGAACAGGGACTTATATCCACAATCCATTGAACAATGTTCCACTTGATGAGAGTATCTTTTCAAATAGCAATGAATCATTTTCATCTACATCTACTTTACAAATAAAAAAATGGTCAAATGGGAATATTCCACTAGGTGACCCTTCACGAGTACAAACAAGTAATTTTGGTGATCTAATTTTAGAAGCAAATGTGCCCGGTGGACAGTGGGATCAAGATGGTTATTTTTCATTGCCTACTCCTGCTAGAATAAAAGGAAGTTTTACTGTAAATGCAGGAACAATTGTAATGGACGACGGGACAGGTAATACTACAGCTCTTGCATTACAAAATGTTACTGTTAATAATTCAGGTAGTATTATTTTTCAACGCGGATCAAATCGCAATCTAACTCTTACTACAGGAACTTTCACAGTAAATAGTAATCCGCCTGCAATTCCAACCGTTGTATTAGATACTTCATATGGTATCTTGAATTGGACGATCAATGGAAATTTAAACCTTAGATATGATTTTAATGTTATCAACTCGAGCAACTACAGTACTGGTGCAGATATTCGAATTACTGTGACTGGCAATTTTGATTATACTCGAGGGAATGTCATATTAGTAAATAAAGCGGATGCGCCATTGAGGCTTAACATTTCAGGAGCTACAACAATAAACAACACGAGTGGAACAGGATTTATTAATTTTATTGAAGGTGGAAATGGTGCATTAACTTTTTCGACAGGAGATTTTAATTTGCTTTCAGGAAATAACAATTATTTATTAGGCAAGCCTTCATCAACACTCCAATACAAAGGCGCAGGTACTTTCACTGTCAACAACGACATGAACCTTGGCGGAAACAGTTCGATTTATTTTGCCTATGGCGATTCAAGTGTCGCTAAAACTCGAATTGCGATTAACCGAGATCTCAACATCAATGGAAATACAAATGTAAACGGTGCATATACTAATGGAGCTTTCACTCTAAAAGTTGGGAGAAATTTAACATTGACTCAAGGGAAATTTTCAGGGCAAAATTACATGTTGAATACGCAGATCGATTCAATTATTATTGGCACAGGATTTACATTTAACTCTTCAGTTGCTGCCGATTATTTCAAAGCAAATAGATCTGCCGGAAACACATTTGTTACCTCTTCGACTTTTTCTATTTTGAATAGCGGAACAGGTTATGGACAAGGAGTTGCATTAGTAGACTCCGGTGCTTCGAGTTTAAATTTTTCTACTACACAGTTTATTATTAATGCAGGAAAATTTGTCGGAATATTAACCGGTAGTGGTACACTTACATTTAGCTGTTCAGGTACTGTTGATGTAAATGGTGGCATTTTTAGAGGCAATGAAAATTTACTTTTTGCAAACCCAGGTGGATTGACATTTACAGTAGGGAACATAGATTTCAGTGGAGGAGTTTTTTCTTGCTATCACAATTCGAGCAATTCGGGAAGTGCCGGAATTGTTACTATCAATGGAGCATGTTTAATTAATTTCAGTAATACTTCTGATGAATTTACTTTTTTAGGATTAACATCTACGGGTTTTGATTTAAACAATATGTCATTAACTCTTACGATAACAGGTGCATTTACAATTTCAGGTGTAGCAGGAACATTTGTTTCTAGTCGTTCACTTGGAAGTGAGACGATCACATTGAGTTCAATGACAATTTCGGAAGGGAATAACAGTTTTAATTCAATATCCGGATCACCGACTTCAAATGGTCATAATATAATAATGACCATTTCCGGAAACATAAATATATCAGGTGGAAATACATTCCTATCAGGCTTTTCGCAAACATATACAGGCATTTTAAGTGGCGGATTATTTATTTCTGGTGGATCATTAGCTGTGAAAGGTGGCGATTGTACAACTTCAACTTTGAATATTCTTGGCGGTTTTACTATGACTGGTGGCGAATTTTATCTGCATAAATCTCTCACTGATGAATTACCTGCATCATCAACAGTTACTGTAAATATTAATTCAAACGACGATAGCAATGGTGATTTCTCGCACACAGGAGGAACAATTATTTTCGACAACTGCACAACTACACCAACTGCATTAAATTTGATCATCAATGTTAAATCTCCAAATTATACAATTGGTGGAAGCGGGTCAATTACAATGACAAAACCCGGCATAGGACAAGTTTATGGCTATTTGAATTTTTCAAGAAGCGGTGTAATCAATTTTAATCGTTCAGGCAATCACTCTATTCAACAAGTTAAACAAACAGTATCGACAGGTTGTACGTTAGATCTAGTAACAGGCGATCTGCAAATCGCATCTAACAATAGCATTTCAACTCCACCTGAATTTCTCTGGGTCAATTCAGGTGCAACATTGGTTACGCGCACTGCAAAAATCTATTCGAATGCATTGAATACAAATTCAGGAATTACAGTTTTGGGCAGATTAAAAACAGCGCACCCAAACGGTCTGTATAATGCAACAACGAATGCTACATTTTCAACGACTGTGGCTGATAATTTAGAATACTATTTATCGACTACATCGATAATTGAATATAACGGAATTAGCAATCAAATTGTAACCGGAATTGGTGTTGGAAAAGCACTTTTCGCAAATCATAAATATGGCGTCTTAGATATCAATTTTCAAGGTATAGCCAATACGGATTTTGCATATCCGACAAATATTCCAAGTGACTCTTCTGTTTTTATTCGCTCAAATTTAATTTTAACTCAGGGCGAATTTAATCTAGATATTGATCACAATAGCTCAAACGGTGGTGGTCGAAAAATTACAATTGAAAATGGTGCATCCTTGGCAATGCAAAGAGTTGCCGGTTATATTAGAAGTGAAACAGAAGATGGTACCGCTTTAGTTAAATGGAATATTGGTTCTGTTCTTGGACCACACATTTTTCACTTTGGTTTTAGTTCTACTGAATACATTCCTTTTACATTCAACCTTGCTTCAGGAACTTCGCCGAATGTTTATGCATCAACATATCACACAGGGAATCCAAATCTTCCATTCCCTCCTACTGTGACACATCTTAGAAATAATTTCGGACTTGATAATAGTGCAAATACAGTTGATCGATTTTGGTACTTGAACATTGTTGGAAGTACAACTTACAATACTAGTCTGACTTTTACTGCGACGCCAGCGGAAGTGGGTACAATTACTTCTCTAAAATCGCAAAGATGGGTTGCTCCTTCTACAGCCTGGACAAACCCACTTCCTGGAATGCAGGCATCAGCTTCATTTGGCAATACAACAACAGGTCTAACAAATGATTTAAACTGGTGGACTTTGACCGGAAATAACACACCATTGCCAATAGAGTTGATCAGCTTCACCGGTGAATGTAATAATGGTCCTATCGATTTAAAATGGACAACAGCAAGTGAAATAAATAATGATCATTTTGTGATAGAGAGAAGCAACGATGGGATCAATTTTCAGAGATTATCTGTTATTGGCGGAAATGGAAATAGTACGGACTTGAATAATTACACTTTCACTGATAAAGAACCTCTTAGAGACATATCATATTATCGATTGGTTCAAGTGGATTTTGATTCTAAGGAAACAATTTATGGTCCAATTGCAATACAAAGCTGTGATCCGGGGACGCTTTCTGTTTCTGTTGTTTCAAATGGTGAAAGCCCTAAACTTTTTATAAATTCTAAAGAATATAGTCCTGTTCAAATCGTCATATTCGATACTAACGGAAAGAACTTACTTAACAAAGAATTATTAGTTGCTGCAGGGCAAAACATTATTGATCTGCCAATGAACAAAACTGCATCCGGTGTTTATTATATTAGGATTCAGAATAAGTATAGCTTGATCACAACTAAGTTTTACTTAAAATAATTCGTTTCTTTGTGTTTTATAATTTCGTTAGAAATACAATTTGACAAAGAAAGGTTTTAAATATTCAGACTATTTTATTGAGATCTACACTTCTATTAATGAAGAAGGTTGCAATCATAAATGGAATACATTCAAGACGGAGTTCCTTACCGGTAGCTATTTAAAAGTACTAGAAAGTTCAAATCCATCTGATCTACAATTTCGCTATTTGACTGTTACAAATTCAAATGGTGAAATTTGCGGGATCATCTATTTTCAGCTTTTAAAATTTAGTGGAAAGAACGTTCATTTAAAAAGTAATCCATACATTTCAATTGCAGTAAATCTCGCATTAAAAATTTGCACTTTTAAATTACTAATTTGTGGGAATGTATTTGCTGTAAACTTTCGTCCTTATTGTTTCTTTGAAGATAAAATTTCAGAAGTCGACATAACAATGATCATTGAAAAATATACTTCAATTGAAAAATGTGACGCTGTACTTTTGAAGGATTTTGGCTCTGATTATTCGAATCAATTATTATATTCAATGGGCTTTCAAAATTATTCTACAGACCTAACGATGTGTTTAGACGTAATGAATGACTGGAAAACGATTGAAGATTACAAAAATGCGCTTACAAAAAAATACAGAAAACGATTTGAAAAGATAACTTATTCAGCAATTTCAATGGAGAGAAAAGAATTATCGATTTCTGAAATTGCAAAATATAGAGATAAATTATTTGAACTATTCAAACAAGTTTCTGCAAAGCAAACAATGTCGATGGGATTGATCGATAAAAATTATTTTGAAGAATTCAAAGCAGCATTCCCTGAAAAGTTTAAAGTTATCGGATATTTTGATAATGCTAAGATGATTGCATTTTGCACTTACATTGATAGAGATTCATTATTAGAAGTTCATTATATAGGTATGGATTATTCAGTTAATGAAAAATATAATTTGTACTTCAATATACTTTACGATAGCTTGAAAATTGCGATTTCAGAAAAGAAAAGTCAGCTTGAATTAGGCAGAACAGCAAGAGAAGCCAAAGCAAATTTGGGTTGCAAAGCAGTTTACTTCAACGATTACATGAAGCTTAAAAGTAAGATCGCCATTAAGGCTGCCGATTGGCTTGGGCAAAATTTTCAACAATCGATGGGCGAAGATTGGCAGAAAAGAAATCCTTTCAAAAAAGTATAGTTTTAGCTTCATTTTCCATAATAGCGCTGTTAGTCAGCAATATATAAAGGAATTTCGTTGTTTAAAGGTTAGGCAAATCTATCAGTTCGTAGCTTTTACCATTAATTAGAAAAAGTTACATTTGTTGACTAAATTTAATGTCAAATGGACCAGAACTCAATAAAAAGTAATTTTCTTCCTGTTGCAATTTTAATAACTATTGCTGCAATTACACGTTTTATACCGCATCCATTTAATTTTACTGCTGTCGGAGCTATGGCATTATTTTCCGGTGCCAATTTTAAGGATAAACGATTTGCATACCTAATGCCAATTGCAGTTATGCTTATCACCGATCTTTTTTTAGGATTCCACTTCTCAATTCTTCCTGTGTATGCATGTTTTGCATTTACGGTATGGATGGGTACTCGAATTGCTTCTAAACAGAATGTACTTAGTGTTGGTAGTTCTTCCATAATTTCGTCGGTAGTTTTCTTCTTAGTTACTAATCTTCCTTTCTGGTACATGGATCTACAATTATATCCGATGAATGCTCAAGGAACACTAGAAAGTTATTCGATGGCATTACCATTTTTCTCAAATCAAATTATTGGTGATTTGTTTTTCAATGGAGTCTTATTTTCAGTTTATAACATTGTAGTACTGAAGTCAAGTAAAGTAGCTGCTTGATCTAAAAATATTAAAAGGGATAAAAAAATGAAACCCAGCCTTACGGGGCTGGGTTTTTCTTTTTCAACCTTACGGGGTTGAGTTTTAATATCACAATCTTACGGGATTGTCTAAAAAGTCATCAAGTCATTTTATGTGTTTGGGACAATGTGTGAATTGATTTCTGAGTAGTATAACGGGCACATAAGGTAAAAGATCATAGACCGAATGCTATTGTATCTCATTTGTAAGATAAAATGTAATTGACTTAAAAATTTACTTAAAAAGTGGAAAAAAAATTCTAGAACAAGAAGTAGAAATTTTTGAACAGGTTGATTTTACTGACTTACAGCCCATTCAACTAAATGATAAATTGTAGTAATTCAAAAAAAATAAATGAGACAATATGCGAGCAAACTTCAATTCCGCAATGATTTTTGATCAGAATGAATGAAATTTGAAAATTCTCTGAAAGTAGACAAATAACTTCAACCAATAAATAACAAGAATTATTCTCTTCCGCTTATAAATCCTCCTAATAAACCACCAATGCCATGGCTTTCTTCTTTCCTTCCACCCCAACGGCTAGCAGAAATAATCCGGTCGGCTAATCTAGAAAATGGTAGTGTTTGCAAGTAAACTATTCCCGGTCCGGTTAAGGATGCGTAAAAAAGTCCTTCTCCACCGAAGAGTACATTTTTAAATCCACCGATAAATTTAATATCATAATCAACTGTTGGTTGAAAAGCAACCAAACAACCGGTATCAACTCTCAAATGTTCGTTTGCTTTCAGCTCTTTTCGAATAACAGTGCCACCGGCATGAATGAATACTTTGCCATCACCGGTTAACCGTTGCAAGATAAAACCTTCGCCACCGAAAAGTCCGGCACCAATTCGTTTTGTAAATTCTATACTAATGTCGACACCTTGTGCAGCACAAAGAAATCCATCGCGTTGACAAAGAAAAGTTCCTCCGACTTCCGGTAGATTGATTGGAATGATCTTTCCCGGATAAGGTGCGGCAAAAGTTACATTTCGTTTGCTTACACAAGTATTTAAAAAACTAGTGATGAAAAAATTTTCACCGGAAACAATTCTTTTCAAGCCGGCAAAAATTCCACCTTCTGTTCCCGTTTGCATTTCAATACCATCTTCCATATAAAGCATTGCTCCAACTTCGGCTCTTACCGCTTCATTTGGATCCAATTCTATTTCGACAGCTTGCATGTCGTCACCAAATATTTTATAGTCGATATCGTGTGCCATCGCGCTTTATTTATATTATATTATATTAATTTCCGTTTAGTAAAGTATTTTCTGCAGCTTTAAGAATTTCAAAAGCTCCTTCTTTAGTTGATGATTCTGCATAAGTTCTTAAAACCGGTTCGGTACCTGAAGCCCGAATTAATAACCACTCATCGTTATTATCATCAAAGAAATATTTGTAACCATCCAGATCTTCTATTCGCTTTACTTTATATTTTCCAAAAGAAGAGTATGCATTATTCGCAGTGTTCAAGACAATTTTTTGTTTCACTTCTTCCTTTAAATGAAGATCATTTCTTTCGAATGAGAAAGCTCCAACAATTTGATCAATTTCTTGAATCAGATCTGGAATTTTCTTTCCACTCTTGGCCATGAATTCCCAAATGATCAATCCAATCCAGATACCATCACGTTCAGGAATATGTCCTTTGATGGCAATTCCACCACTTTCTTCCCCACCAACAAGAACATCTTCTTTCAACATGATCTCGCAAATATATTTGAACCCGATCTTTACTGTCTCAATAGGAAGTCCGTAATGCTTACAAAGTTTTTCAACTTTAGGAGTTGTGCTAAATGCAGTGCAAACCTTTCCTTTCACCCCTTTGTACTTCACCATGTAATGAATAAGCAAAAGGATGATGTGATGTGAGTCAACGAAATTTCCTTTGTTATCATACATTCCAATTCGATCTGCGTCACCATCTGTTACAAGTCCGCTATCAATGTTTCCCCGCTTTTTTATCAAATCAGAAAACTCGATAAGATTCTTATGAATTGGTTCAGGTGCCTGTCCATGAAAACCGGGATTATCATCACAATGCAACATTGTAATAGTCGGAAACAATTTTTTAATTACATTTTGTCCGGAGCCAAACATCGCATCATAGGCCAAGTTCAATCCAGAATTTCTAATTGCATCCAGATCAAAATTTGCTTCAACTGCTTTGATATATTCACCTTCCAGGTCGACAATTTGAACTGTACCTTTAGCAATCAATTCTTCAATTGAAAATTGATCCAAGTCGATAGAACATTTTTCCGGAATGATGTCTTCGATTTCTTGAACTTTTGAAGGAGTCATTGGCCCACCATATGAACCTTTAAGTTTAAAACCATTATATGAAGGCGGATTGTGTGACGCCGTTATAATAATTCCGGCATCCGCTTTATGAGCAACTGTGCCCAATGAAATCATTGGCGTTGAAACAAAACCATTTGCAAGTAGAGTTTTTACACCTTTTGCAGACATAACTTTAGCTACTGTTTCAGCAAATAATTTACCACCGAAACGGCAATCATGTCCAACTACTACTGAAGGAGATTTACTATTTTTTATTAACCAGGTTGCAGTAGCTTCTGCAACACGTGCAACGTTATCAACCGTGAATTCACGAGCAATAATTGCTCTCCATCCATCTGTTCCAAATTTAATTTTAGTCATAATTGTATCTTGTTTTTATCCGACTAGACCGGACTTAAAATGTTATGCGAAAATAAGTTCTTTTTAGTTAAAATCGAGAATTTCATTCATAAAGTTTTACCATTTTCAGTCAGAAATCTATAAAAAGTCTAGGCAATAGCAATATTCAAGGTTAAGACCTGATCCCTCTTCTGTCCATTGCCTTTTGAAACCGACGAGCATTTTCCAAATGTTTGCTGTAAGTGGATGCGAAAGAATGATACCCTGAAAAATCTTCTTTTGCACAGAAATACATGTAAGTATGCGTAGTATAATTCAAAACAGCATTCAGAGAATTAATAGTAGGGAGACAAATTGGTCCAGGTGGAAGACCTTTGTATTTATAAGTATTGTAAGGCGATTCAATTTCCTTGTATACATTCAACACACGGGTAACAGTGAAATCGCCAAGTGCATAGACTAAGGTAGGATCAGCTTCGAGTTTCCAATCTTTCTTATACCGATTTATATAAACACCGGCTATTGTCGGCTTTTCACTTTCTCTATTTGATTCCAACTGAACGATTGAAGCGATAACAGAAATTTGAACAGGAGTAAGATTTATCTTTTTCGCTTTCAGTAAACGATCAGCAGTCCAGAATTTATCGTATTCCTTTTTCATTCGTTGAATAAATTTATCGGCACTGGTATTCCAATACAATTCATAAGTATTAGGAAGAAACATGGATAAAATATTATCACTCGTAAATCCCATTTTCTTTGTGAAATCGAAATCATTCAAAAGATTTAACACCGCTTGTTGAGGTGCTTCGATTTGTTCACTTACCCTTTGTGCTAATTGTTCTTTAGTCCTGATATTATTAAAGATGACATTGACGGGAGTTTGCTTCCCTGAACGAAGAAGCGTTATAAGGTCTTTATTCGACATCCTCTGCGCAAGCTTATATTTCCCGGGTTTTACTTTAGTGTCATATTTCATTTGATGTGCAGTCCAGCGAAAAGAAGCTTCATCGATCAATAAATTTCCATCATCCAGGATCTTTACTAATCCATTAAAATCAGTTCCAGTCGGGATGAACAAATATTGAGAAGCATTTTTACTTGAGAAAATATTGGGTGTATAGATCTTTTTATAGATCAAAACTCCCATAAATGCAACAATGATGAAAAGGGCTGCAACGATACCCCAAACAACTCTGAATATTAATTTTTTCTTTGCCATAATAATTTCGCTACAAAAATACTGAGGAATTCAACTAACGATAAGATTAGCTTAATTATTTCTCAACAAATAAGCTGTTCTTTTGATTAAAAGAACTCCGAAATGACAACCTACCTCCTCCATGTGACTATTGCAGATGTGACACAGAGACTAAACGATATTCTTTTGAATCGGAATTATGAGATCAATTTTCATAATCAGGAACAAACAATGATTGTCGCCTACTCTACAAATGAAATTTTACGAATGGTTCAGATCAACTTGCGCCCTATAAATTCTTATTTGGAAATTAATATTCATTCAACTTGTTTTTGCAAAGGCACAACATTGCTTACGAATGATATTTGCGAGGAAGAATTTCTTTCCAATACACTTGAGACTAGTTTTTCCAATGACTACAATACATTTCGCTTAACACCTGAGGATTACGTCTTTAGTTTTATTTGAAACATTTGACTAATGTTTTGGTGATACTTACTTAACATTGGCTTTACATTGAATGGGTAGGTTTACAAAAAATTAATGATGGAAAATAAGAGCAGAAAAATTCTTGTCGTGGATGATGAACCGGATATTGTTGAAATTTTAACCTACAATTTAGAGAAAGAAAAATTTACTGTTTTCAAGGCTTATAGTGGTGAAGAATGTATTGAATCAGCAATAGAGAATTCGCCTGACATGATAATATTAGATATTAGAATGCCTGGCATGACAGGAATTGAAGCTTGTCGAGCTTTGAGATTGAACAAAAAATTTGAGCATACTCCTATTCTATTTTTAACTGCTGACTCAGATGAGTACACTACAATGAATGCTTTTGATGCAGGTGGAAGTCATTTTATAACTAAACCAATTAAGCCTTCCATTCTTGTTAGTATTATCAAAGAGTTAACTGAAAAAGAAGTTAAGTAACAAGGAAATGAATTTCAATGTTACTAAAAAGTTGGACTTAATACTGAAAAATTGATTTTTTAACGAAAAAACGCCTTTTATTCAAAATCCTTAACATTAGCATAATACACAGAAAACGTTTCACTAACCTCACC
>JANOBV010000347.1:0-8899 GCA_031411835.1 Bacteroidota bacterium | reverse complement strand
CCATGCTTTGCAAGAGATTTTGAAAGTGTATCATCGCCACTCAAAAAATAATATCCGAAGAATTTCTCGTCTTGTTTATTGCCAATTCCATTGTCGATCAGGATCAATCGATCGCCATCTTCCACAAGCAAACAACGCATTGCCCAATTGCACATGTTATTATCATCCGGCTGATTCACTTTTTTCCACATCGATTTCGGAACAACGCCAAACATAGCGCCGCCGTCGAGTTTGAAGAAGCCGGTGTCGATTGTATAGAGATTCATGAGGTTTCTTTTTGATGCTGTAAAAGTATTAATTATTTCGGAAGATTTTTCTCAGTGAACTCTGTGTCTTTCTTTGTGCCCTCTGTGTTAAAAAAATCTCCCGCAGATTTTCGCAGATAAAGGCGCAGAAAAATTCGCAGATTAAATCGCAGATTTGACCTTTGACCTATAATATGCCAGGTCGCATTTTTGACTTCCAAATGTGTTAGTAACCATGTGCAAATCCCCCGCTAAACTCTTTCCAAGTACCCTCAACAATCCACTAACTTAGTCAAATGTCAAAACGTATTCATTTCATAGCCATCGGCGGTGCAGCAATGCACAATCTGGCGCTTGCTTTACATCAAAAAGGATTTAGTGTAAGTGGTTCAGATGATGAGATCAACGAGCCTTCGAAAACGCGACTTGCGAATGCCGGAATTTTACCTCCGCAGATCGGTTGGTTTCCGGAAAAGATCACGAAGGAATTAGATGGTGTGATTCTCGGAATGCATGCACGGGCTGATAATCCGGAATTGTTGAAAGCACAAGAGATCGGATTACCGGTTTATTCTTATCCTGAGTATTTATATGAGCATTCGAAAGACAAGACAAGAGTTGTGATCGGTGGTTCTCATGGTAAGACGACTATCACAGCTATGATTCTTCATGTACTTAAAAGTATCGGTCGCGATTTCGATTACATGGTAGGAGCAAAGCTCGAGGGATTTGACACCATGGTTCGATTAAGCAATTCACCCTTGATCATTCTCGAAGGCGATGAGTATTTGTCATCGCCTGTCGATCGCAGACCGAAGTTTCATTTGTATCAGGCAGAAATCGGATTGATCAGCGGAATTGCATGGGACCACATCAATGTATTTCCGACGTACGACATGTACGTAGAGCAATTCAAGATCTTTGCAAATCAAATTCAAGCCAATGGTAAATTGATCTATTGTCAGAATGATGCAGAAGTGAAACTCGTAGCAGAATCAGATTCAGTAAAAGCGAAACGAATTCCATATTCCATTCCTGAAAATGAGATCTTAAATGGAATTACATATTTGAATACAAAAGAAGGCAAGATCGCATTGGCCGTTTTCGGTGAACACAATTTGCAGAACTTAGAAGGAGCAAGAAATGTATGTGAACAGATAGGCGTTGATGCAACAACATTCTACAAAGCGATAAGTACTTTCACCGGTGCAGCTCGCAGATTAGAATTACTTGGAAGAAATGACAATGTAGCTGTCTACAAAGATTTCGCGCATTCACCATCCAAATTGAAAGCGACAACTCATGCAGTAAGAGCCCAATTCCCCGATAGAAAATTAATTGCTTGCATGGAATTGCATACGTTCTCTTCGCTAAATGAAGATTTCCTCACTCAATATGCAGGAAGTATGGACGATGCCGATGAGAAGATCGTTTATTTCAATCCGCATACCATTGCCCATAAAAAACTCAAGGAAATCACACCTGAAATGGTGAAAAAAGCATTTTCGAATGAGGATATTAAAGTTTACACAGATTCTGCTATCTTGCAGAAAGATCTGCTTGCACACATGAATGGCAAACGGGTTTTTCTCATGATGAGTTCCGGAACATTTGACGGAATGAGTCTGGAAAATTTAACTTCTCACTTAACCGAATCCAATCAGGGAGTTCATTTATGATCAAAACGAAATTTATTCTTTTTATAATTCTAGCAGCAAGTGTATTCACGAAAGTTGAAGCACAAACGATAGCAGCAGAGCCAACACTCAAAGATCAGTATTCCAAAAAAATCGGTAATCTGAGATTTTCGGAATCCACACTTGGTTTTGGTCGTGTAGCAAATAATGAAAAGCGGCAAGACACGATCCGAATTATGAATAGCGGAAAGAATGCTATCAATTTATCTTACCAAGGGAAAAATAATTTTTCAAGTGTCACATTTAGTTCTACAAAATTGCCGCCGGATGGAGTTGGTTACATTGTTGTAAATTATGATTTCGCAAAACGCGATGAGTACGGATTTGTATTAGATAGAATTCTGATCAACTCAGATGATACAGAGCAGCCACAAAAAAGTATTAACGTGACGGCAACTATTCACGAATATTTTCCGATGACGGATTCGCTTACACCAAAAGCCAGAATTCCTGAAACAATTTATTCATATGGAAATCTGCAAGCGGGAGAAAAAGCCAATCACGATTTTTTAATTTATAACGATGGCGTAAAACCATTGCTCATCCGAAAAGTAAAATCCACGTGCGGCTGCATCAAATCATCCATCACCAAATCTGAGATCGCTCCCGGCGAAAGCGGCATCATTCACATTGAATTTGATTCATTTGGTAAGGAAGGGAAAGATAGTCGCATTATTAGTGTTTTCCTGAATGATCCGATGATGGCTGAAATGAAAATGGAAGTGAATGGGGTGGTTTTGAAATAGGTTTCTTAAATTGAAAAAAAAATGTTTAACTTGTTTAATGTGTTTAAAGAGTATTGTCGTACACCTTAAACCCCTTAAACAATTTAAAACCATTAAACTTTCGATTTAACTTTTCAGAAAACCTACAAAAGCGTCCCTTTCAACAATAAATACGCCAACGAAAAATAAAGTATCAACCCCGTTACATCGACAAGCGTCGCAATGAATGGCGCGGAAGAAACAGCAGGATCTTTCCCCAATTTTTTCAAAAGCATTGGAATCATTGAACCGGCTAATGTTCCCCAAAGTACTACTCCGATAAGCGTAAAAGAAACTGTGAGTCCAATGAGAAACCAATGTGGACCGTAAATGTCTGTGAACGTTGACCAGATGGAAATTCGAAGGAAACCGATCACGGCTAAGATAGAACCAAGTGCTAAACCTGACAGCACCTCGCGACGAATTACTTGCCACCAATTTGCCCAAGTCACTTCGCCTAGTGCCATGGCACGAATAATCAATGTGGCTGCTTGAGAACCGCTATTACCGCCGCTGGAAATTATGAGCGGAACAAAGAGTGTAAGCACGACGGCTTTATTAAGTTCATCATTGAAAAAACCCATCGCACTTGCTGTCAACATTTCTCCAAAGAAGAGAATTACTAACCAGCCTGCTCTTTTTTTTATCATAAGAGGAAGCGAGACTTTCAAATATGGTTCATCGAGAGCTTCTGTACCTCCGAATTTCTGGATATCTTCAGTGTCCTCTTCTTCGATGACATCGACAACGTCATCGATCGTAATGATACCGATCAACAAACCATTGAAGTCGGTCACCGGCAAAGCCATTCTATTCGTTTGCTTAAAGATGTCGATGGCTATCTCTTGATCATCACGCGCATTCAAATTTACGAATTGATGATCCATCAAGTCACTCACTTTTTTATCAATAGGAGCAAGGAGAAAATCGCGAACTTTTATATCGTCGATCAGAAATCCTTTTCCGTCGGTGACGTAAATATTACTGATCGTTTCACTGTTACTTCCATTTCTTCTGATATAATCAAGCACTTGCTGAACTGTCCAGTCTGCTTTCACGGAAATAAAATCCGGCGTCATCAATCGGCCGATACTGTCTTCCGGATAAAGTAGAAGTTCCTTAGTTGTCTTTCTTTCTTCGTCAGTTAATAGCGAGAGATAACGTTGTAACGTATGCTCAGGTAATTTTTCAAAGAGAGCAGTACGATCATCAGGCGAGATCTGGTTCAGTGTAGAAGAAACCTGTTCAACAGTGTAGGAGCTAAGCAGCTCCATTTGCTTGTCGTAGTCGAGGTTCTCAAACGTCTTGATGGCCTTTTCGGCATCCAGGACTTGAAAAATTTTACGAAGATCTATTTCTTTGGAATCATTAATCAGTTCAGCCAATTCCTCCGGCTGAACCATGGCACTTAAATGCTTTAGCTTATATAAATTGCCCGAAACCAGCCTTTCAGCCAGCAATTCTTTTTCTTCAGCGGTAACCATGGATGATCGTCCATTTGAGAGTTAAATTTTTTCTATCGTCGCGAAGATAATCATTTGTATGATCATTATTGCCACGAATGCACGAATAATTGCAACGAAACATATTCGTGCATTCGTGGCGATAATGATCATACGATCAGGCTTTTTTCTTCACGAAATACTGGTAATCTAGATAGTAAAGAAACTTCAAAGAAATTGAATTTGTTTGAGGCGCAGTAAGTGTATGATTGAAGTTTTCTAAATGACTAAAATTCGTGTTGCTGTCGTCAGTCAAAATAATATTTTTGAATGTAGCAATAAAAGAACTTCCCGGAGCAAACTGCCAATTGTAAACTAAATCGATTGTAAAGTAATTACTATTAAAGTTATAACCGGAAAGATCAGTGAAATTCATAGGTTCTAATTCGCCTTCGCTGGTCAATAGGTATAATTTGTTGTAGGTCCCTTCTGACCAATAATATCGTCCTGAAAGTGCGAGCGACATATCGTTTTTAAATAGATAGCGACCTGTAAGAGTATTTACCGTAGTCGTAATATTTCTCCCGCCATATAGAATAGAATTGTCTGTGGAATTGTAATCAACAAACCCTCGACTGCTACCGTAATAATCAAAATAATTTTCAAGTTTTAAAGTAAATTTATCACTCACTCTAAAAACGGGATTTATATAAAAACCATAGGCAAAATAATCCCACTCGTTGATTATAGTCGACCTTCCACCAAAATCAAATGCAAGTCTTTTATTATAATTTGTCGTGAAGTTAATTGAACCATAAGTACTCTTCGGACTTCTCTGAAATCTACCTTCAATTCGAGGTTCATAATAATCAAGTCCATCGGCTAAAGAAGTTCCCATGTCGCCATTAACTGACCAATTATTATTTTTAAGTAAAAAGTAGTTCACTCCGGCGGTTAATTCAGTCAACTTTCCATTTTCGCTAAGTCGACCCGAGCGAAACAAATAGGGTGTAACATTTCCTTGTTTAAAGTACTTCCAAAATGGGTTGAATGCAATTAAAGAGTAGTATGCATAGAGATTGGTATAGTCTCTGTAAAAATTATAACTCAGATCATTCTTGTCATATGTCTTATTTGCCGTTTCAATGGAAGCTCCAAATTGGGAGTGACCTTTGATCTTGTCAACTGAAAAGTAATAAAGATACCCATCCTTTTGATGCTTAGCATCTGTCCATTCAGTTACATGGCTAAAACTTCCACTACCATTTAAACGAATAGTATTCTTCTTGTCTTCATACGTTCCTTGTAAAGTCGAAACATTTGCATCTCTTGCTTTTCCATCCCTCGTCACATTTGAGTTAATAAAAAACACATCGCAGTTATGCTTCAATTGCTGATCAAGAATGAAGATATTGAAATTGGTCAAAGGCTCCGTAAGTATCCTTCTCGTTGTTCCATCAGCTTTTTTTATATCTGCATAAGTATTTCCGGTAATAGCATTTAATAGTCCTATTCCTAGACCTTTATCAGTCCTTCCCGATAATTTTGTTGCATTATATAATTTAGCTTTATCGGGATTCTTGCTGATCTCTTCGCCTTCTTCCAACAGATAAGGAACACTGTAAAAAAGCCCAGGAGTTTCTCCAATTCTTCTTGAATAGAATAGATTTCCTTTTGCAAAGAGGTTCGTACCTTCTTTAAAGAAAGGTCTGTTTTCGTCATAAATTGTTTCGAAGGCAGAAATATTTTTAACTTTATTATCGCTTTTCACCTGACTAAAATCCGGTAGCAAGGTCATATCTAAAGTGAATCTTTCATCAATTCCGTATTTGATATCGGCACCGCCTGCATATCCAAAAGAATGGTCATTACCCACTTTTACCCCGTTCTCAAATCGCGGCGCTCTTTCAGCATAGACAGAAAAATAAGGAGTAAGTGTCAGGCGAATCGGCGGTTTGATGTCATGAATTCCCGTCATTGTTCCCCAATAGATCAATCGATTTTGAACTTCCTTGGGAGTTAACGTCCATTGATCGTATTCACGATTTCTTCTAATGCTTCGGGCAAATTGCAATCCCCAAGTTTGAATTTGTGCTGATGGAAATCGAATAGCAGAATAAGGAATCTTCATTTCAACAGTCCAACCTAGTTCATCAACTGAAACATCACTCTGCCATACAGCATCAAAAGTTAAGTCATCATCGAAAAATTCCGTTTGAACACCTGAAGCAGTTACTATAAATACATATCCATTTTGACGTTTATTGTATGGATCAAAAGCAAATCGAAAACCATCGGCATTAAGATCCATGCCTTCATCACGATTACCCAATTCATGTAGGATGCTGTCGGGGTGTGAGTCAAATAAACGAGCACAAATATAAAGTGCGGAGTTATCATACAGTACCTTTACTTCAGTCCGTTGAGAGACAGCGGCTGCTTCAACAGGTTCAAATTGGATAAAATCGCCTGCAATATTTGCTGATTTCCAAGCTTCATCATTTAACTTACCATCGATCTTAATATCGAGAGTAGTAGCAACAGCCTCGTAAGTTTTAGGAATAACTTCTGAGAAAGAATACAAATTCAGCAGAAGGAAAATGGAAATTAGTTCGAAAGTACGTTTCATTATTTATGTGTCTAAAGCAAACGTAGCAATTGAAAAATAAATTTGCGGTTAATGAAAAGTTAATGACACGAAAAAGAATGTTAATTACTTTTATATTGTGAAAAATTAACAACAAAAATCATGGCCTTTTCAATGACTCCACCTGCTGAAGGTACACTCAGCGATTACTATGAATCATATCGAAAATATATCATGGAAAATGATATGTTCAAAGGTCTGGTAGCACAAGGCGAACTAACGAACCAATTCATCAAATCGCTTCCTGAAAAACAAGGTGACAATCGTTATCAAGAAGGAAAATGGTCGATCAAAGAAGTGCTTGGACATATCATGGATACAGAGAGAATTCTGACCTATAGAATTCTCTGTTTCATGCGAGGAGAAAGCCAAGAGTTACCCGGTTTTGAAGAAAATGACTACGCAAGAAATAGCAATTACTCTTCGAGAACGTTGAAAGATATTGGCGAAGAAATGTATGCCATCAGACAGTCAACAATCCATTTGTTACTGAATATGGATGAAAACACTATTGACAATATTGGCCTTGCAAATGGCGGCGAAGTATCCGTTCGGGCATTGATTTACATGACTCTTGTTCACGAAAGACATCATGTGAATTTTGTAAAGAAGAATTACTTAAATCAATAGTTTTAATTTGGTTAGAATTGCTGTTTAAGTAGTTCCATTGGTTTAAAGGGTTTAAGGTGTTTAAAGTGTGTTGGATACACCTTAAACTCCTTAAACTCCTTAAACTCCTTAAACTCCTTAAACTCCTTTAACTATTTAAACCATTTAACTCATTCTAATTAAAAATCGCAATAGCAATTTATTCACAATTTTGACATTTTTCCTCTCAGTTAGCTTAAAAATTTTATTTTTGTGGCCGCAAAGCTATGTTGGCAGTGCATTTTAATTCAACCACATGAATATTCACGAATACCAAGGAAAATCAATCCTTAAATCGTTTGGTGTAGGCATTCAGGAAGGTATCGTTGCCGATACTCCTGAACAAGCTGTAGAAGCCGCAAAAGAACTGACTAAAACAACAGGCACAAATTGGTGGGTGATCAAAGCTCAGATCCATGCCGGTGGTCGTGGAAAAGGTGGTGGAGTGAAATTGGCAAAAAGTTTAGATGAAGTGAAAGAACGTGCGACGAATATTATCGGTATGAACTTGATCACTCCGCAAACCGGTCCTCAAGGAAAAAAAGTAAGTAAAGTTTTGGTCGCACAGGATGTTTATTATCCTGGTACTTCACCAACAAAAGAATTTTATATCAGTGTTCTTCTGAACCGTCAGACCGGTCGCAATATCATTATGTATTCGACAGAAGGTGGAATGGACATTGAAGAAGTTGCTGAACATACACCGCATTTGATCCACAAAGAAGAGATCGATCCTTCTGTTGGATTGCAAGGATTCCAAACGCGTAAGATCGCTTTCAATCTTGGATTGAGCGGTGAAGCTTTCAAAGGAATGACAAAATTTGTCGCTTCACTTTACAAAGCATACGATACGATCGATGCTTCTATGTTTGAGATCAACCCTGTTTTGAAAACGTCAGACGATAAGATCATAGCTGTCGATGCAAAAGTAAATTTCGATGAGAACGGTTTGTTCCGTCATCCTGATTACTTAGCGATGCGCGATGTTACAGAGGAAGATCCAACAGAAGTAGAAGCAGGCGAGCACAATTTGAACTATGTGAAACTTGACGGAAACGTAGGTTGCATGGTGAATGGTGCCGGACTTGCAATGGCAACGATGGACATTATCAAATTAGCAGGTGGAGATCCGGCAAACTTCCTGGATGTAGGTGGTACTGCAAATGCTGCACGTGTTGAACAAGCATTTCGTATCATCTTGAAAGATCCGAATGTAAAAGCTATTCTTATCAATATCTTTGGTGGAATTGTTCGCTGCGATAGAGTTGCACAAGGAATTGTAGATGCATACAAAAACATTGGCGAAATTCCTGTTCCAATCATTGTTCGTTTACAAGGAACAAATGCCGTAGAAGCTAAAAAGATCATCGACGAAAGCGGATTGAAAGTTTTCTCGGCGATTCAGTTGAAAGATGCAGCTGATTTGGTGAATACAGTTCTTAAGAAATAATTTTAT
>JANOBV010000346.1:0-20047 GCA_031411835.1 Bacteroidota bacterium | reverse complement strand
GATTTTTAATCCGCCCTCGAATTACAATTCACGCTTTTCGAAAAGACAACACTCCTTCAACCTCATCAATCAACCCAAACGGTTCCTCCTTCAACAAAATAAAACTGTCGAGGTCGGCGTAATCAGTCAACGCACATAAATTCATTGCAGAAGAAATTCCAAGCGATGTTTCGACCATACAACCGATCATTGTTTTCATATTGTGTTGGCGAGCCTCTTTAAGTAGTCTTAATCCATTCATATATCCGCCGGCTTTCATTAATTTCATATTTATGCCGTCAAACGATTTTTTTAGTTCGGCGAAGTCTGCTGTATCTGTAATCACTTCATCGGCCATCATTATGAATGGCGAATGCTTTTTCAGATATTCAGATTCTGCTTTCATTGTCGATGGTAATGGTTGTTCAACGAAGACGAGTGGAAGTTTTTTTATTTTCTCCAGCCACTTAATGCATTGCTCAACATCTTTGAATGCCTCGTTCGCGTCGACCATGATTGGTTGATCACAGAATGTCATGAGTTCAATGAGTGAATCATAAGCATCATCTGCATTCACTTTCAGTTTGATGTAAGGAAATCGCTTTAGATTGTTGTCTAGAAAGAATTTCTTCAGCACACCTGTTTCCATAATTGGAATTGTGTAAGAAGTTGGAATCGGACCGGGTGAGGGAATATTTAAAAGCTCAGCGACCGATTTCTTTTCTGCATTTGAGCGATAATGAAAGTATGCAGACTCGATTGCAAATGCCAATGCATGAGAAATCGAACCGGCTTTGATTGCATTGTGGATAGATGTAAGCGATTCAGAACTGGTGTCGAGTAACTTTACAAAGCGATTGAATTCGTCGACACAGAGCTCTGCTGACTCGTTGTATCGAACATTCGGAGCGCCTTCTCCTTTGCCTAAAAAGGTGTCATCTGTTACTGTTACAATTATATTTTTCTTGAAATCTGTCGCATTTCGCGAGATTTTCCAAGTATATTTTAAATCGAGGTGGATTATTTCAATTGACCAATGAAGCATCGTTCGGCAAGATATAGATTGAATTATGGAAAGGTCATTAAAACAAAAGTCCCTCGATCATGAAGAGCGAAGGACTTTTGATAACCGCTTTTAGTGCGGGAAGCGTTAGCTTACTTTTTTTTCTTAGCAACTTTTTTCTTTGCTGCTTTTTTCGCAACTTTTTTCTTAGCTGCTTTTTTTGCTTTTGCCATAGTTTTTAATTTTTTGTTTGTTTAATGACTACTCAAACTTAATAAATAAAAAAAGGTTACAACAACAATTGAGATTTTTTTTTGCACAATTAATTGTTGATTTCCAAAGACCACATTTTTTATGATTTGAATGATGCAAAAACATTTTAGAAAAAATCGCAAAGCTCTGAAAGCCGCAGTTGGCGCATTGTTCAGGGCATCAATAAAAAAATAAATTTAAAAATATTTTTTTACATCAAAAAATATCAAGCAACACTTTTGAAAAAAAATCAACGTTATTAACAATTTGAAAAATGCCTCTCCGGCCAAAAAGACGGAAGATTTTCAATTTCGACGATTATCTTTTGATGAAAAAGTGTCTTTGAAATGATGTGAAATGGAAAAAATGATCTTCAATAGCGAACCTTTTTCCTTAAGTAAGCTAAAACGATATGTCTTCAGAAGAAATCTTACAAAAGATTCAGTAGAAAAAATTAGACGACAATAATTTTGATAATTTTGATCGCAATAGATCCCCAAATTACATGCTGACTACCTTCAACGATAAGATTCGCAAGAAAGAAATGCGGAATTTGCGTTTGCTAAATGTTTTCAGCTCCATTTTCGTCACATTATTGGGTTTTGTTTTTGAATTTTCATATCACGATGGTTATATTCTCATTACCGGACTGATTGTTTCAATGATTCTCACTTCAAATTACTTCTTATCGTTCTATTCGGAATGGTGTCGGAAGAATTTTATGAATCTAACTACTGCTTCCATCTTTCTATTACACTTTTGGGCCGCTTATGTAACGTATGTGCGGAATTTTGAAGTCGCATTATTGCTTCCTGTAGCGATCTCGACATTCACTTTCTCATTGGTATTTGACCGATATTATAAAAGTTTGTTCTTTATTTTCGTCATCACAACATTATTGATGGCTCTGATGATACTCTCCGGACAATGGAAACCGGAATTTGCAATTGCAATCGTCACATTATATTCCGGAGCCTTTCTTTCAGAAGAAATATTGAAACGAAAAGGAGAATATCATACCGAAATAAAAAAACAAGAGCAACGATATGTCACTTTAGTTGAAAATATGAACGATGGATTGATCTATTTGGATAAATCCAACAAGATTTCTTTTGTAAATGAACGTTTTTGTAAGATCTCGGACATTTCGAAAGAAGAAATCGAGCATAAAGAGTTTGATTCACTACTTGGACCAATTGTAAACGCAAAAACTATCCGCGGAGAGTTTGAAAGTCTCATCGCCGGTCGTTCGATGCGCACTGAAGCTGTCATCAAAAAGAAAAATGGCGAACAAGTATGGATTCAGATGGTCGGTTCTCCATATTATGATGAAGATGGTTCACGAAATGGTTCGATGATCGTTTACACAGACATCTCGAGCTTGAAAGAAACAGAAGAGCTGCTAAAAAAGCGCGAAGAAGGCTATAAAACATTCATCGATCAAAGTGCAGTTGGAATTTGGCGCGCTGAATATCGCCAACCAATTCCTGTCAACCTTCCGGTTTCTGAACAAGTAGAATTGCTTCTCGATACCGGAATAATTACCGAATGCAACGATTTCATGTCGAAAATGTACGGCTATAATGTTTCTGCAGATTTGATCGGGCGAAGGATCCGCGATTTTTATTACATGGAAAATAATTTCGACGAAGAAAAGACCAGAGAATTAATGCAAAGTTTTGTCGTCAATAATTACAGAATAAGCAATGCAGAATCGAAGGAGCTCGACAAATCCGGTACGGTAAGATTTATGCTCAACAATAATATTGGTGTTGTCGAAAATGGTTGCTTAATTAGAACTTGGGGAGTTCAGACCGATATTACTGATAGAAAGAAAACAGAGAAGGAACTGGTAGAAACAAATCAGGAGCTCGATACATTCTTTTATAAAGCATCGCATGATCTGAAAGGACCATTGGCAAGTGTTATGGGAATTGTGAATCTTGCGAGATTGGAAAACTCAGATCCGTTGAATGAGAAATATTTTTCAATGATTGAGACCAGTGTAAAACGTCTTGACAGAACATTATTGGATCTGATCGAACTGGCCCGAACAAGAAAAGGAACGAGCAAACTTTCTCAGATCAATATAATGTCGATGGTGCAAGATATTTTGCATTCATTGCGTCATCTCCCGGATTTCGGAAGTATAAACTTTGAAGTGAAGATCGATCACCTGCTAGAACTGAAAGCAGATAAAGTTCTTGTACTTTCCGTTTTCCAAAACCTCATTCACAATGCCATCAACTATTGCAACCAAGATCGGCCGCATGTAAAGATCAAGGTGGAAAAAGATGTCAATGGAATTGTGCTTGCCGTCATCGATAACGGACTTGGAATACACGAAGCAATTCGTGATAGAGTATTCGAAATGTTTTATCGTGGACATCCAGATTCAACCGGTTCCGGATTAGGATTGTTTATTGTAAAAAATGCTTTGGAAAAAATGAAAGGGACCATTAGTTTTGAAAGTGAAGTTGGGAAAGGAACCACATTCACGGTTCACATCCCAAATGCCAGAAACGAACACATATAATATAAGTAAGAATGATTTTACGCGTTGAACATATTGGAATTGCAGTTAAAGAGATGGAAAGTGCAAATAAACTTTTCGAAAGTCTGCTTGGAATTTCAAATTACAAGATCGAGGAAGTTGCTAACGAGAATGTTTCGACATCATTTTTCAAAATCGGCGAAACAAAGATCGAATTACTCGAAGCAACAAGTGAAAACAGTCCGATTGCTAAATTTATTGAGAAAAAAGGACAGGGTATTCATCACATTGCCTTTGAAACTGATGATATCATTGCAGAAATGCAGCGATTAAAAGATTTGGGCTTTGAATTACTTTCTGATCAACCCAAAAAAGGCGCTGACAATAAATTGATCTGCTTTCTGCATCCAAAATCCACAAATGGAGTACTCGTCGAACTTTGTCAAGAGATAAAGTAATTTTAAAAAGCACTGGTTTTGGAAAAGTATTCGCTCTCGTTCACACAGAACTTGCAACCTTTAACCATTTCAGACAACCTCTTTCAAAAGTTTTCCCGGTTGCATCAACACCGCATCAATCCCAACTTTTCTAGCTGCTTCAACATGTTGAATAGAGTCGTCGATAAAGAATGTTTCTTCTTTATTCAACGAGCTATGATCAATCACATATTCAAAGATCTCAGGCATTGGTTTCCGGAGATGAATATGATGTGATAAGTACATTTTTTCAAATAGATCATCGAAAATGAAGGAGCCACATTGATCGATGATCATTTTTCGATATGCCGTTTCATGAATCGAATTTGTATTGCTTAATAAGAAAAGGCTGTACTTTTTCTTTAGCTCGTAAAGTGTTTTCATATTTTCTTCCGGTAGTCCGATGAGAATTGCATTCCAACAATTGCGTAATTTGTCATTATCGTATTCGCCTCCGGTCATCATTCGAATGTCATTGAAAAATTCTTCTTCAGAGATCAACCCTTTTTCAAGTAGATCAAAAAGCGGAATCTGTGATTGCTGACTATACAATTTTTCCGCGTGCTGAATTCCTATAGCCTTAAAAGCATCAATCGTATTCTGATAGTTAATATCTAGTATCACTCCGCCTAGGTCGAGGATGAGGTTTTTCTTTTCCATAAATAGTGAGTAGTAAGTGGTAATTAGCAAAGTACGAAAACTATCACTTGTACACTTTCAATCGATTGTTACTTTCTGTTTATTTTTCTTTGTGTTTCTCCGTTTTTTTCTTTGTGAACTCTGTGTTTAATTTTTTAAGCGTTAATAATTTCAAGAATCTAATTTTTGACTTCACTATTTTTCCTCAGCACTACCAAATTCGCTTTTCCATTCTTCCCTTCATCAGAAATATAAAGATCTCCACTTGATGAAAATGCAACCCCTTCCGGTTGTTTGTAGATCTCCGGATCGAGATTGGAAGCGCAGATCAGTTTGCCGTCTTTCGAAAAAACGGCCAACCTTTTTCCGACGGACGAAAGTATAAAATAATTTCCTGTTGCCGGTTCAATTGCAATTTCAGATGGCTCAAAAAGGTCTTCGCCTTTTGTTTCGTTGATGATAGAGCCCTGCCCCGATTTTTTAGATTCTTTAATAATATTCTCCGGATCGAATATTAATACCGGAGCTTCCGTCATTGTTTTTGTAGTCAAGTCGAATGCATAAACGGCTTTCTCATATTTTTTGGCGCTACCTTTTTCAGGTCGACCTTTGCATGCAATAAGTAATCTGTTTTTAGTCGAATCATAACACATCCCTTCACAATTATTCACTTTCGATAAATATGTATGATGAGTAATTGCTTGAACTCCGTTCGATTCTAGCGAATCTATTTCGTAAATGTCGCCATTACTTCTTAAGACAAAAATTGTATCATTGACATTTGCAATTGCTTCGTAATCTTTGTCGCCACCAAAATCGATGGACTCTTTCAGTTTGTCTTTTTTAATATCATAAATGAATACAGCCCCTTTCTCATCTTGAACACAAGCAATTTTATTTTTGCTTAAAAAAGTAATTCCAGAGATCTCTTTTAATTTCGAGGGGAGTTTAATTAGTTCAGTCGGGTGATTCAAATCAAAATTGCCGCAAATATTTTGGCCTGGTGTACACCCCAACAATCCTATTGAATAGAGTATACAAAGTAGTTTTTTCATGTGGCGGTAAAGGTTGCTTTTTTTCAATTAGTTTACCATGAATTCATGGATATTTAGATGATTTAATCCGGTTTGACCAAACTATTTTGCTGTAGATTTGTTGAAGGTTTCAAATTCAAGTTTATGAAGAATCTATTTGCAGTTTTTGCCTTTTTAGTACTAACAAAATTAGTAATGGCGCAAAATACAGGGATAATTTTCGGATCTGTTAAAGATAAAAATACACAGGATGTTCTCATTGGCGTTACACTTCAATTAGAAGGTACACAAATAGGAGCGATAACGGATCTTGATGGACATTTTAAAATTACTGATATTCCTGCCGAATCCTATAATGTAAAAGTGAATTCTTTAGGTTATGTATCTCAAACCTTCTACAATATCGTTGTCACTTCAGGAAATTCAAGTGAACTCAATATAAATTTGGAACAAGCATCATCAAACTTAAAAGAAGTGCAGATTACCGCAAACACATTTGGAAAAAGATTGGAGTCGCCGTTATCAATACAAAGTTTGACGATTGAAGAGATCAGAAATAACCCCGGTGGGAATTATGATATTTCCAAAGTGATTCAAGTACTTCCCGGAGTTGGAGGGACAGGCGGAAATGCCGGTCGAAATGATCTCATCGTGCGCGGTGGCGCGCCAAGTGAAAATATATATTATTTGGATGGAGTAGAAGTGCCTCAAATAAATCACTTTTCAACTCAAGGAAGTAGTGGTGGTCCACAAGGAATTCTAAATGTATCTTTTATTGAAGATGTGTCGCTTTCAACAAGTAGTTTTTCTGCAAAATATGAAAATGCACTTTCTTCTGTTATGCAGATTCGTCAACGCGATGGTAATCCGGAAAAGATGGAAGGAAATATTCGCTTAAGTAGTACCGAACTTGCTTTGTCGCTCGATGGTCCGATCAATAAAAAAACAACATACTTGTTTTCGGCAAGAAGATCCTATTTAGATTTTTTCTTTAAGCTAATTGATCTACCCATTCGTCCGAACTATTGGGATTTTCAATATAAGGTAACACATAAGATTAATGAAAAAACGACATTAACAGCAATTGGTCTCGGAGCAATAGATGAATTTACGTTTGCCGTTCCGAAAGAATCTGATCCGACAAAGGAATATATCATTCGCGCTTTTCCGAGTCTCAATCAATGGAATTACACCGTTGGATTTACATTGAAACGGCTTATTGAAAACGGTTATTACAATGTGACATTAAGCAGAAATATGTTTAACAATCAACTTGATCAATTTGAAGACGCAGATTATGGAAATGAAAGTAAGAGAACATTTAAATCAGTATCCAATGAGATTGAAAACAAGCTGAGATTTGATGTAAACAAATTTATTAATGAGTGGAAATTTAGTTATGGTTTGTCAGCACAATATGTAAAATACGACAACGATCTATTTGCAAAAGTAGCAAATGAGGTAACAGATTCAATTGGCGGAATTGTTCAGCCTGCAATCTATACATCATTTGTAACTGCGATTGACTTTTTTAAATATGGAGCATTTACTTCTGTGAATAGAAAGATTTTTAATGAAAAGCTCTCTTTGACTCTTGGACTAAGACTTGATGGAAACTCATTTTCAAAATCGGCGAATTGGATCAAAGAAATATTTTCGCCAAGATTTTCTGCAAGTTTTGCGTTGACATCAAAAGTTAATATCAATGCAACAATTGGTCGCTACAATAAAGTTCCTGTTTATACAATTTTAGGATATAAAAATTCAGCCGGTGAATTAAAAAATTCAGATGTGAAAAACATTGTATCAGATCACATAGTTGGCGGATTGGAGTTTCTTCCAACGCCTTCGCTTCGAATAACTGCTGAAGGATTTTATAAAGCGTATAGTAATTATCCTGTTTCAATTGCAACAGGAATTTCTCTGGCTAATTTAGGAGATGATTATGGAGCAATTGGCAATGAAGCAGTAATCAGTTCCGGAAAGGGAAAAAGTTATGGCGCGGAATTATTTGTTCAGCAAAAACTTACCAAAGATTATTACGTTACAGCATCGTACACATTCTTTTATTCAAAGTTTTCAGGACTTGATGGTAAGTATATTGCATCAACTTGGGACACGCGAAATTTAATTTCTTTGATCGTTGGAAAGAAATTTAAAAAAGGATGGGAGTTAGGAATAAAATATCGATTGTCAGGTGGAGCGCCGTATTCACCTTATGATATGTCAGCATCTCAGAGTACATATACCATAGCCGGACAAGGAGTTGATGATTATTCGAAATTAAATAGTGAACGACTACCCGTTTTCAATCAACTTGATCTGCGCATTGATAAAAAGTTCAATTACAAAAGAACGACTCTCAATATCTATCTCGATTTTCAAAATGTGTTGATGTCGAAATCTGTTTCAAAAGATTACTATACATTTCAACGAAATGCAGATAATTCCGGATTTGAAACGACAGATGGGAAGGTTTTGAAAGCAGATGGTTCAAATGCAATTCCACTTCTTATTAAAAATGAAGACAAGACTTTCATTCCGGCTTTAGGAATTATTTATCAGTTTTAATCTCGAAGATTTTAGGAGATTTGAATTTAGATTAAGGCTCATATACATATATATATGTATAATTCATATTTTAATTAATGCAATTTATTTTCAAAGACGAGTTTAATCAAGGACGTGTTAAAATAAACTACTGATAACCAGTACTTTTGTTATTGCAAAGTGGCCCGCACTTGACCTTTAACCCTTGACCCTTGACCTAATATTAACCTCGGCTATAGAAGCACAACGATTACATTAAAAATCAAAGGGAATTTGTAATTATTACCCTGAAAAGATACCTTTGTCACCCAATTTACCGGGCCCTTAGCTCATTCGGTTAGAGCAACAGACTCATAATCTGTGGGTGGATGGTTCGATTCCATCAGGGCCCACTATTTTTTCTTATTGAAATGATTTTAGTTCTTTCTTTAGGCTCGGTCTTTGTTTTAGCCGCAGCACAATTTTAACATCACAAACAACAATCACATATCTATGAAAAAAATATTCAGTCTGACAGTCCTAGCATTTCTAAGCATAACAACATTTGCTCAAGATGCAACATCGCCATCATCGCCATCATCATCAGCATCGAACAGTGCACTCCAGAAAATTGCAGCTTCTGATGATCTTTTTATCATGTCATTCACTTCCGATAATTGGATGAATCTTCCTTCAACGATTGAATCAAAACCACTCCGTTCACATGGATTTAGTTTTATGTTCATGAATGAGAAAATGAATAAGGCAGGAAACTTCGGACTAGGTTATGGTTTAGGTTTCACTTCTCAGAACGTGCACACAGATGGTGTTTTAGTTTACGATGACGCTACAATGAAAACCCATTTCGAAAAAGTGCCTGATTCATTAGATCTTGAAACAAATAAACTTTCATTGAATTTTCTTGATGTCGCTTTAGAATTGCGTTTAAGAACTGCAGAAAACAGCAAAGGCAATAGATGGAAATTTAGTGCAGGTGTTAGAGGAAGTTATTTACTGCAAAGTCATACAAAATACGACGACATAAACGGAAGGGTAAAGTTATACAATACAATTGGATTGAATCCTTTTCAAGCAGGCGTAACAGGAAGATTAGGTTATGGAAATGTTGCTGCATCTGTTTACTATTCATTAATCGAAGTTTTCAAAAAAGACAAAGGTCCGGAGTTGACTCCACTTTCGATTGGCATTACGTTTACATTCTGAGAAAAGGATAAGAAATATTTTGAAAGCTCTTGTAGGAAACTGCAGGAGCTTTTTTTTGATTGATGAATTCTCCCGCAGATTTCGCAGATAAAGGCGCAGATAAAATCGCAGATTTTTTTCGAACGTAATTTTGTTCTATGTACTAAGTTTTTTATTCAAGTTCTAAATTTGAATTATCTCCCCGCTAAAAACTAAACCAAATCTGCGCCTTAATCAGCGATTTTATCTGCGCCTTTATCTGCGAAATCTGCGGGAAACATTTTAAGCAGTATGATTAATTTCACATATACGAAAATCAGCGGGAAACATTTTATGCGTTCAGATCAATTTCACAAACTAAGGAAAAGAAACTCACACACAAACCCAATCACAAACCCTGCATAGATCTGCCATGCACTGTGTGCACCAAGACTAATTCTCGCCGATCCTAAAAGTCCGGCAGCAAACAATGAAAAAATAATCGGGAACCGGAGGTCGACTAAAAGAAAAGTAGACAATCCAAATAACGTTCCCACCATTGCACCTGCACCCACCATGTGAATGCTAACTTTCCATTTCATGTTGATGATAATTGCAATAGCAACAGATGCAATCGCACCGAGAATCAATTGAAAAAATACCTGTGGTAATCGCAATTTATGAATGAGATATGCAGCAATCATCATTAATAGCATATTGCTTGCGTACGGAATTAATCGCTCTTCTCTTTTTTCCATTTCAAAAGATCTGATCACACCTTTCTTCAAAAGAACATAAGAAACCATCACAGGAAAAACCAGCGTGTTTAAAATGATAATCAGAAAAAGTGCAAGCTTCGCAGGATAAGGAATAGAGTAGGAGAAAAAAGTACTATTCTGAAACATGAATAGCAATGCATAGGTTGGCATTAAAACCGGATGAAGAACTACAGAAAGAAATTGTGCTACTTTATTGTTCATAGTTCTTTTCTCAATCGTGCTACTGGAATATCCAGCATTTCACGATACTTCGCTACCGTTCTCCGGGCGATATTATAACCTTTTTCATTCAAGATTTTGGTAAGCGCATCGTCAGTTAACGGTTTACGTTTGTCTTCAGCTCCTATACAATCTGTGAGAATTTGCTTTACTTCTTTACTCGAAACTTCTTCACCACTATCGGTCGACAATCCTTCTGAGAAAAAACTCTTCAATAAGAAAGTGCCAAATGGTGTTTGAACATATTTACTATTCGCAACACGCGACACAGTTGAAATATCCATTCCTATCTTTTCAGCAATATCTCTCAAGACCATCTTTTTCAATTTACGAATATCGCCTTCAAGGAAATATTCATGCTGATAATCCATGATTGTATGCATCGTTTGAAAAAGTGTATGCTGTCTTTGTTTCAATGCATCGATAAACCATTTCGCTGAATCTAATTTCGCTTTTACAAATGTGATTGCATCTTTATTTGCCTTCACATTTTTTTTGTCTTTGCTGTAATGATCGAGCATTTCTTTATAGTCGCGACTCATTCGCAACTCAGGAGCATTTCTAGAATTCAAAGTCAATTCAAGAACTCCATCAGTATTGTTGATGATAAAATCAGGAATGATATGTTCGATTGAACGTTGTCCTTGATTCGCTGAACTTCCGGGTCTCGGATTCAATTTGAGAATTTCATCGATTGCTTTTTTCAATTGCTCATCGGTGATCTCTAATTCACGCGAAATTTTTTCGTAATGTTTTTTAGAGAACTCTTCGAATTGATTATTAAGAATTTTTTTCGCAAGCAAAACAGAATCACGTTTCTGATCTTTGCGCTCTAATTGCAACTCAAGGCATTCTTGCAATGAACGCGCGCCGATTCCCGGTGGATCGAGAGTTTGAATTGCTAATAAAATAGTTTCTAATTCTTCTTTTGTGGTAGTGATGTTTTGCGAGAAAGCAAGATCATCGACAATTGCAGTCAACTCGCGACGAAGATATCCGTCGTCGTCAATACTACCGACTAATTGTTCTGCAATGTGATATTCACGATCATCAAAGTCGAGTACATAAAGTTGTGCGAGTACTTGGTCTTGGAAATTTCCTTGCACACTCAAAGGCATTTCTCGTCGCTCATCGTCGGGTGAAGAATTGTTTACTGATGTTTTATAATCAGGAATTTCATCGTCGACTAAATACTCTTCTATGCTAATGTCTTCTTCGCGTTCAGCTAATTCTTCATCGTCATTCGTTGTATCATCTTCTGCATCCGTATCATATTCGTCTTCTTCTTGATCGGCACCTTCTTCGAGTGCAGGATTGTCCTGCATTTCTTCTTTGATGCGTTGTTCAAGATTGGCTACAGGAATTTGCAGCAACTTCATCAACTGAATTTGTTGCGGCGATAATTTCTGAAGTAATTTTTGGTTTAACCCTTGACGTAATTGACTCATAAATGAAGCGTAATACTGCTATGCAAAAATGATGGATTTTTGCGTAGGAACAAATATAAAAAGGATTGTTTGTAAAAATTAAATATCAGCGTGCAATTAATTGCAAAATTAACCCCAACAAGATCCCTTCGGGATATATCATTCTCTCTTATATTATTAATTTGGAATCATATAATTCCAGATCCAGCCTTGCAGATCGCTGTTTTTAAGGCTGTCTGTCATAGCAATTGCATCCGAACGATTTTCAAAGCCTTGATAATAAACATACCAGCGATTATTGGCTTCAGTAATAGAAGCGTTCTTAAATCCAAGGTTTTGCAGTTGGTCAAGTTGAGAAAGCGCATTTTCGTGGATTTTGAAAACGCCGGCAACTACAAAGTGGTGATTATTGCCTGTACTTACAGTTGAAGGTGGAACTTCTGTGTGTTTTTCAGGGACTACGATTTCCGGTTCTGAAGTTTCCGGTGTAGGCTTCACTTCAGGAGTTGTATTCGACACATAAACAGTTTCAACTTTCGCAGGTTGATCTTGTTTGATCGTTGTTGGTAATGTACTTGTGTCTTTTATTTTCAAAGAGATCATCTGACTATCAAATGGACTCAATGATGCAGCGTCGTATGTTTTCGGATTTACCAGATACAAATTGAAAGAGAACCAAAGTGCAGTTGCAGCGACAGCAACAATTCCTACAAGTCTGCTGCTTTTTTTCAAGCGCGGAGAAATTGTACTTGGCTGTGGTTTCGATGGACGAATTTCTGTGAGAACAGGTTTTTGTTTTATCGTTGGTTCGTTGTCGCGACTGATTGGAGTGAGTTGTAAAGCATCCATTCCGAAACTGTCTTTCAAATGATTTGAATTACGAGAAGCTTCGAATTGGATATTATGTTCTTTATCGAAATAAAGAGTGCCAATTGTATTAAGGAAAATTTTCTTGCCATCATTCATTTCAGACATACACGTTGAAACAAATTTTTCAATTTGAAACAATGCTTGCTGATAAGAAATGTGTTCGTATTCGACAAGATGATTAGCTAATAGTCCGTCGTTATTTTTCAGATAAACATTGAAAGCAATTTTTCTGAACGGCGGAAAAAGAACCAATGAAGGTGTAACAACAGAATTCTGATTCGAAGCCAAAAACCCTCCGAGCGAAGGAACGATCACGCAATCGTGATCAAAAAGCAATTCCGAAATATGTTGTTCTATTGTGGCCATTGGGAGATGATGCTAAAGTAGGATAAATTCGGATTCCGGGAAAATTTATTTTCGAAGCAATTGTATTTCAATGTGCTGAGGCTCTAAAAACACAAGATCACAAGTTACACAAAAGTACACGGAATGAGTTCAGTCTAATTCCGTGTACTTTTGTGTAACTTGTGTTCTAAGTGTTTTTTTTAAAAACTATCCCCCCGATTGGCGAAATGTTCAAACGAATTTTAAATGCAGATTAAATATACTCTCCATAAAATTCAATCATTGTACAGTTTACAATTTTCAACGAATAAAATTGGGCGACAGAGATTAATACTACATTTATAATTCGGTTGAACATTTCGCCGATCGGGGCAATTGATCACGTTAGTAAATCTAGAGTTCTAATATAATTATGTTCTTTATGTTAAAAAGGCTCATCGATAAACACCTGCGACGCTCAAATAAAATACAAACGTACATGAGTGTTCTTGTGCTAAAAACTTAGTGAACTCAATGTTTTGTTTTTTTACATAATTAAATTCGTAGTAAAATCACCAAAATATATCACGGGAAGACTACGGTATTTTAACCGTAGTTCTACGGTATTTTCATTCCAAATATTGCGCTTTTAAGCTTGAATGCCAATATCGATGTAACGCGTGATGTAACGCGGAGATTTTTTGCTTGGATTGTATTTTTATTTTACTTCTATTTGAACCGTTGTTTTTAAATAAATAAACCTCATTAAAAATTCTACACAGGCAATTCAATTGAAAAAATATTCTTTGATAGTATTGTTAATTTTAATTAAATCCTTTACAAGTCGAGGAACCGATTTTGCAATAACCTTCAACGTTTCTCATTATCAAAATGGTAATAATATAAGTTGTCATGGAGCCAATGATGGTATGGTGGAAGCGGTTATTGTCGGTGGAACTCCTCCTTATACCTATAGTTGGAATACTGGATCGTTCAACAGAGTTTTGACTGGATTAACAGCAGGCACATATACGTTTACTGTTACTGATGCATCATCTCAAACTATTTCGCAACATATTGATTTGATTGAACCCAATAACCTTCAGTTGTTCTTGTGGCCGGAATTTTATGGTGGCTATAACATCTCAGAACAAGGAGGAAGTAATGGTGTAATTGCTACAGAAGTTATTGGAGGTTCTTCTCCATATTTATAAAGCTGGTCTACAGGTGGAACAAAATCAAAACTTGAGAATGTGCAGGCAGGATCATATACTTTACTTTTAACCGATGCAAACAGTTGCACAGTTAGTGCATCACAAACGTTAACAGAACCTACTCCTTTGCATGTTGTTAGTATTACAAGTCCATTGCATCATGGTTACAATATTTCATGTAAAGAAGGTCATGACGGACAAATTGATTTAAACGTAACAGGTGGAGTTCCGCCATATAAATATGATTGGAATAACGGAAGCTTCAATGAAGATATTTCCGATCTGAGTGCCGGTGAATATCATGTGAGAATAACAGATAGTAATGAAGCAGAAATTGAAACTAATATTACGCTGACCCAACCTGCAGGTTTTTTAAAGATGAACATGACACCTCAAGTTTATAGTAACGGATTAAATTTAAGTTGTCATGATTGTGCAAATGGTTCCCTTACAGTAGTCGGAATTGATGGAGTAGCACCATTTACTTTTTTATGGTCAAATGCTCAAACAACAGCAACGATTTCCGGTTTACAAGCCATAGAATATAAATGTACAATTACAGATGTGAATGGTTGCATCAATACAGGATCAACAATTTTACGTGCACCGGATAGAGACGACTGGTCGATGAATGGAAATGCAAATGTTGATCCGGCGACGCAGTTTATGGGGACAACAGATAATAAGGATTTAATTATTCGAACGAATAATGTTGAAAGAATTAGGCTGACGAATAATGGGAATGTCAAAATTCACGGTGTGATCCAATTGGATTCTACAGGAGTTGATTCTATCAAGGCAGTATACGTTGACCAAAATGGTAATCTAAAGGTTGCGAGTAGCGGAAGTCTTTCAGATTGTAAAAAGCCTTCATATGTATTCTATAAAAATAGTTGTACAAGCGATCCCCGATATTTTATGTTTGGAGGAGCAAATCCTGATGCGAAACTTGTTATTGGAGATCCATCTACAACAACACCGGGAAATTACAGAATGTATGTCACAGGTGGAATTCTAACTGAAAAATTGCACGTTGCCGATCCGACTACATCCTATTGGGCTGACTATGTATTCGAGGATAACTACAAACTTTTATCATTAATGGATTTAAAGAAATTCATAGAAGAAAATAATCATTTACCTAATATACCTAGTGCCGATGAGGTAAAGAAAACTGGGATTGACATAGCAGAGATTCAAGGAAAGTTACTTGAAAAAATCGAAGAGCTGACATTGCATGTAATTGCGCAGGAAGAAAAAATACAAAAATTGGAAGTAGAAGTCAGAAGAAAAAAATAGATTCGAAAACTTCATTCATCATTTCCAAACAATTAACTCCCTGAATCATGAAAGCAAAGATTTCATTTATACGTTGGAATATTATTACAATTTTAGTGCTTATGGCAGGAGCGTTAAATGCACAGTCTCTCCATTTCGATGCTCCAATAGACTCGAATCTCACTTATTTCGAAGACGATTTTCTTCCTATCCCATATTCAACCGGTACAGTAAATATTACTAATTCTTCCAGTGTGGCGGTATATTCATCAAAGAGTATTACTTTAAATTCCGGTTTTACTGCTGATTCTCATGATGGAAGTACTTCATTTTTCGCTATGACACATTTTGGTCCGTGCAACACCAATCGAGTTTGTCAATACATTGATAATTCTAATTTCGACTTTCTATCGGCACCGGGAATTCCTCCGCAATCTCTCACACCACCCACTGGTTCTCCTGTATTGCGTGCATGCCCATGGACAAGTGTGAGAGGCACAGCAGATTATTTTCATCGGTTAGGCGGTTTTCAAAATAGAATTCCGAATAATGTTTTTGGATCAGCATCTGATCACAGTGGAACTGGTAATGCTTATACAGGCGTCATTTCTTATGCCTTTACTCTGCCTAACACTCCACCGATTTATTCAGAGTTTTTGTCGCAGCCATTAAATTCTGTTTTGATACCACAGCAATATTATGCAGAGTTTTATTTTCAACATTCAAGTAAATCGAAGTATGCGGTTGATCAGATCGGAATGTATTTATCGCAATGGCCAGTAGTCCCTATGACTACTACAACTCCGGTAATTCAAAGTTCCGGAACATTACTCGATGGTATCGGTTGGGAAAGAATTTCCGGCTGTTTCACGCCGTCAAGCAATCTTTACTGGGTCATGTTTGGTACTTCTGTAGTTAATCCTACATTAGTTAATAACACACCTGGGAATGTGGATGAAGCTTATTACTATATTGATGATCCTGCAATTGTTCCTTTTAAAGTTGATGCAGGACTCGATATTTCTGTTTGTAGCAATGAGAGTGTTGAAATTGGAAAGGCAAATTGTCTAAGTAGTTTAAATTCTCCAGGAATTACATATCATTGGATTAAATTAACCGGTGCCCTAGGATCGGGCTTGGACAATCCGGATATTTATAATCCCAATTTTTTATTAAACAATCCTTATTTTTATCCAATTACTCAGATTTACAAAGTTACAGCAACTACTGAAACTGGTTGCACAACAAGTGACTATGTACAAGTTACGATTTATCCCAAATTCAATGCTACTATTGAAGCGCTCCCAAGTAATTGTAATGGAAGTTGCAGTGGTTCAGCGGAAGTGAGTGTTAATGGGGCAAGTGCAACCTACTCGTATTTATGGTCGCCGAATTCTGAAACTACCCCTCAAATAACAGGTTTGTGCGCAGGCACTTATTCTGTTTTGATTACGGATGCTAATAATTGCTCTGTTTCTGAGGATGTAGAAATTTTACCCAACAATGATTTAATTGCGGATGCCGGAAGTGGGGCACAAATTTGTTCAGGTGCAACTTATATCTTAGGAGGCTCACCGACAGGTTCAGGTGGTTCATCTAATACTTCGTACAACTATAATTGGAGTCCATCAACCGGATTAAATTATTTTGATGTTGCAAATCCTATTGTCACCGTTTCGTCTACGACCATAACATATTCTGTTACAATTACAGATAATTTAGGTTGCACGGCACAAGACAATGTCACCATTATACCAACAGGTGGTGCTGCGCCAGTAGCGGATATCGGTGTGCCAAGTGGTACTTTAACTATTACTGGTTGTGGACTTGGTTATGCAGATGTTGGTACACCAGCAGTAGTTGGTGTAACATATCAGTGGACATGTTCTAGCCCAGTTGGTTTTACTGCAATCCTTGATCCCACGTCTGCACAAACGCAATTACAGTATGTATTCTCCCCAACTGATCCAACAAGTACTTATTACTATTACCTTACTGCAACTCAGAATAGTTGTGTAAGTATGGATTATGTGAGAACTACTTTTGGTTGGTGTAGGAAGAGGGCACCAATTGAAGAAAATAATGAGAATATTTCTTGCATAGCAGTAATAAATCCTAATCCTGCTTCAACTGTCATTAATTTAAATCTATCTGAGAACGAAAGTGAGAGAATACATGTCGAAATTTTCAATATCTTAGGACGGAAAGAAATAATTGTTGAATTTGAGAATGCAAGTTCAGGGAATCAAATAAATATTGCATCTCTCAAGCCCGGGTTATATTTTTGTAAATACCGAACCGAAAATTCATGCGAAGGAATAGGCAAATTTATTGTTCAATGAAAATTGGAATTGTGGTTATGCAAGTGATGTTTTCATTGACATCATTTGCGCAAACAAATCTTATACAAAATGGTGATTTTGAAAATAATATTTGCCCTACTGGATTTGGACAAATAGGGAATGCAATCGGTTGGAGTTCGCCCACAGATGGAACACCTGAGCTTTTCAGTAGTTGCGCAACATTATCGGCCATTTCAGTTCCGGGAAATCTTGGAGGTTGGCAGCAAGCGCATTCGAGCAATTCCTATGCTGGTATTAATTCTTTTCAACAAATCAACTACAGAGAATACATTCAAAATGAATTAATAGATACACTTCAGGCTGGTAAGAAATATATTCTCACCTTTAATGTCAGTTTGGGTGAAGTGGGTAGTTATGCTAATAATTCCATTGGCGCACTCTTCTCTGATACGTTGTTAAGTATGCAATTGAATGCTACTACAATTCCACTTGCGCCTCTGTTTGAAAATACAGGCATTGCTTTGACAGATACGGGTAACTGGCAAACAATTTGTGATACAATTATTGCAACAGGAGGGGAGAAGTTTGTTTCTATTGGTTGTTTTAGGAATGATGATTCAGTTGATACAATTTCGTCCGTTGGTTCTTTTCCAAAAGCATACTATTTCATTGATGATGTTTCATTGTATGAAGACACTACTACTTCAATTAATGAGTATAAAAAAAATAAACTCGATTGCTACCCAAATCCCTTTATAAATAATGTTTATTTTAATTTGGATTCGTATAGATCTTTTGGTTGTACAGTATACAATTTAATGGGAGAGAAAGTGTTTGAGCAAAAAATTTATAATGAAAGATTTATTGATTTAAGTAACCTTGGTACAGGAATTTATTTACTTGAATTGAAGAATGAAAAACAAATTTTTTCTTGTCGCTTGATTAAATTTTAAGAGAATACATCTTATAAAATTAAATGATAATGAAACAGTCAAAGTTTCTAAATTTTACATTTATTAAATTTGTGAGTAATGCTTTATTTAGAACTATATAAGATTATGTTCAAAACATATTTAATTTTATTGATTTCATTTTTTCAATCTTCGTCTCAAGAAGTGCTATTAAAAAAGTCTTGGTATTTAATTAGAGAAGATACATGTGATCGTTGCCCCGGCTTATGGCCACCTAAAGATGCTGTAATAATAGAATTTTATGAGGATAATAAATTTACTAAATCAGACTTTGGGAAAAATAATAAGTTATTCGGCTTATGGAAAATTGAAGGCGACTCACTAAAATTAAGCGTGTTTAAATCTGACACGATTCAAAAGAAAATGACATTTTATATAAAGATTTTATCTCACGATTCACTTGTTTTGTCACGAGAAGCTCCGCATGGAACGAATTATACGATATATAAAGCAAGGTAAATAGTCGAGGTTTACTAATTAATTTCGGTTATTAATTTAGTTTAATTGAAGAATTAAGAGTTAAGAGTGAGGTTTCTTGCGACACACTACTACAGATTTTGTTTTATAGAATTATCCTTTTGAGAGACGATTCTTAATTATAGAAAACCTAATTTGATGTGTTATATATTTCAGAATGGAATTAGTCATATCGAAGTGTAAATTTAGAGCTCAAAAAAGGAGCCTGCTAAAATAATTTAGCAGGCTCCTAAATTCAAACCCATATAAAAATTATCCTCTCAATTTATCCAACAACGAATTCAATTGTTGTTTTTCTGTTTCAGAGAGAGAATTCATAGAATCAGTTTGTTGGTTTTCGTTTTTGTCGATATTACTTAATAAGTCCATTCCTTTTTGAGTGATGAAGACCTGGCATGAACGGCGATCATGTTCGCAGATGTGTCGTTCGACCAGGTTTTTCATGCGGAGTTTTTCTACGATGCGTGATGCATCACTCATTTTATCGAGCATTCGTTCGCGGATCAGTTTAATACTTGCAGGTTGCATTTGTTGTCCACGCAAAATACGAAGTACATTGAATTGCTGATACGTGATCTTATATGGCTTAAGAAAATC
>JANOBV010000345.1:0-1070 GCA_031411835.1 Bacteroidota bacterium | reverse complement strand
CCAAAATAAATATTATTGTCAATATCAATAGTCATACAATGTGCTACCTCTTGGATGTCGTCTTCATCACCAACGGGTGCATTAGGAAATACACTGAATATAATTGCGCCTGTTGCTGAATTAAATTTAGAAACTTTTACGCGTTTTACTTCACCGTCCGGACTGATGTTGAAAAAGTCTACGTCGTTACCAACTGTTACAACATGTCCATCGGGTCCAACTTGCAATTCAAGAGGATAGAATGCTGATGGTCCGCCTGAACTTTCATATGTTGTTGCCCAAAGAAATAATCCGGTTGTACTGAATTTTATCATATGAAGAAATGTTCTTACAGGAATGAAGTTGTCATAGTCACCTACAATAAATAGTTGTCCCGTAGCATCTGCAACGATCTTTTCTACAACATCATCACGAAATCCCGCGCTCGAATGACGAATATTATAAAGAACTGTATTATTCTTTTTAATTTTTACAATTCTGAAATCGTAACCTCCGGATGAAGATTCTGTAGTTCCTCCAAAATAAATATTGTCATTGATGTCTATTGACATGTCAGCATTCCCGGAATTGCTCAATAAATAAACATCAGCAATATTTCTTGTCCAGTCAGTGGAACCGTTACCACGATTTAATTTTCTTACAGTTACACCGGCAAGAGTAAGGTAGCTGATATAGAGTCCGCTGCCATTTCCTATTTTAAACTTCACAACAAAATCTAAATAATTCTTCCGCCATTTTTCAACTCCAACGGAATTATACTTTATTAATGTAAACGAGGATGAAGAATTCTGACATAAAACATACATTGCTTTTGAATCGTCTCTTTCAATTTGTTTTACATTGGCGTTACTTAAAAAAGTATTGGCAACATTTAAAGACAAAAGTGTGCCGATCTCATCGTAAGTGGAGGTTACAATTTTTGAACCACCGACAAACTCTGAAACACCTGTAAGATATTCTCGTCCTCCGTCAGCTACTACGTGCAGACCACGATCATTGGCCCCGCCATTATAAAACCTCGACCATTCGCTATCAATGGCGGACGAATTCGCCTTACAAAATAGGAGTGC
>JANOBV010000344.1:0-3995 GCA_031411835.1 Bacteroidota bacterium | reverse complement strand
AGGTTTTGCTCTAAAGGCTTAACCTCATGTCTATTTATTTTTGTTTTGTCCCTTTTTTGGGTAGATACTCACGTCTACATTTGAAGAGTAATTAGTGAAACACCCTCTCCAACTAATGTCAACCAAAAAAGTCCAAAACTATCCATTCTCGGATTCGCCTAACCCACGACACCGCTTTGAGTCTATCGCTCTTATTGACGATAGCTCCTTGGATCTTTTCATCAATGAGACCATCCTAAAAGCTGCCGGAATTGCAAAAAATGTAAGCGTCCATTCTAAACCGGCCGAATTCATCAATCAACTGATCAATACCGAAAGACTCAGCGATGTTCCTGAACTGATATTCCTCAATCTCGAAATGTCAGGATTGGAAAACTTTGACTTCCTGAAAGAATTCTCAACTCTCTCCGATTTTATCAGAAGCAAATGCAAGATCGTTATTATCACAGCTCAACCAATCGTAAAATTATTATCAAACACTAGCATCGTCCGCTATCTGCAAAAACCGCTCGATGTTTTTCAACTCAAAGAATTTCTGCCGTAAATTCTTAAACATCTCCTCTCCCAACCTAACCAAAAAAAACATCATCATGGAAATCATCCACAACCAAAACACCGCTCGCAAAAGTTCATTTTCCACTGTACGTGGCGGTAAAGATTCTTCTGACATCCTTCGCGATGGAGAAAAAGACCTTCTTGGACAAATGGCTCAGGCACTTACTGTCATCTATGGTGGCAATATCAAAAGTCGCCGCGGACAAACTGCCTAATTGAATCGACGAACACAATTGTTATTTGATCGCTTAACACGAGACACTACAACTAACAAAAAAATCGTCATGGAAACAACTAAAAATAATTCTAGCAGAGGAAAATTCGCTTATTCAATAATCGATTTTACACTCGCCTTTGTCTTCGTCCTGATCCTGATCAGAATGTTCGACTAATAAAAATAGTGTGGGTTTCAGGTTATGAAAACCAAGAGCCGGGTGAGGTGTGGGTCCTTTTATCCCGGCTCTTTTTTTCTTTTTAGTGAGTGGAAATTGGTGAGTGGTGAGTAGCAAAGGTTGCTTAATTTCAATATTCTTTCTTTATTCATCATTCTTATATTTATCCTTTAATTTTTGATTGATAATTTCGGAGCTGTTTTCTTATAATATATTTTCGAACAATCAATGGAAATGATAAATTCGTAGTCTATTTAACAACGAATATGTCATACCCTTACCAAATTAAATCACTTGAACAATATCACGCTGTCTATAAAAAAAGCGTCGAACAACCTGAACAATTCTGGAGTGAGATCGCTGAAACATTTAGTTGGAAGAAAAAATGGGATAAGGTTCTGGATTGGAATTTTTCTGAACCTAAAATAAATTGGTTTGAAGGCGGGAAATTAAACATTACTGAAAATTGTCTAGATCGACATATTGAAACGCTTGGAAATAAACCTGCCATTATTTGGGAACCAAATGATCCGGAAGAACATCACCGAATTCTTACCTATAAAGAACTTCTGTTTAAAGTAAAACAATTCTCCAATGTTTTAAAGAACAATGGAGTCAAAAAAGGTGATCGTGTATGCATTTACATGGGCATGATCCCTGAACTTGCTATTGCAGTTTTAGCTTGTGCTCGTATAGGTGCAATTCATTCCGTAGTATTTGGCGGTTTTTCTGCTCAATCAATTTCTGATCGCCTACAAGATGCCAAAGCGGAATTTATTATCACCTGCGATGGCGCATATCGTGGCGCAAAGGATATTCCACTCAAAAGTGTAATCGATGATGCATTGATCGCTTGCCCCTTTGTAAGAAAAGTCATCGTTTGCACTCGCACACGTACACCTGTCTCCATGATCAAAGGACGTGACGTTTGGTGGGAAGACGAAATAAAAAAAGTAGAAACACAAGGTAATCCGGATTGTCAGGCAGAAGTTATGGATGCAGAAGATGTCCTCTTCATACTTTACACTTCCGGTTCTACAGGTAAACCTAAAGGCGTTGTTCATACAACAGCGGGATATATGATCTGGGCAAATTATACATTCGTAAATGTTTTTCAGTATCAACCCGGGCAAGTTCATTTTTGCACAGCAGATATTGGATGGATCACTGGACATAGTTACATTCTCTATGGCCCGTTGAGTGCAGGTGCAACATCATTAATGTTTGAAGGAATCCCAACATGGCCGGACGCCGGAAGATTTTGGGACATCATCGACAAATATAAAGTTGATATACTCTATACTGCACCTACTGCCATTCGTAGTTTAATGGCTTATGGATTAGATTTTGTGAAAGGAAAAAATTTATCATCACTAAAAGTGTTAGGTACAGTTGGTGAACCAATCAATGAAGAAGCATGGCATTGGTATCATAAAAATATTGGAAAAGAAAAATGTCCAATCGTTGATACATGGTGGCAAACTGAAACCGGAGGTGTCTTGATTTCAAATCTTGCAGGCGTTACTCCGCATAAACCTGCTCACGCTACTCTACCGCTTCCCGGTGTTCAACCGATATTAGTTGACGAACAAGGCAAAGAAGTTTTAGGGAATGGCGTCAGCGGAAATCTTTGCATGAAATTTCCTTGGCCCGGAATTTTAAGAACCACTTATGGTGATCACGATAGATGCAAGTTGAATTACTTCTCTACCTATGAAAATTTATATTTTACAGGCGACGGTTGTTTGCGTGATGAAGACGGCAACTACAGAATTACCGGTCGTGTTGACGATGTATTAAATGTCAGCGGCCACAGAATAGGAACTGCTGAAGTAGAGAATGCAATTAACATGCATTCAGGAGTTGTTGAAAGTGCTGTAGTAGGTTATCCGCACGACATCAAAGGGCAAGGCATTTATGCTTATGTTATTTATAATGGTCATCATGGCGATCATAATCTTGCTCGACAAGATATTATTCAAACTGTAACGAGAATTATTGGACCAATTGCTAAACCGGACAAGATTCAATTCGTAACCGGACTTCCAAAAACAAGAAGCGGTAAGATCATGCGACGAATCCTAAGAAAAATTGCTGAAGGTGAAATGGCAAATCTTGGGGATACTTCTACACTGCTTGATCCGGGAGTTGTTGAGGAAATCAAGAGCGGGAAGATTTAATTAATAACAAATAGTGAATAGTGAATAGTGAATAGTGAATAGTGAACTTCTAATGTTAAGAGTAGGAAAGTTGTACCTTTTGACAACTCTTCGATATTCGATATTCGTTTTACGATATTCGATATTCGTTATCAGTTACAAAGGGAATTGAACGCCAATCGTCCAAATGAATTCCCCCGTAAAAAAAGTATGATTCGCTTTGCCTGTTCCTACTGTGAGGACATTACTGTAATTTGCAAAAGTTCCTTTGGTCATTGCTTCTGTGAAGAGTGTTTTTCTAAATTCGTAACGGATTCCAGTTTCAATCCCGGTAACATAACCGGCGATATGGAATACGTTATCTAGTCTTTCTCCGAACATTGTCACATCAGTTTTTGGAATCACTACTCCTGCTCCAACTTTTCCAACATAATTCAAAACGTGTTGCGAATTCTTTGAAGTATAGAAGGTGTGCTTACTTAAAAAATTGATCATTAAAAAATTTGCACCATTCGTATGTTCGAATTTCACAAAATCAGGCGTTACTAAAGTATCTGTATTAAAAAACTGTCCATGAATAGTTCCTTTTAAATGCACAGTTTGATTATCAACCATTACATATTTCGTATGATCAAAATTGATCTCAATTCCCATGTCTCTTTTTTCACCGAAATAATATCCGAAACGATAAACGTATTGAGGAATTGAAATGTCAGAAATAAAAATTTGATCATAACCAGGTCGATCCTTTGCACGAACATCTTCCAATGTAAAATCATAATGATCGGAACCATCATTACTAAAATGGATGTCGCTCTTGGTGAAATAATCTTTATTATATCCCCATGCAAAATAGAATCTTCCCTTCTGTTTATTCAAAAGCACTTCC
>JANOBV010000343.1:0-6498 GCA_031411835.1 Bacteroidota bacterium | reverse complement strand
AAAGGTCAACACAATGCTGACCTTTGACCCTTGACCTTTGACCTATTTTCGAGCTGTCGACTTATGTGGCTTCTACCTGAAAAAGAGGTTAATAATTTTCCCCATAACCCAATTTTAATTGCACTTTTCCCGTTACATTTGATGTCTATTAAAAAGAATAAAATTTATGGAATTCAAAGAAATTATTTCAGTCCCCGGAATGAGTGGGCTTTACAAAGTGGTAGCAAATAATCGTGCTGGTTTTATCGTCGAATCACTTGCAGATAGCAAAAGAACGATCATAAATTCGAATCAACGAATAATGACACTTACCGACATTGCTGTGTATACCGCTGAAGGCGAAGTTCCTTTGAGGGAGATTTACAAAAAGATCCAATCTTCTGAAGGAAATAAATTGAAAGTAGATGTAAAAGGTGATCAAGCCAAATTGAGAGATTACTTTAAAAAACTGATTCCAACTTTTGACGAAGAGCGAGTTTATACATCCGATATTAAGAAGATGCTAACTTGGTTCGAGTTGTTAAGTGACAAGATCGATTTTTCTAAAGTTGAAAAGACAGATGGCGATGAAAAATCTCCGCTTACAGAAAAAGAAGAAAAAGTATCTGCAAAAACTCACCATGAAGCACATGGACCAAGAGTAGAATCTGCTAAAAAGTCAACAGCACGTACACGTAAAAAAGTTTAACTAGATGAGTAATAATACAGATTTAGCTCCTGCTGAAAAAATTATACGTCGGTTTTTACCTAAAGATCTCGATGTAAATAATTGGTCAGCATTGGAGCCTTTTTTTAGTTCGCTAGTCAACCGAGAAAATAATTCTATTCAAGAGTTATTGCAATGGTTGTATGATTTAAGTGAATTAGAAGCAGCTATTGAAGAGCACACCGGATGGTTATATATCCGAATGACATGTGATACTCAAAATAAAGAATTGACAGAAGCTTACACATATTTTGTTGAAGAGATCAGTCCGAAAATAGCACCTTACTCAGATCAATTAAATAAAAAATTCATTTCTGAGTCAAATGTGAAATCGCTTGATGCACGTTATGAAAATCATATCAAGAGTGTGCAGAATTCAATTCGTTTATTCCGTGAGGAAAATATTCCATTGCAAGCTCAGCTTTCTGTAAAAGAACAACAATATGGAGAGATTTCAGGGGCGCTTTCAGTAGAAGTGAATGGTAAAACATTGACACTACAACAAGCTGCAAATTTCTTGAAAGAGCCGGATAGGAAACTTCGCGATGAAGTATATCATAAGATCGTTTCGAGAAGAGAAGTTGATCGTGAGCGATTGGACTTGTTGTTCAATGAGTTAATTTCTTTGCGTACAACAGTTGCGAAAAATTCAGGTTTTGAAAATTACCGTGATTATAAATTCGTTGAGTTAGATCGATTCGATTATACAGCGGACGATTGTTTGGATTTTCATTCGTCTGTAAAAAAATGTATCGTTCCAGTACTAGACGATTTCATGGAGGAAAGAAAAGCACTTCTGAAAATTCCTGCGTTGAAACCTTGGGATCTTGATGTTGATCCGGAAGGGAAACCTGATTTGAAACCGTTTCAAAAAGGAACTGAGCTTTTAGATAAATCAATTAATTGTTTTTCGGAAATCGATCCTTACTTCGGAATGGTTTTGAATACTCTGAAAACAAATGGCTATACAGATCTAGATTCAAGAATTGGAAAAGCTCCGGGTGGTTATAATTATCCGCTTTACGAAAGTGGAGTGCCATTTATTTTTATGAATGCAAGTGGTTCGCTTCGTGATGTTATTACAATGGTTCATGAAGGCGGACATGCAATTCAATCGATGTTAAATGCAGATCTGGATTTTATTGCATTCAAAGATCTTCCTTCCGAAATTGCTGAACTTGCATCGATGGGAATGGAATTGATCTCAATGGAACATTGGCATCATTTCTTTGATAATGCAGATGATCTGAAACGTGCAAAGCGTGAGCAATTAGAAAATGTGATTGAAGCATTGCCATGGATTGCTTGTGTAGATGCATTTCAACATTGGCTTTATACTAATCCGACGCATACAATTATCGAGCGTACTGCTGCATGGAAAAATTTGATCAGTGATTTCACATCAAAGCATGTTGATTGGAGTGAAGATCAAAATGCATTGGAGATGATGTGGCAGAAACAATTGCATTTATTCGAAGTTCCATTTTATTATATCGAATATGGAATGGCTCAGTTAGGCGCAATAGCTGTTTGGAGAAATTATAAAATCGATCCGAAATTAGCCATTCAAAAGTATAAAGAAGCACTAAGTTTAGGATATACAAAGAGCATTTCCGAGGTCTATGAAACGGCAGGGATCAAATTCGATTTCTCTGAGAATTATATCAAGGAACTTATCGATTTTGTTCGCATCGAATTAAAAAAACTGTAAGGTTCTTACAGTTTTTTTTTGTTTTAGACGCATTTATTTCTGATTCCTTACCTGCAAAGCATGCGGGAATTACAGCAAACATCACTTTTAATCCAATTAACGAGAAATTTTTACTGATTCATTTATTTTTTATAATGAAATGATTGCTGTAAGTCTGCACCACTTTTTTGTGTAATTGTGTTTAATTGCACTACGCACCATGTAATAATCAACAGTGAATTACCTTGAAACACTTGCTGATTGTCAAAACATCTCGTTTCCTTTTGCATATAAGGATTCGCATAGTTGTGCATGATTACCAGTGAGTACCAAAACGCAAAATAAAAACCAAACCGAAGAGGGAAAGAAAATTCTCTACAGACTGCTAATTTTAGCAGTGGCTGTCGTGTATGTTCTGGTTTTTATTTTGGACTACATGCTCCAATTGCATTTTACATTTTTTCTGTTGTTAAGCTTATTTGGATTTGTTATTGTCACCTTGATCTACATGTGGACAAAAATTTCAAACACGCCTAATGAAGAATTTGTGCATGTGGAAAATGAATCTGTGTCTCAGGAAAACAGTCAAGCTGAAGCTAATTTAATTTCGGACTATAATTTATTTGATGATGCCGTTATCATTGTGAGTCCGGTTACAGGCCTAACGATCGATTGCAGTAATGCAGCAGCACGATTGTTTGAAACCAACGTATCCGCTTTGATTGGTATTGATTTGACTTCCTTGTTCGATGCTTCATGGAAAGCGGAGGACAGAAACAGTATCAAAGCCGGATTAGACAAAGATTCAAGTGTGAAAGTGTTAGGAGTCTTCAAAACCTTTCGAAAAAATTTATTTCACGGTGAATTAGAAGCAGTAAAGAAAATTTCCGGTGAACGAAGAGTAATTTCTGTGCGAATAAATCCGATTGAAAAGCCAGTTGCAAAGCCGGAGACGGAATTGCAATCGATAAATACTTCTGAAGCTTTAAATAATACACTACAAGAGAATGCTGCCATTCAAATACTGGATGCTGCTTCAATGCCAATTGCTATCATAGGAACTAACTATAAATTCATAAAAGTCAATAGAGCATTCGCTAATTTACTTGCTTATACAGAAAGTGAATTATTGAATCTAAGTATCCTTGACTTGATTCCATCAGATGATAAAAAAGCTGAGCGGAATTTATTGTCAGCATTGTTTAGTGGTGAATTGCCTTCAAGCAAGAAGGAAAAGCGTTTGATTCGTAGAAACAATGAAATCATTTGGGTGAACTCATCCGCTTCTGTTTCACGTGATGCAAATGGAAGTCCTAAATATATTATTTCGCTAACTGAAAATATTACTCAACGTAAGAGAATTGAAAGAGTAGTTAGCGAAAACAGAAAACGTCTAAATTCTTTAGTAGAGAATGCAGAGTATTCAATTTTATCGGTCGATAAACGTCATTCAATTCTTCTAATCAATTCTCGTCTGTGTGATCAAATGTACGCTCAAACAGGAGTGATCGTGGAGACAGGATTCAATTTACTTGAAATACTTCCTGAAGATTTTCACAAGGATTATTTGGAAATTCATGATCGTGCATTTAAAGGCGAAGAATTTATTCTGGAGAAAAAGATTGTTGTCAATGGAAATCCCGTTCATCTTGAAATAATAATTACTCCGGTAAAAAATGATGATGGTTATGTGCAAAGTATTTCCATTTTCGGACATGATATAAGCAAACGTAAAAATGTTGAATTGCAATTGGTGAAAGCGAAGGAGGAGGCAGAAGCAGCAACACAAGCTAAATCAGGTTTCCTTGCTACAATGAGTCATGAGATTCGTACTCCATTGAATGGTGTAATTGGAATGGGGCGCTTATTAAATCAAACTCCATTGTCTGAAAAACAGCAGGAGTTTGTAGACAGTATAGTATTGAGTGGTGAAGCACTTTTGTCTGTGATTAATGACATTCTCGATTTCTCAAAAATTGAGTCGTCGAAAATGGAATTGGAGAGAAAACCATTTGCTTTGAAACGTTGCATAGAAGAAACATTTGATTTGCTAGCATCAAAGGCAGTAGAGAAAAATTTATCATTGCATTACACTATTGCAAGAGATGTTCCCGGATTTGTTTATGGTGACATTACTCGATTAAGACAGATCTTACTCAACCTTGTTTCGAATGCACTTAAGTTTACTCAAAAAGGTGTTATAACTGTTCGTGTGAGTAAATTGAGTTTCGTTGATAACGATTTGAATATAAAGATTGAAGTACAGGATACAGGTGTTGGAATTCCTAAGGATCGTATTGGTAGATTGTTTACTGCTTTTTCACAAGCAGATTCATCAACATCTCGTACTTATGGAGGAACCGGACTTGGCCTTGCTATCAGTAAGAATCTTGTAGAGTTGATGGGAGGGAAGATTAATGTTGAAAGTAATGAAGGATTAGGTTCTAATTTCTTCTTTAATATACATGTCGCAGAAGTTCCCAAAGGGGAAATTCCTAAATTCCAGAAGACCGGAAGTAGTAAGTTAGCGAATTCAATGGTACTGATCATCAGTGATGACAAAACAGAAGCTGACCTGTATGCTAATTATTTCAAGCGTTGGGGATTGATGCCTGTACTTGCAAAGGATGTTGAAAGTGGATTGAAATTGATTCGCGAGAAAGGTGATTACAATATAGTCTTGATTGATGCACAATTGATTTCAGCAAAAGCACTAGTTGTTGCTCAGGAAGTCCGTACAATAAAGAATAAAGAAATATTGCCAATCGTTATGTTTAACGTTGACAAAGCAGATGAAATATTCTTTGACTATACGAATGAAGTAGTTTCTGCTGTCATTCCGAAAAATGTTGACCGTTCGAAAGTGTTAGATATTCTTATTAGTGTTTTTAGTATTGAAAACCACCAAAGAAGTCAGAATGAGAAATCATTCGAAGGAATGACTAAAAAGTTAGGCGAAGAAATTCCACTTGACATATTAATAGCGGAAGACAATCAGATCAATCAGAAATTAGCACAAAATATCTTTGAAGGATTAGGTTATAAACCAGTAATGGCATCGAATGGATTACAAGTAATTGATCAGCTGAGAGCGAAATCTTTTGATTTAATTTTCATGGATGTTCAAATGCCGGAAATGGATGGTATGGAGACTACTCGATTCATTATTCATAAATTGAAACCGGAGAAAAAGCCTGTGATCATAGCGATGACAGCTTTTGCATTGGAAGGCGATAAAGAAAAATGTTTAGAAGCAGGAATGGATGATTATATTAGTAAACCATTTTTAATAGAAGAAATTGTTGAACGCATTAAAAAATGGGGCGGAAGATTCCGTGATTCCCAGAAAGACATGGACGAAAAAACAACTACAGTAACAAACAATGGTAATGCAACTCTTTATGAGCCTACATTGATGAAATTAAAAGAAATGACATCGGGAGCAGATCCGACATTCTTTAATCAGGTAATTAAAATGTTTGTTGATCAAAGCTCAGAGATCGTAGAACAAATCTCCGGGTTACTTCCTGTGATGGATCTTCCTCAAATGGCTTCGCTTGCTCACAAGTTAAAAGGTTCTGCGTTGAATCTTGGTGCAAATAAACTTGCAGAGACTTGTCGTATCATTGAGATCAAAGGTAAAGATCTTGATAACTATGGCATGAGTGATCTAGTAAGTCGATTGAAAGTAGAATTAGCTGAAACGAAGATTGAAATTGAAAAATATCTTTAAGCAATTCATTTAAGTTTGCTTAAATAATATTTACTTCCATTTCAAGTTCTACGTTGAATTTTTCTTTCACACTCGCTTGAATTTTCATCGCGAGATTCCAAATTTCTTCACCACTACCACCACCGTAATTCACTAACACAAGTGCTTGATGCTGATGAACACCAATGTTGTTTATTTTTTTTCCTTTCCATCCACATTGCTCGATCAACCATGCTGCAGAAATTTTTACAAGACCATGTTGACCCGGAAAACTTGGTATCGATGAGTATTTTAATTTTAAAAAATCGCTTAAATCATTCTGAATTGAAGGATTTTTAAAAAAACTTCCAGCATTGCCAATTTTTTTCGGATCGGGTAATTTGCTTTCTC
>JANOBV010000342.1:0-3170 GCA_031411835.1 Bacteroidota bacterium | reverse complement strand
GATTATTTTTTTATTGAAAAGTATCCTTCTATCAAGATGAAGGCTACTTTATTCTCTAAAGAAAATGATGGAACCTATAAGGGATTTTTTAAGTTAACAATTAAAGATCATATAAAAGATGTAATTGTACCATTTACTTTTAAAGAAGCAAATGGAAAAGCAAACTTTACCGGATCGTTTCAGATAGATCGTCTCGATTACAAAGTTGGTTCTTCTAGCTTTTTACTTTCCGATGCAGTTCTGTTAAATATTAATGTAGATGTAGAAAAGTTAGGTCATGTTGAAAAAAAAGGCAATTGAACAATTATTGGTAGTTAAGTCAATTCTAAGTCAGATGGATGACTTCGAGTATTCATTAAAGCTAGAGATTCTTAAGAATTCATCGATAGGTTCTCATGTTCGACATATAGTTGAATTTTATGAGTGTCTAATAATGAATCCATCTGATGGCTTAGTAAACTATGACCAGAGGAAAAGAAATATGTTGTTGGAGAACAGCGTTAAATATGCTCAGGATTTCATTGCGGAGATAATTGATAAAATAGAAATGGTAGAGTCTAACAAAAGAATTTTGTTGGCTGCTGAATACTCCGATGAAGTTTTAACAATGGAGACGTCTTTATATAGGGAGCTTTCATATAATATTGAACACACTGTGCATCATTTGGCATTAGTAAGAATAGCTATATCGCAGCATTTTTCGAAAATAGAATTACCTGATAATTTTGGATATGCAGATTCAACTGTTAAGTATTTGAAAATGCAGAATGCATATTGATCTTCCATGTGTACCGTAACCTATTTACCTGTCAACAAGAAGGAGTTTATCCTTACATCCAACAGAGATGAAGACATTCTTCGTCAATCGGCTTTGCCCATCAGTGAATACCAAGTACAGAATAAAACCGTCTTTTATCCGAAAGATCCAAAGGCAAATGGTACTTGGATCGCTTATGGACTCCATGGATTTACGCTTTGCCTTTTGAATGGTGCGGTTCATCCTCATATAAAGAAAGGTGAATACGTAAAAAGCAGAGGGTTGGTGCTACTGGATTTTTATACTTATAACGATCCGGAAATATTTGCTAACCAATATGATTTTACAGGCATTGAGCCATTTACATTGATCATGGCTTATTCATGTGTTGAGACCAATAAGGTTTTGTTGTATGAATTAAAGTGGGATGAGGTCAATGCAAAATTAATTAACCATGATTCCAGTCTCCCTCATATTTGGTCTTCTGTTACATTGTATAGTCGGGAAATTATTTCTCAGAGAGAATCGTGGTTCAATAGTTGGCTTGGCAATAATGAGGGTTGCAGTGTAGATGATATTTTGTTCTTCCATCATTTTGGGGGATCAGGAAGTACAGAGAATGACTTAGTCATTAACAGAGGAAATAAAAAGACGGTAAGTATTTGTTGCATCTGCAAAAAAGACATGTTTACTGAGATTATATATGAGGATTTAGTCAATAGAAAAAGGTATAAGAACAGAGTAATAAATTGTTGATGAGAACGCCACTGTTTATCATTAAATATATAAAATATGAGTATTGGCCATGGTGGTTGTTTTACCTGCCAATAGTTCCATACTGGCTTTATTTTTCAATAAAGAACAGGTCGTTTACATATTTGTTTGCTGCAAACCCTGCTATTCCAACAGGAGGATTTGTTGGAGAAAGTAAATCTGACATTTTAAAATTAATTGATAGCAAATATCTACCTAGGTCAATGGATGTCGATACCTGCGATCTGAGAAGTATTTTGGATCTAATGAAAGCAAGCGGAATTAAATTTCCTGTCATCGCTAAGCCTGATGTAGGTGAGCGTGGATTTGGGGTTTCAAAGATCAATAATGAAATTGAATTAGAAATTTATAATTCAACTGCAACCTCTAAGTATATCATTCAAGAGTTTGTCGATTATGAAATTGAATTGGGAATACTTTATAGTAGGTTACCTAATTCATTGCATGGAGAGATTTCTTCTGTCACACGAAAAGTTTTTTTAAGTGTGGAAGGAGATGGAAGCTCAACCATAAATGAGTTAATGCAGAGGAGCACTCGAGCTAGATTCCAGATCAAGCGAATAGGTGCAATAATTGGTGAGGACATGGAGATAGTACTGGCGAAAGGTCAGAGTAGACTATTGGAACCAATAGGTAACCATTGTCGGGGGACTCGTTTCATTGATAATAATTTTCTGATCAACAAGCAGCTTGTAGATGTTTTCAATGAGATATCTCTAGACATTAAAGGATTTTATTTTGGAAGATTTGATCTAAAGGTGAAAAGCATTGAAGATCTGTATCAAGGGAAAAATATAAAAATAATGGAATTGAATGGTGCGAGTTCAGAGCCTGGTCATATTTATGATTCTTCCAATTCTGTTTTCAAAGCCTACAGAGATATGTATCGTCATTGGAGAAGACTCGAGGAGGTTTCAAGAATTAATATTCAAAACGGTCACAGGCCTGAATCGATCGGATCTGTGATTAAAGAACTCTTTAATCAGAAAAAAAATCATAAAAGGATTAAGCCTGAAAAAGAGAGCCCAACTTTTATAGCAGGCTAATGAATAGTGGTGATTAAGAATTTTTATTGCACAGAACTTATTCTTCTAATACAAAGCTCTCCATAAACTTCGTAGTGTAATTTCCTTTACGGAAATCTTCATTACGCATCAATTGTTGATGAAAAGGAATTGTAGTCTTTACACCTTCAACAACGAATTCGCTTAATGCACGTTCCATTGTGTTGATTGCTTCTTCGCGAGATTGAGCTACAGTAATAAGTTTAGCGATCATTGAATCATAATTCGCAGGAATGATATAGCCGGCATAAATATGTGAATCAACACGAACACCATGTCCGCCCGGTACGTGAAGTACTGTGATCTTTCCTGGTGATGGGCGGAAGTTATTATATGGATCTTCTGCATTAATCCGACATTCGATTGCATGCAAACTTGGGAAATAATTTTTTCCGGAGATCGGCATACCTGCAGCAATTTTAATTTGTTCTTTAATAAGATCGTAGTTGATTACTTCTTCTGTAACAGGATGCTCCACTTGAATCCGCGTATTCATTTCCATGAAATAGAATTTGCGATGTTTATCGACCAAAAATTCTACTGTACCTACGCCCTCATAACTAACTGCTAATGCA
>JANOBV010000341.1:0-1218 GCA_031411835.1 Bacteroidota bacterium | reverse complement strand
GAACTTGCGTTTAGTTTTCTTATTTGAGAAGGAAACACTGTTTCCTGTCATTGCTTTTTTTCCTGTTAGATCACAAATACGTGCCATTTCAATCGTTTTTTAAGAGGCGCAAAGATAGCTTTTTTTATTAATCTGCAATATATTTTTCGACTTTTCTACACAATCAATTGTTCATTGCTGATGGATAAGCTCTTTTCTCAGGCCATTTAAGGCATGTAAAGCCGTTTCGGTAATGACCCTCAAGCGATTAGACCCAAGTTGCACTTTCCAGCTAAGTGTCCTTTTTTCACTGGAAATGGCAATCCAAACCGTTCCAACAGGTTTTAATTCAGAACCGCCGGATGGTCCGGCAATTCCTGATGTGGCAATACTGAAATCCGTGTTAAACATTTTTCGGACTAATTGTGCCATTTCAGTAACGACTTCAGAACTAACTGCCCCATGTTTTTGAATAAGCTCCGGATCAACTTTAAGTACCCCAGTCTTCAGGTCATTTGAATAGGGAACAATCGAGCCCATATAGTATTGCGAACTTCCGGGAATAGTTGTGATCTTATGAGCAATAAAGCCTCCTGTGCAACTTTCAGCTGTTGAAAGAGTTTTGCCTTTTTCAATCAGTAAGTTTCCAATGAGTACTTCAAGCTGATCTGTTTCATATCCATAAATAAAATCAGGAATCAATTGTTTCAATTCATCAGCTTGTTTATCGACTTCAATTCTTAATCCGTCTTCATCATTTCCGCTTGCTGTTATTCTTAGTCGTACCATCCCGGCAGAAGGCAAATAAGCTAACTTCATATACGAAGGCAATGCTAATTCCCATTTTTCAATTAGGTCAGATAGAAAAGATTCACCAATTCCTTGAGTTAAAATGGTTTTATGGACAATTGGGGCTAGACTGTATTTTTCTTTGAGTCGTGGAATAACTTCCGACTCCATCAGACTTTTCATTTCATTTGGAACTCCGGGCATTGAAACAAAAATTGTTTTTTCATCATTGAACCACATCCCGGGTGCTGTTCCGTTTTTGTTCAGTAATACGGTACAATTTGCCGGAACAAAAGCTTGAAGTCGGTTTGTTTCACTAATCACCCTACCTCTAGATTGAAAAATTTCTTCAATAATCTTGAATGATGGTTCATGAAAAATAAGCTCAGTTTTAAAAAAATCACAAAGAGTTTTTTTTGTGATATCATCTTTGGTTGGTCCAAGTCCGCC
>JANOBV010000340.1:0-4763 GCA_031411835.1 Bacteroidota bacterium | reverse complement strand
AGGTCGGTGAGTTCAAGAATGGGAAGGCCAAACGCAGCTGTTTTTCCGGTACCTGTTTGTGCAAGTCCGACAAAATCTGTCTCATCGGCCAATAATACTGGTATGGCCTGTTGCTGAATTGGAGTAGGTTCAATGAATCCTAACTCTTGGATGGCTTTCAAAACATTCTCGCCAACTCCTAATTCTGAGAAAGAAAGCATTTTTTGAATATTAAGCCGCAAAGGTACTCTTTTTTATGGGGAAAACTATTTAGGCGCTTAATTTGCCTTCTATGTTGCTAAAAACTAGTGCTTTAGTTAATGATTTCATATTTCGGAATGCGGATTTCGCTGTGCGCACAGCGGATTGTGTTATTGCTTAAGCAATACTTCGATTTACGATTCACAATTTACGAATTACGATTCACGAATTTTAATATTTCCATTTACCTTTAAAATGCAAATCTGATTTCTCATGAAAATAGCATCAGCTCTTACCATTTTTTTTTTTTATTCTTATTTCTAATTCTATTACTGAACAATCCAAGAGAGATTCCCCGCTTTTTACTTTCATAACTACGCTGGATAATCAAATGCCCCCACCTGTACATCAATAGTTGCGTCTTTTGTTATCTTTAACAATATTTGAAAATGGAAACGCAAAAATCCGCTACTGTCTTGCTAAATCAGTGGTCAATTTCTCCGCCGCAATTCGTATTTCATACACTTGCACTTGCATGCACAAGAAGTCTTGACCGTATTCCGTATTTTGACCCTAACCCTTATTCCTTCATTGTCTTCATAAATTTTAAAAACAAACTACTTTGAAAAGAACATTAATTTTTATTTATCTCTCCTTTGCCTTGATCACAATGGCTAATGCCCAATTCAATTGGGTCCGAATGTGGGACCACCGTTACGGAGGAGATCAAGGCGATTATGTTGTCGCTTTTGATAAGACGAGCCATGAAGGGTACATCCTTGCCGGTAAGACCGCTTCTGATTCAAGCGGAAATAAAATGACACACATTTTTGGAAATGGAGCCTTTGATTACTGGATTATTAAAGTTGATTCGCTCGGAATCATGCAATGGGAAAAAGATATTCGTGCAAGCGATAATGATCAACTTTGGAGTATACAAACTACTTCTGATGGTGGATTTATTCTGGGGGGAACATCCGATTCTCCCTATGGTGGAGACAAAACCCATGCTTCCCGCGGCGGTACTGATTACTGGGTTATTAAACTTGATTCCATAGGAAATATAATCTGGAATAATGTCTTTGGAGGATCCAATGATGAAGATCTTCGTTCTGTTATGGAAACATCCGATGGAGGTTTTCTGATTGGCGGTGAATCCCGTTCAAGGATCGGTGGCGATAAGACTGAAGGAAAATTTGGTATTAATGATTATTGGGTCGTAAAAACTGATGCTGCCGGAGTTAAACAATGGGACAAAGTTTATGGAGGACCCGGTTATGAACAGTACAGAACTTCTGTGGAAACTGCAGACCACGGTTTTATCGTTGCAGGAAGTTCACAGTCCGGTGTCGGTGGAAATAAGACCGATGTGTCAATGGGAGCTGCTGATTACTGGCTGGTGAAAACAGATTCCCTGGGAATCATCCAATGGGATAATGCATATGGAGGAAATGATGACGATAACTTACAAGCAGTTGTTCTGACTCCCGGCGGTGGAATACTTTGCGCAGGATGGTCAGTGACCGATGTAAGCGGAGATAAGACTCAGCCAACTAATGGTCAATATGATTTCTGGATTCTGAAACTTAATGCAGCAGGAGCAATTCAATGGGATAAAGATTTTGGTGGCGTTGGGATTGAAGATGAATTCACGTGTATTTCACCTACCGGGGATGGAGGATTTCTTTTAGGAGGAACTTCATATTCTAATGCCGGTGGCGATAAAACGGATGATAATCTCGGGGTTGAACAACCATGGATTATAAAAATGGATTCCTCAGGAAATAAAATATGGGACAAAACTGTATTCACCATGGGTCATAATGAAATCGGGCTGATAAAGGAAACGCTTGATCATAAATGCTATGTTGTAGTGTCAGGTGACAATGGTGTGATTGGCGGCGATAAGACAGAAGATGCGTTTGGGATTTTCAGCAGTGATTACTGGATCGTAAAATATTGTCAGGGTAAAGCAACAGGGATTGAAGATGTTTTATTCAGTGATGATGAACTTCAGGTTTATCCAAATCCTTTTTCAGATGAATTAATTATTGATCTGAGCAATGTATCTGACAATTCGAGCGCAACTGCTATTCTTTATGACATCTTAGGCAACAAAGTCATTTTACAAAAATTTAACAGGCGGACAATCCTGCAAACAACAATGCTTGGCAAAGGAATTTATATTCTCGAAATAAATGCCGATGGTAAATCCGGAAGAAAGAAACTGATCAAATAATCCTATGATATCACAAGAAGAAAATGTTTCGAGAATTTTTTTAATAAAGAAGAAACTGTTGGCTTCAGCAATTTTGCAAAAGGAATTTACATTGCTGAAATAAAAAATGAAAACGGTTCATCAATAACGATGAGCCTTTTCTATTATGGTATATCTGCCACCCCTATTTCTGTCGAGTTGCTCTTCAGCATTGCTCGTTTCCTCTTCAGATTGACGCTGAAATTTCTGGAACTAAATTGAATAAATTACCAACTATTTTTGTCCGCATTGCGAACTTTAAAAGAATAGAATTCTTGGGTCATTGTGGACTCGTAATCTTGTGTTTATTTTTGACTAGTGATTTCCTTTATTTTACAATAAATTCAAATGCAGGGGCTTCAAAAATAATACTGCCACCTTCTTTTCTATAATAAGCAGAATCTCCATACAGATCAGGCTGCCGTGGCATCATAAAATTACCAGGATAAGACATTCTATATACACCAGATTTCACAGGTGATGGAGTGAAAATTGTATCGTTTGCATTAAGAATTATATACTTTACATAAATGATTATTTTTTCATTGCTTATCAAATCCGGTTGATGATTTTTGAAGATATCAAAGCCAAATAGTTGATATTCAAAAACGTCTCGACCCGGAGCTGCAAAATTGATGACATAGTTTGCATTTTTAACTAAGTAAGATTTCTCCTTTATTTTATAAACGAATATTAATTGATCAGCAATTTTCAAACTATCTTTATTTATACTTCCTCCATTAAGAGGAAAAATGGTTTGAACTTTATCACCAGATTTATAACCAAAAGCAAGAGTAAGTTTCCCTTCTTTCGGATCATCAATTTTTTTCTGACCGTATGAAACTGTGCTTAAGATAATCAGGCCGACAAAAAATAAAAACTTGCTATTGATTATCTTCATAGAATAAACATAAATAAATCTGACAAATAATTGATCAAAGATTAAATTACACAGCTATAATATTTCACAAGGAGACTAGAGAATTTATTTTTTTAGTATAAAGCATTTCGCAACACTTTAAACACCTTAAAAAAATAATTCAACAATTCCGTGGTCTTTTGTGAACTTATGTTATTGTGTTTATTTTTTCGAACTTACTTAACCAAGTACATCACTTCCTTCACCGCTCTAATCACCCTTTCCGGATTCGGCAAATAAGCCTCTATCAAAGTCGGTGCATACGGCAATGGAACATCCATTCCCATCACTCGAAGTACAGGTGCATCAAGATAATCGAAAGCATCTTTCTGAACTTTAAAAGTAACCTCTGTTGCAATTGCTGCCAGTGGCCAAGATTCTTCTACGATAACAAGTCTGTTCGTTTTCTTTACTGAATTAATTACTGTTGCATAATCAATCGGACGAACAGAACGAAGATCGATCACTTCTGCATTGATATTTTCTTTCGCTAATTCTTCCGCAGCTTTCATGGCTATCTTCATCATTTTTCCGAAAGAAACGATCGTTACATCTGTACCGGGTTTTGTGATATTCGCTACACCAATTGGAATCAAATATTCTCCATCAGGTACCATTCCTTTGTCGCCATACATCTGTTCGCTTTCCATAAAAATAACCGGATCGTTATCGCGAATAGATGATTTCAAAAGTCCTTTGGCATCTGCCGGATTACTTGGCACTACTACTTTCAATCCCGGACAGTTAGCATACCAGCTTTCAAAAGCTTGTGAATGCTGTGAACTTAACATTCCGGCTGATCCTGTCGGTCCGCGGAATACGATGGGGACAGTGAATTGCCCACCGCTCATACTCATCATTTTCGCAGCGGAATTGATCACCTGATCGATTGCAACAAGCGAGAAATTGAATGTCATAAATTCAATGATAGGGCGGAGGCCATTCATTGCCGAACCAACACCAATACCAGCAAATCCAAGTTCTGCAATCGGAGTATCTATGATGCGTTTTTCACCAAACTCTTCTAGCATTCCCTGACTTACTTTGTAAGCACCGTTGTATTGTGCAACTTCTTCTCCCATTAAAAAAACACGCGGATCTTTGCGCATTTCTTCATTCATGGCTTCTCTTAATGCTTCACGGTATTGGATTTCTCTCATATTGACTTATTGGCTACTTTATTTTCATTAGGACTGCAAATGTAAAAATTACTTCTAATCATCACTCATTTCGTCCTTCAACATATTCAAGGCCGATCGAAGTTCTGCTAAAGTGTGAGCATTGTTCTGCTCAATGGCTTTTTGAATTCCTTTTTCGTACCACATTATAGCTTCTGATGGAAAGTGCAGTTCTTCAGCCGTTTTAGCGGTCATATAGTAGGATGCAAGGTATTCCGGACTGATCTCA
>JANOBV010000339.1:0-2077 GCA_031411835.1 Bacteroidota bacterium | reverse complement strand
AAAGGTTAATTGCGGTTGACCTTTGACACTTGACCTTTGACCTGATCAACCATTACTATTTACTCAAGCTGCAAAGCAATACACACCTTCTCCGCCGCAATCTGCTCCGCTCGCTTTTTTGAAAAGTCTTCGCCGCGGGCTTTTTCAACACCATCGACTAATACACGAACGCGCAGTAATTTTTTCCCGCCATTATCAACTTCTTCCAGCAATTCAAATTCTACAACCTTACGTTCCCGTTGTGACCAATTAATTAATTTACTCTTGAAATTTTTATCTTGTAATTCAATCTCTTCAATATCGATATGGTTACGAACGATTCTAGTCAATACAAATTTCTTTGCTGCATTATATCCTTTGTCAATATAGATGGCGCCGATCAAGGCTTCAAATGCATCGCCATAAGCAGATTTATTTTTCGCTGCCGGGTCAATTGAATTGATCATGAAATGATCGATGCCAATCTTGAGCGATAATTTATTCAAATGTTCACGGTTCACGATCTTACTTCGCATTTCAGTAAGAAAACCTTCTTCGCGAAAAGGAAATTTTTTGAAAAGCATTTCTGCAATAATAGCTCCCAGAATTGCATCGCCTAAATATTCTAATCGTTCATTGCTAAGCTTTGCTCCACTATGATGTTCTGTAGCAGTTGAACGATGACGAAAAGCAAGATGATATACAGCGGGATTTCCGGGCGTGAAGCCAAGAAGATTCCGCAACGATCCGACAAATTTTTTGTCTTTGGAAAAGAAGAAACGAATTGAAGTTAATACACTCAAGTAGAAGTGTTTTTATTCTGATAAATTATCAAACGTACTTTTTGAAAATAACGGAAGCATTGTGACCGCCAAATCCAAATGTATTACTCAATGCTGCACGTACTTCTCGTTTCTGCGCAGTATTGAATGTTAGATTTAGTTTTGGATCGAAAACAGGATCATCAGTAAAGTGATTGATAGTAGGAGGAATGATGCCATGAACAATTGCCAAGATACTTGCAATCGATTCAATTGCACCTGCTGCACCAAGTAAATGGCCCGTCATTGATTTAGTTGAACTTATATTCAAGCGATATGCGTCTTGTCCAAAAATAGTTTGGATCGCTTTTATCTCTTGAGGATCTCCAATTGGAGTGGAAGTACCATGAACATTTATGTAATCGATATCTGAAGGCTGCAGCTCAGCATCTTCCAAAGCTGCACGCATAACAAGTGCTGCACCAATTCCATCAGGATGTGGAGCTGTCATGTGATAAGCATCGGCCGACATACCACCGCCGACAATTTCTGCATAGATCTTTGCACCACGCGCTTTTGCATGTTCCAATTCCTCGAGAATTAAACAGCCACCACCTTCGCCAAGTACAAATCCATCGCGATCAAGATCGAATGGTCTTGATGCAGTTTTCGGATCATCGTTACGTTGCGATAGCGCTTGCAATGCATTGAAGCCGCCAATACCAACTTCATTCACTGTCGATTCTGAGCCGCCTGTAACAATGATATCAGCTTTACCTAAACGTAAATATGTAAAGGCATCGTTGATTGCATTCGTTGAAGAAGCACATGCAGAAACAGTAGTGAAGTTTGGTCCGCGAAAACCATATTTAATTGAAATGTGTCCCGAAGCGATATCGGAAATCATTTTTGGAATAAAGAATGGATTGAAACGAGGTGTTCCATCTCCTTTGGCAAATGCCGTTACTTCATCCTGAAAAGTTTTTAATCCGCCAATTCCTGAACCCCATATTACACCAATACGATCGTGATTCGCAGTTTCAAGATCGATCTTTGCATCTTTTATTCCTTGATCAGCCACAACAAGCGCATAATGAGAAAACCCATCTAGCTTGCGACCTTCTTTTCTTTCGAAAAAATCATTCACATCAAAACCTTTCACTTCACAAGCGAATTTAGTTTTGAATTTGGATGCGTCGAATTTTGTAATCATGTCAGCACCGCTAACACCATTAATTAATCCCGTCCAATAATCATGAACATTATTCCCAAGGGGGGTAAGAGCGCCAAGGCCCGTTACGACGACTCGTTTCAGTTGCATTCCTGTGCTGGAATTT
>JANOBV010000338.1:0-16369 GCA_031411835.1 Bacteroidota bacterium | reverse complement strand
ATTTTATTCTTCTTCCAAATTCAGAAAACGTTAGTCCAACTACACGATCATCAATTCCCAAAAATGAAAGATCATCCATAAATGCTTTAACTGCTACAGAAACTTTTCCAAGTAAATCAGCATGTGTTCCTGTTGTTGGATTGGATGCATCTACTTGCGCAGAGTGATTATCAAATCCTCCTAGATTCACCATGTATACTTTTGTTTTCAGTCCGCCGGCAACAAGTCTTGCAACAATTTTTAATTGATCAGCCAATGTATTTGTTCCTGCTGTCGGATAATTCGGCGATTGCGAAGTGATGCTATTTGCAGCATCAGAAATTACAGATGCATATGCAGTCGATTGTTGAGCAACTTGTCGGATGTATGTCAGCTCTTTTCCTGCAGGAGTATTCGGTGCTGGATCTTGTATTCCATTGATGAGATTATAAAAACTTGTAGGGTCAGAAATCGCCATTCCCATACTTGCAGCCGGTCCTTGCAATGCAAGTGAGACACTTGAACCAATTTGAATTGCTAATGGATCGGGCATTGTCGCATTTGGATAACCGGTTGGGAAATTTGGATATTCATAATTCAAATATCTTCCTGTCCATCCGCTATCTAAAACTTGATTTGCATCAGATGCTGTAAGCCAAATATCTGTCGCTCTGAAATGAGAATAGTTTGGTGAAGGATAACCTACTGCCTGAATGATATTTACTTTTCCATCGTCGTACAATTGTTTCATACCACTCATAGCAGGATGAAGACCTGTTCCGGTAATTCCTGAAAGTGGAAGTACTTGCGTATCGGGAATTAAAATATTTGCTCGAGCTGTAGAAAGATTACTGTATTGATCTAAAGGAATAACAGTATTCAATCCATCATTTCCACCGTTCAACTGAATGAGAACAAGTACGTGATCTGTTAATACAGAATTCGACAAAGCTTGCATCATTGGTGAACCTGCAAATGCTCTGAATGAAAATCCATTTATAAGCGCCGGAAGTGTAACTATGGGCGCAGCTTTTTTGAAAAAATCTCTTCTTTTCATAGTGTAGGATTATGCTAATTGATATTCAGAAAGATCCATTATGTAACGATAGAATGATTGCAATCTTGATTGAACAATCATTAAGTAACCGGTATTTGTCGGATCACCCATATAATCGTCCCATGCATTTGTCCAATAGTAATTAGACGTTTGGCCCGATAATAAAATCGTAAGTAAATAATCTTTCAACGTTTGAGAAACATCGATTGAATATAGAAGACTCAATACTTCATCAATAAGTAAAATCGGATCACCGGGAACAGTTAACGATTCTGTGAATGCTACCGGATCAAACACTAATGTTGCGCCATTAGAGGTGTAACCATTTGAAGACATTCGATCTGTGAATTGATTTCTTTTCGGCAATGAATCTGAATTGATCCACATCTCATGATACGATGGCTGCTGATAATATGCTTGCCATCCTGCTACACTTGGAGGATCGCCGGCATCTTGCGACATTGTAGATGCTTGACTTCTTACTTTGTCCCAAGCGGCATATTGACCTGCAAGGTTGGATGAATCCGGAAAAGCGACATTAAATTCGCGAGAAAGACCAACTGTAAAATCAATTGGACTTTTTATAATGCAGCCTCTATTTAAAACATCAAAGAAATGTTCACTCTTGAATAATGCAGAAAGTGTTGGAACTATTTCGTAATTATTTGTTCTGAAAATCTGTGCAAGCGGAACTATCACATTTGCTTCAGTTGTTGAATCAATTTCGTAGTAAACAAAGAATCGATATAGGCGACGACAGATATTCAATGCAACTTCGTCTTTAGAAAAAATTAAATTCATCAAATCATCAGTTTCAAGAGCACCATTTGTTCCCAACTGTCCGGTAATTGTTACACCTCCATAAAAAGAAGAAAACAATTTGTCATTTACATCATGCTTTGTAGGATCAAAATAAGAATTAAACCCATTAGCAGAAGTCAAACCACCAACAAGGTCATTTCTCCAACCTGTTAGTACTCGAGCAGCAGCTTTTACATCATCTTCAGTGTATGGAGGATTTCCTGTTGAATCTTTCCCGATCGTAAAAAGCTCTTGCAATTCGCGTCCATAATTTTCATTTGGTGCCGTATCAGTATTTCTCTCACCATTCAAATATTTTAACATTGCAGAATTGATGGTAATTTCACTGGTAAGCGTTTTAAAATTTGCAAGTGCATTTGCACGAAGTAATTCAGTGTATTTATAAACGTAAGTAGAAACTTGAACCGTATCAAACTCGATTACAAAATGATTTGAATAAAACAAAACCATTTTCTCTCGAATACTTCTAGGCTGATCAATCATTTGCGAGATCCACCACGACTTTAAACTTTTCTTTCTAACGTTGTACGTGTAAACACTTCCGTTATTTGTATCTGCTGTACCGGGCCAAGGTTGTCCTGCTGCACAATTCGGATCATTTAATAAAGCCGAATAATTATTTACCGGTGGTAAGGGCGGAGTAAATGGCGGATGATTTATTAATTCAAGTAGTGTATTAACTGAATCACTCATCGATTGTGTCAGAAAAAAATCGATGTCACTTTTCTTGGCTCCAAACATCGCTCGCTTTAAAAGATGTCTGACTTCATTGATCGTCCAGGCACCGGCGTATGGCGCAAGACCTGATTGAGTCCGATAAATATGTGAAAAATCCTGATGAATTGGCGGCTGCTCCGTTTCCAGAGTTAGAAATTCTCGTCTGTCCATGTGGTGGTTTTTTGCTATGACTTTGGGAGGAAGGTAGGGTTTAATTTGATTCAAGGTTCCAGGTCATCAATTTCCGATAAAACTAATTTCATAGTACAGTAAATGCCAGCCGCTAGTCCTAGATTTCAATTTTTCTTTTTTTGTTTGCCCAAAAAAAGAAACAAAAAAAGGGCCCAACGCGCACCAAATCATTTGAAACTTCGATTATTTGACACAACCTTGATCGACTTTTCAAATGATTTCGCGCAGCGCGTTGACTCCCCACACAATAACTGTTCTATCTTTGATTTAGAAAGATGTGCGTCAAGAAATTGTGGGGGCTTACTTTGAATTTACTCTGAGAACAGTTGATTAAAGTTATAATTTAAACTTTAAATTACACATTTTGATTTTTATCGGACAGTAGTGGGTATAGGTCCAAAGCTCATAATTTTTTATGAGAAAATGCGGTGCATTTGAGTACAAAGGGTTTAATTCCCAATAGAAATCGAACACAATACTGTGAAAATTAAAAAACCCTATATTATATTTTTCGAATTGACCAATCTATAAAATAGCCGCATTGCCAAAAACATGAATGATTTCTTGTTCTTTATTAAAGACAAAAAACCCATCTGAAAAATAATTTACACTTGAGATATCTAGCCTCATCCATACAATCGACAAATTTTCAAACTTCATTTCATTACTGAAATGAATGAAAACTCCTTTATCTTTATATGAACCTGTACTATTGGAATCGTAAAATCTGACTGTGTTTGAAGGATAATAAAGCTTATACGATTCAGAATGCAACTTAATAAATTGCGTAATGTAAGGGAGCACTTTTATTGAATCATAAAATTGCTTAAGACTATCTACTCTCATTTGATTTAATGAATAGTCAAAACTTTTTAATGAAAGCCCAAACTGATCTCTACAAAAAAATACATTTACGGTAGAATCCTTTTTTAATATCATTCTGTCATAGCCATTCTCAGTATTCAAATATTCAATGATTTTTATATCATAATTTGAATATTCATCAATTTGGGAATATAAATTACAGGAAAGAAAAACTAATATTAAAACAATCCTGCAACTCATCTAATTAATTTTTTCAAATTCCATATAACTAATTCACCGAAATCTCCCCAATCATAATCCACGAGTCATTGCCTTCGCCAGGTGCACCTTTAGAAATTTTACCTCTGGTATTGGCAATTACTTTTACGTATCGGGTTTCTTTCCTTGCGAATTTTATTGAGATGATATGGCCTGATTTTTTAATTGCATCGGCTTCTAATTTCCCGACACTGACAAAATCAATGTTATTATCGCTCACCAATATTTCGACTGATGAAGGTGGGTAGATCCAACTAACCGAATCACTCAACACATCAACATTTACTTGTGAAATGGAGCGAATCATTGCAAGGTCGATCGTTGCATCCAAACCTGTCTTTTGAAATCCAAGCCAGTCGTTTCCGTTCCATGGTAAATTGCCGACGATTCCATTTACAAGAGTAAAAGCTCCGCCGCGATTGTATTCAGGATCGGGTTGATCTTTCAATACAACTTCTTTTCCGGTTGCATAATTTACTAAGAAACGTTGGGAGAAAACATTTCCTTTCATCTGCGGGCCTTCGAAGAGTGCAGCTTTTAACATCATCGATTGATCGAAAGAGAATTTTTTATCGTAGACAGGAGAAGATGCAGTAGGATCAGACATATTCATTGAATATCTTATTTGACCATTCGGATAAGAACAAGCTAATTCAACATTTATTCCTCTGTCACCATTTGGAGTTACTCGCGTACTGATGTCATAAAATGCTTTCGAATAATTTATATTCAGAAAAGAAAGCAATTTTGTGTGTGATGATAAACGCGCTACAAAAGAATTGTAATCTTTTTTATCCTTTGCTGTCCAAGCAACCTCTGCCATTGCTGCCATGCGAGGCATGGTCATGTATTCAACTTTTTTGAAGTCGCCAATATATTCTGTCCAAAGATTTCCTTGTGTTCCTAAAATATATTTCGCTTCATCGGCATTCAAAACATCTGCAACAGGTTCGAAACGATAGACCATACTCAATGGCAAATATCCGCCAATGGCTAGAGGCTCCGATGGACTTGTCGATTGATAATAATCGAAATAGCAATATGCAGTTGGTGTCATTACAACATCGTGATGTTTTTTTGCTGCTTCTACTCCACCGGCATATCCGCGCCATGACATGATCGTTGCATCGTCTGCAATTCCGCCTTCTAGAATTTCATCCCAACCAATTAGCTTTTTATTTTTCGTCTGCAAAAATTTACCGATGCGTTGTACGAAATAACTTTGTAATTCATGTTCGTCTTTCAATCCATTTTTCTTTATCAATTCCTGGCAAAACGGACTTTCTTTCCATCTGTCTTTCGGACATTCATCGCCACCGATGTGAATATATTGCCCGGGAAATAGATCACTCACTTCTGTTAAAACATCTTGCAGAAAATTAAATGTAATATCTAATGGACAAAACACATCTTTAAAAACTCCCCAAGAACGACCAACCTCAAAAGGCCCTGATGTACAAGCTAACATAGGATAAGCAGCTAGTGCAGCTAGTGCATGTCCGGGCATTTCGATTTCGGGAACGATAGTAATGTGTCGTGCATTTGCATAAGCAACCACATCACGGATTTCATCTTGCGTATAAAATCCACCATACTGAATTGTGTCGTATCGCTCAGGAGTTTCGCTGTAATGCCCGATCAATGTTCCTTTTCTATAAGCACCAACAGAAGTAAGTTTCGGATATTTTTTAATTTCAATTCTCCAGCCTTGGTCATCTGTTAAATGCCAATGAAATGTATTCATCTTATACATTGCTATGTAATCGAGATATTTCTTTACTTCTTTTACTGTAAAGAAATGTCGACATACATCCAAGTGCATTCCGCGCCATGAAAAACGTGGTTCGTCTTCTATGTTTACAGCAGCAACTTTTAGTTTAGTTGTTTTACCTGCAGGCAATAATTGGATCAGTGTTTGAATACCATAAAAAACTCCTGCTCCACTTCCTCCTTCAATATGTACACTTCCTGAATCGATTCTCAAAGTATAAGCATCAGGCTTCATTGATGAATTGCGCTTTACTGAGACAGTTTTTTTCTGCTTACTGCCAATAGTGGATTTCAATGCAATTCCATAATGATCCACAATATAAGATTGCAAAAAATTCAAGTCTGCAATTGCATCGTCTGACTCACTATATAAAACAGTAGACTCATTGATCTCAAAACTACCTTGTCCCATTTCCAGTTTTTGAGGAAGTGGTATCAGAGGTAGATTGTTTTGCTTTTGAGCCATTATTAAATTCGTTACCAATAATGTTATTGCAATCGTGAAGAATATTTTTTTCATTTATTTAAAATTGATGTTGTCCTATTTTTTGATTTCATTCCATGCAAGTGAAGCTGCACCCAAAAGAGCTGCATCATTTTCAGGTAATCCGGAAATAACTATTTTTATTTTGTTTTTATAGATGCTAAGTAAATTCTTTTCAAAACTCAGAATAGTTGGTGTCAATAATAATTCGCCGGCATTTGCCAATCCACCGAAAAGAAAAAATGCTTCCGGACTTGTGTAAGCAGCACTATTCGCCAATGCAAATCCAAGTATTTCTCCGGTATAATTGAATGCATAGAATGCAGCTTCATCGCCACACATTGCACGCTCGTAAATATATTTCGAATCTACTTTTTCAAAATCAATTTTTGCATTATTATCAGGATCACTGCCTGCAAGAATTTCTCTGTATGTTTTTACTAATCCGGTCGCGCTGCAATATTGCTCGAGACAACCTTTCCGTCCACAACCACATTGTCGGCCGTGTTGAATAACGATAACGTGTCCAAGTTCGCCGGCAAAACCATCGTGACCGTAGACTAAATCTCCATTCACAACAATACCACTTCCTAAACCTGTACCAAGTGTAACGAAAATAAAATCCTTCAAATCTTTTGCATCACCAAAATACATTTCTCCCATTGCCGCAGCATTTGCATCGTTTGTTAAAAATGCAGGGACATTCATTTTCTCGGAAAACATTTTTGCAACCGGAATTACTCCATACCAGGAAAGGTTTGGAGCAAATTCAACAGTGCCTGAAAAATAATTCCCATTCGGTGCGCCAATTCCTATTGCGGTTAGATCATTTGCTCGTCCTAATTTAGAAAGAGCCGAATTCATTTCATCGCATACACGAGTGATGAGATCATTTGGATCCGCTGACTTTCCGGTAGGCACTTCATTCTTATAAATGATTTTCCCTGTTTGATCAATAAACGCAAAAACAGTATTGGTTCCGCCGATGTCGATTCCGGCGCAGAACGAATGTTTCATAGGTTGATTTATGGAGACGAATGTAAAGATTTGTTTTTATTTATTCCCCGTCCAAATTGCCTCTAAACGGGAAATAATTTAATCTGAAACTAATTATATTCGTTTACCACAACATTAACCTTCATTTTTTTTGAACTATACCGATTTAAACATGAGAAATAAAAATAAATCAAATAAAGTTTGATACATATTTAAGCTACTTATTGATCAAGATCTGCCTAAAGTAATTCCCTCGACCAGTCGCTATCTTTAAAATGTACAAGCCATTATTCAACGAACCGAGATCGAAAGTGCTATTATCATCAAGTTTGCAAATCAATTCCTTACCCAAATAATCAAATGCAGAAACATACAATACGATCTCATTTGAATCTTTATTTTGAATATTAAAAATTCCTGTCGATGGATTTGGGAAAACAGAAATATTGTTATTCCTGTACTCAAATTCATTTACAGAATTTACAGTGTCGCAATAAAGTGAATCCAAGGGCCCTAATCTGTAGTTGGGGAAGTTAGGGACTTGTACACTAAGTGATGGGAATCGAATTCCATGCTGGATAACATTACATGCAATACCAAGATTATTTGGTTGATCGATAATGTGCATATATGTTGTACCAGTTCCAGTCCCAATGTAAATCTTCCCATCAGGTGCTAGTTGGGGCCAACAAAATTCCGTTGGATGGCTTACGTCATTATCATCTAAAAAACCATCGTAAACTGCTACAATAGTTCCGCTCGATGCTATATTTGTTGATGTAAGGTCAAATTGATAGATATCATGTAACCAGGCTGAATAGAGGAACCTAGAATCAGGACTGAATTCCAATGAATTTGTCCATTGCGAATCAGGCAGGTCAATGAAATTTCTTTCGCTTAATTCACCGTTACACCTATTGAATTTATAAACATCTATTCCTCCAAATTGTGTAGAGGTTGCATACCAATTTCCATCAGGTGAGAACTCGCTAGTTCCATGCCCATCGTCATCGTAGACTGTCCCAATGCTTTGATAAAAAGGTCCTGAAATTCCATTAGAATTTATCAAGAATTTTATAAAACGATCCTGAAACTTTTCATGAGTAACCAACCACCAATCCATCCCATTCGCATGTTTGACGGCAGTGAGAGAACTGACACAAACTGTATCTGATAACAAAATATAATTTTTCAGCGTTACTTCACCTCTTCCACTATCCAATGACAAATCGACAATGCTTTGATAAATGTAAATCGGTCTATAACTCGCACCATAATCACAGCTTTCGTGAAATATCAAATATTTATTTGAATTTGAAGGATCAGGCAGAATAATGCTTCCTTGTGTTACTGCATTTCCAAAATATGGACATGTAGATGCTTGGCACTGACCAGGATTTAAGTCATTTCCATTTACCATGGTATCGTTGTTTGAGTTCGCAACCACGCATCCATTTGTATAAAATAACATATTTCCCGCTGAATCAGAAATACTAGAACAAGTTCCTGAAAATTTTACATCACGATAAACAGTGTCAATACGTAATGCGTTACCAACAAAAACTAAATTACTTTGTCGTCGAATCAATGTATTGTCAGTAGTACCCAACGGCCAACAGCGATCTAATTCCTGTCCGTAATTATTTTTAGGAATAATTAAAAAAATAAAAATTATCACAGACAGGAATTTCATCGCTTTATTTATTTAATGACGGAGAATAATTTACTTGTTACAACTGCATTGTCTATAATAATCTGATAAGTATAGATTTTGTTATAGCTTACATATTTACTATTAAATCTTTTAAAAAAAAAGGCCACTCATAAAGAGTAGCCTTTCATGCTTAACAGTTGTGCTGTTATTGTAGCTTGCGAACGTTTACAGCGTTCTGACCTTTTTTGCCGTCAACAATTTCAAATTCAACAGAATCGTTTTCACGAATTTTGTCGATTAATCCACTGTGGTGAACAAAAATTTCAGCGTTGTTGTCGTCTACAACAACGAATCCATATCCTTTAGATTCGTTGAAGAATTTTACTTTACCGGTTTTCATTTGGTAATAAATATTAATCTCTCGAAAGAAACAATCGGGCCCGCAACACGATTGTTCAAACGAATAATTGATTGTTTAAATAGCGGGCGTTATTAGCAGGGCCAAAGGTAGGATAATATTAATACCCACCAAATTAGCACTTTACATAGCAGCCAAAAGATCTTTGACCAATTGCGAAACCAACTTATTATCAGCCTTTCCCGCGAAATTTTTAGACGCAGCACCCATTACTTTTCCCAAATCTCCAGGACCTTTTGCCCCAACTTGAGCAATTATCGCTTGAATTCCTGCTTTTATCTCAGATTCTTCCATCATTTTTGGAAGATATTTTTCGATCACTTCAATTTCTTCGATCTCCGATTTAGCCAGATCTTCTCGGTTTTGCTGCTTATATATATCGACTGATTCTTTGCGCTGCTTAACCAATTTCTGAAGAATCTTGAATTCATCTTCTTCAGAAACTGAATTCCCGCCTGAAGTTTTCGCCAATAAAATTGCTGATTTAACAGCTCTCAATCCACGAAGTGCGGATTCATTTTTCGATAACATGGCAGCTTTTAGGTCGGTGTTGATTTTTTCTTCTAAAGACATGGTATGGAGTATTTTTGGTAAAGGTACTGTCATATGTTCAAAGTTCAAAGTCTTGGTTGAAGTCAAAAGTCAGTTCCGATAGCTATCGGTATCAAAAGTCAAAATGGGTACTTCCATTGCAGTTGCGCAACACACTTCGCACTCAAACTCAAACTCAAACTGTGCATGGTTTAGGTTTATAATATAACTGGAGTGTGAGTTTGAGTTGGGGTGTGGAGTGTTAGTTTCTACTCGCTTAATTGAAAGAGGGTACGGGATAAAAAAAGCCCTCCCGGGGAGGAGAGCTTTTTGGAACAAAACGAAACTTAACATGGAAACTATTTTGGACCGCATGTTAAAACGGCTTACACGAGATTTTTATTAGTCAACTTGGTCGTGAAGAAATGAATTGTTCTGACGCAATTCTGTTTTCTTGTCTTCTTCGTTGCTCAATGTATATCTTGATACACTTGATTCACTTGAATGTGGAACTGAATCAAGTTTAATATTTCTTCTTTTGAAAGCCGGCTCTTTTTCCATATCAGCAACATTTGCATTGCCGATTCTGTAGCTAAGTTGCTTCAATTTTGTAACACGCTCACGCGCTTTACGAAGTTGTTCATCTGTTTCATCTTCTACTGTGTGATCATAAAGATCATAAACAACATGATCATTCTTACTTGTATTCTCATCTTGCTTTTCAGCGACAGGAACAGAAACAGAACTTTCACGATTTGCATTTGGATTGAAATCGAAAGTTACTTCGCGAGTTTCAACTGCTTGAACATTTGAATCTGCAGGAATATCTTTTTTCAAAATTGGCTCGTTGAAATTTAATTCAGGCAATGCCTGTGCAGGAATTACAGGAGCGACTGCATCATCCAATTTGTGAATTGTCTTTACGTTCTCTTTCGCTTTCACTTGTTCAGATCCGATCTCTTCACGAGTTTTGAAACCTGTTGCAATGATCGTCACCAATAATTTCTCACCAAGACTTTCATCTGTACAATTTCCCCAGATGATATCTGCAGTAAGACCCGCTTGTTCTTGAATGAAATCTGTGATGTCACCAATTTCATCCATTGTTACTTCTTTAGAACCTGAAGCAACATTCATTAATATATAACGAGCACCTTTGATGTTATTATCATTCAACAATGGAGAAGCAAGCGCTTGCTCTACTGCTTTTGTTGCACGATGTTCACCTTCTGAAATTGAAGAACCCATTATGGCAACACCACTATTCTGAACTGCTGTTTTCACATCTTCAAAATCTACGTTGATGTAACCTGTAACAGTGATGATCTCTGCAATACCTCTTGCGGCAGTTGTTAGAATATTATCTGCATGTGAGAATGCATCTGACAAATTCAAATTGCCAAACATTTCTCTTAGCTTCTGATTTCTGATGATCAAAATTGTATCGACACTATTTTTCAATGCTTCGATACCGTCATCAGCTTGTTGTTTTCTTTTCTTTCCTTCGAATTCAAATGGAATAGTAACGATACCGACAGTAAGAATTCCCATTTCTCTTGCTGTTTGTGCAATGATAGGAGCAGCACCTGTTCCTGTACCTCCGCCCATTCCGGCAGTGATGAAGACCATGCGGGTATCTGCAAGCAAAAACTTTCGAATATCTTCGATGTTTTCGATTGCTGCATTTCTTCCTACTTCAGGAATAGAACCGGCACCACGACCTTCGGTCAGACTGCTACCAAGTTGAATTTTTGTCGGCACCGGCGACATTTCTAGCGCTTGTGCATCGGTATTACAGACGACAAATTCTACGCCTTTAATTCCCTGGCGATACATATGGTTAACTGCATTGCTACCGCCACCACCTACGCCGATTACTTTGATGATGGACCCCTTGTCCTTTAGAAGATCGAATTCCATGTTGAAAATTTTTTTGTGTTAAGTATTTTTGATTGTTCCGTTGTGTATTCTTGCAATGACTGATTAACTAATCAGCTTATTATAGTTCCTTGTCTTTTTCTTCTTTGAAAATATCTGCGATGATTTCAAAAAGTGACGGACGAGGTGTTCCTTGTTTTACTTTTTCTTCTTTAATCTTTGAAGCGCGACCGGCTTTTGGCACTTCAACTTCCAGCACTTTTGCTAATAATCCTTTTCTTGTTTTGTCAAGATCGTGGAAGCCTTTGATCACAAGTCCTACACCTGTTGCGAACATCGGACTTTTAAGATCGTCAGCACCTTTTCCTAAATGTTCATTTGGATAACCAACGCGTGTGTCCATTCCTGTAATGAATTCAACAAGTTGAACGATGTGACGCAATTGAGCTCCACCACCTGTGATCACGATTCCGGCAATCAGTTTCTTTTCGAAACCTGAATTACGAATTTCGAAATGAACGTGCTCGATGATCTCTTCCATTCTCGCTTGAATGATGTGTGAAAGATTTTTCACAGAGATCTCACGTGGCTCTCTTCCACGTAATCCGGGAATTGAAACGATTTCATTCTCGAGATTTTCACTCGCTAATGCTGAACCGAATTTTATTTTCAATAATTCAGCTTGATTGCGAATGATTGAACAACCCATTTTAATATCTTCAGTGATCACATTTCCACCGAAAGGAATAACTGCAGTGTGACGAATGATTCCATCCTGGAAAATCGCTACATCAGTTGTTCCGCCACCGATATCAACTAAAACAACACCTGCTTCTTTTTCTTCTTCAGTTAATACTGCTTCTGATGATGCAAGTGGTTCTAAGTACAAGCCTTTTGTTTCTAAAGTCGAACGATCAACACATTTGTAAATGTTCTTTGCAGCAGTGATCTGACCGGTGATGATGTGACAATTTGCTTCCAAGCGAACACCTGACATACCAATTGGATTCTTGATGCCTTGTTCGTTATCGATTATGTATTCTTGCGGAATAACATGAATGATCTTTTCACCCGGAGGCATTGCCAATTTGTACATATCGTCGACAATGGCATCGATATCACCTTGGTTGATTTCATCATCCAAAGAATTACGAGTACGCATTCCGCGATGTTGTAAACTTTTTATATGCTGACCGGCGATTCCAACGTACACAGAACCGATATCTACTTTCGATTTCTCAGAAGCTTCAGTGACCGATAATTTGATAGAATCAATTGTGTTTACGATGTTAGTCACCACTCCGCGCGTAACGCCAAGTGATTCACTTTTTCCGTAACCTAAAATGTCAATCTTGCCGAATTCATTTCTTCGACCTACAATGGTGCAAATCTTTGTTGTTCCAATGTCAAGACCAACTACGATATCCTCATTTTTTTCCATATCACTTTTTTGTGCAAACAACCTGACCTTCGTATTTCAGATTGATAGTTTTGTATTTGTTCCAACCTGTTTTGTTCAATCCTTCGTGATAAAACAAAAACAGTTTATTCAATTTCTTCTCGAGCCCTTCGCTATTTCCTAAAATGATGTTCTGACTTCCTACTCGTGGTATTAATTCAATGTCACCATTTACATTTATATAAAGTTGCTCAATCTGTGCATTCCAAAATTCATGATGGTAGATGTAATCTGCTACATGAAATATTTCATCAATTCGTGAAAGTTTAATTGCAGTATCTCTCTTTTCCCCGTCGTATACTGTAACTCTTCTTTCAGATTCTGTATCGAAAATAAAACCATTTGCAACCGCTACTCTCGCTGTGTAATCATTCGACAAAGGCATGAAAACACCTTGATCATCAATGTAGAAACTCTCGTCCTTTAGGTTAACAATCCGCACAATTGGTGTGCGCTGCTTTACTTCAATATTGATCTTTCCATCAATGGTTGAAAATACTTCAGCATCTGCAATGAAAGGGTTTGTGTTTATGATTTTTTCCAACAAACTAATGTTAATAGAACTTAAAGGTTTTCCCTTCAATTCACCGAACTTATTGTTGACTAAATCCAAGATCTCATGCTCTTCAACAAAGTTATGTCCCATGGTATCTTTGATCACTACATGAACTGCTGTACATGGCATGACGTTCTGACCATGATCAGAAAATCCTAAGGTCACTAGAAATGCAACCACGACGATGACATATACAGAGATGCGCATTATTCTCTTACGATTCGGATTCTCACTCATGACTTCACTGCTTTTAGTAGTTGTTGTTTGATTGGCTGAACTAATTGATCAATATCGCCAGCTCCTAATGTTAATACTACATCAGATGGATGCTCTTCCAGCACTTGAAGGGCAATTTCTTTCGAGCATTGGTACTTCTCGCATGTTACATCATTGAAAATAATTTCAGACGTGATGCCCGGAATCGGTAGTTCTCTTGCCGGATAAATGTCTAATAAGATCAAGCAATCCAACATAGAAAGACTTTTTGCAAAGCCTTCTGCGAAATCTCGCGTACGCGAATACAGATGCGGCTGAAAAATTCCTGTGATCCTTTTTCCTGGATACAACTCTTTCACTGAAGAGATACATGCACGAAGTTCTTCCGGATGATGAGCATAATCGTCGATATAAACACAATCTGATGTTCGCAATTGATAATCAAAACGACGCTTTACTCCATTATATGTTGCCAATGCACTTTTTATAGTATCATTTGCAATTCCCAAATGCATTGCAACTGCAATTGCTGCAACTGCGTTTTCTACATTATGCAATCCCGGCATTTCACTAGTCAAGTCAGTAATCAATGCCTCTGCACTTTTCCAATTGAAATGATAACGGTGATCGGTGATGTGAATATTCTCTCCTTTAAAATCTGCCTCACCTTCGATCGAATACGTTTTCTTGTCGACAGCGAGATCAGATAATTGTAATCCTGACTTGTGAATCAATCGACCACCCGGTTTTACTTGTTGAGCAAAGAGACGATACGACTCTATCATATATGAATGATCGCCGTAAATATCGAGGTGATCGGCATCCATTGATGTTATAACCGCTAAATCCGGATAAAGGGCAAGAAAAGAACGATCGTATTCATCTGCTTCAACGACTGTATATTTTTTGCCGATGGAATTTCCCAAAAGCAAATTCGTCTTGTAATTTTTTGTGATGCCGCCTAAAAATGCAGTGCAATTCAATCCTGCACTCTTTAATATATGTGCAACCATCGAAGATGTTGTCGTTTTGCCATGAGTTCCGGCAATTCCAATCGTATAACTGCTTTTCGTGATCATCCCTAAAACTTCGGAACGCTTTTTCAAATCGTAATTATTGTCTTTGAAAAAATTCCACTCTGAATGATCTTTTGGAATAGCAGGAGTATAAACCACTAGTACATTGTCCTTGCTTTTTATATCTGAATAAATCGCTGATGCTTTTGAAAGATCATCAGTGAAATGAACTGAAATACCTTCAGCCTGCAATTCATCGGTCAAAGGAGTTGGCGTTTTATCGTAACCACTCACATCTTTTCCAATTGACTTGAAATAGCGCGCAATGGCAGACATACCGATGCCTCCGATGCCTACAAAATAGATATGTGATTTATTGTCGAACACTTTATTTTTCTGAAATGCTGTAAACTTCTTCTGCAATCACTTCTGCTGAATTGTTCAATGCAAGTTTTGCAATATTTCCTATTAATGTATTTTGTTTCGATTGATCTGATACTAATTCAATCGCTTCATTTAGCAATTTCGTTGATGAGTCAGCATCTGTCACTAATATCGCTGCATTTTTTTTCACTAGCGACATTGCATTCTTTGTCTGATGATCTTCTGCTACATTAGGAGAAGGAACTAAGATCGACGGTTTAGCTACTAATGCTAATTCCGAAACCGAACTTGCGCCTGCTCTTGAGATCACAACATCTGCTGCTGCAAATGCAAGATCCATTCTTTGAATGAAATCGTATGATGAAATTCCATTCACTGCATATTCTGAAGTTAACTCTTGTGCTTTCGGGAAAAATGCTTTTCCTGTCTGCCAAATAAGCTGAATATTTTTGTCCGCCAATTGTTGAAGTCCTGCTGCAATACTATTATTCAATGTTCTTGCACCCAAACTTCCACCGATCAACAGAATCGTTTTCTTACTGCTTGACAAATTGAAAAAACGCAATGCTTCTTCACGTTTGCCTTTTATATCGATCATATTTTCCCGAACCGGATTTCCAGTGACTTTAATTTTGTCTTTTGGAAAATATGCTTCCATTCCATCGTATGCTACACAAATTCGTTTAACTCTTTTAGCAAGTAATTTATTTGTAATTCCTGCAAAAGAATTTTGTTCTTGAATAAGTGCAGGGATCTTCATTCCTGTTGCTGCAAATAACAATGGACCGGAAGCATAACCTCCAACTCCAACTGCAACATCCGGTTTAAAATCCTTTATTATCATTCTTGCTTTTAATACACTTTGAATCACTTTGAATGGCAACAAGAAATTTTGTAAAGACAATTTTCGTTGAATACCACTAATATTTAATCCTACTATTTTATATCCGGCAGCAGGAACTTTTTCCATTTCCATTCTACCATTTGCACCAACAAATAAGATTTCTGTTGATGCATTCATTTTCTTTAATGCATTTGCAATAGCGACTGCAGGAAAAATATGTCCGCCTGTTCCGCCACCACTTATGATCACACGTAAACTAGGCCGCTGCAAGTTCTGCTCCTCCTTCTTTCTTTTCTTTTTCGACCTGACGACT
>JANOBV010000337.1:0-9330 GCA_031411835.1 Bacteroidota bacterium | reverse complement strand
GTAAGTGTTGTAGAGGCAGTTGTTCTACACCCATTTGCATCCGTAATTGTTGCTGTATATGTTCCAGCGGCAAGGTTTGAAATCGTTGCTGTCGTTCCTACGTTTGGAGTCCAAGAATAAGTGTATGGACTAACACCTGTTGTTGGTACTACTGTTACTGAACCTGATAAATTACCGTTACAAGTTAAATTTGTTGGAGTAGTAGTAACTAGAATTGGATTAATGGTAAAGTTTAAACAAGAAGGCGGTGCTACATTTCCACAAAGATCTGTAACAGAAGCCGAAGCATTTGTAAGACAGAATTGAAAATTACCACTCGCTGTTATTGGGGGACTGACATTTACAGTAACAGTTTGACCATACTGTCCACCGCCACTACATCCGATTGATGACCAATTTGAAAGTGTATATGGTCCACCAGGACCTGTAACAGTAAAGTCACCATTTTGAATTGTACTACATAATATGTTTTCAGAAAAATCAAATGACAATTGTGAAGTACCACATTGAACTGTGTTTGTCAAAGATGTAAGTTGGGGAGGAATGTTGTCAAAAATATTTGCAGTCGAAGCACCAAAATCAATTTGATAACCATTCTGAGTTGTACTGAAATTACTTACATTGACAACATAGGTTTCACCGGCTGTAACAGGAATTACAGCATTAAATGGAGTGCCAAATGGATCTTGTGAAGTTTGAGTACTTCCTCCGGTTGGTCCTGTTGCCCCAGGGTCAGCAGAGAAATTGCAACTCACACTCAAGGAAGGATCTGTTGCGATATCGGCGCAGGTAGCATTTGTAAGATTGTATACTGCCCAATCATAATCTTCTGTTATTGTGTTCGGTGTAATTGTGAAATTTAAATTTCCACTAGTTTGCACTGTGAAAGTATACCATACATCATTTAATTCTCCTGCACCTAAACAACTATTCAATGGATCAATTTCATCAGGAATATTTCCATCGCCGGAATAAGAAACTGCAGTGTTATAAACATTTTGGCAAATTGGAATTGCATTTGGGCAATCTTGATTAGTCGGCGCCAATGGAGTATTAATAGTTACACAAATTCCAAAAGTTCCGTCATCTAAACCTGCATATGACCAAAAACGAATGAATAAAGTAGAGCCCGGTGGGCGATTAGAAACGGTTAGTGATGGCATCAAGCCATTTGTACTGCCATCATCATCACATGAAATTAGAGTCAGTGCATTGCATGTTCCACTGTAAACTGCCATTCCACCATCCGTCATTCCACCATTTCTAGAGTCAAGTACAATAGATCCTGTTGCGGGGACAGTGACTGAAAACCATACGTCAGCACCTAAATAGGTTGCGCATCCTGGAGTTGGAACACCAGGTGTATTTGTAGCATTGTTGTTTGTCGAATTTACATAATTGCAATTTGCTCCGGCAGTAAGTGGAGTTGCATTACAAGGATTATCATTCGAAGGTTGAGCAAATGCAGTATTTGAAAAAAGTAAAATAATAAGTGTAACGAAGATGGGAAATTTGACCCAACTTTTCGCTTTCGTTTTATTAGATACTTCTACTGCACAAGTTTTCATTCAATAATGATCAAGTTCAATGATTTGTAAATATTGTCGGAAAAGTACACGTGTATTCTTCCTGGTAATCAATTATGCCGAGATTAAAACGGACTAAAATAGCTTTTACATCTTCTATTTTTGTCCCTTTGTTTGCAATGATTTTAAATAAGGATGCCTTTTCATCAATTTCTACTGCAACAAAATGTGGAGCTGTGAAGGCAGGTTTTAGTTGAGCCGATAATCCTTTGAGACTTCCGGGTGCTGACTTCACCAAAAAATATTGTCTGTTCGGTTGGGTTGAAGTAGTGGGAGTAGAAGAAACACTTCCTCCATTAACTACACCGTTTTGGGCAAACAGTGCACTTTGCGCGGTAAAAAAAATTATAAACGCATAACTAAGTAATTTTTTATTCATTCAATGAAAACTATTTATGGGTTAACTACTTTTTGAAGGTGTGTATTTCAGAAAGTAAGGTCATAATAAATTTGATTTCTAGTGTGAAGTTTCAATTACAGGCGGCTTTTGTCAAATTTAACTATAATCGAATTCGAAAGCTAAAAATATTCTTTATTATATCCAACTTTTTTAGGGTAATTTCTGTTGAAAGAGGTAAATAGGGTTTTAACATCGATTTTTTCCTATTCAGAAAGATATTATTTCCAAAATCGAAAAGGAGTGTCTAATTTCGTCCAGTAATTAAAATAAACACTAACCCCTCATGAAAGTAACTGTTGTAGGTGCCGGAAACGTCGGCGCTACTTGTGCAGATGTAATCGCACATAAAGACTTCGTCCACGAAGTAGTCCTGCTTGATATCAAAGAAGGTATTGCAGAAGGTAAATCATTAGATATGTGGCAAACTGCCCCAATCAATCTTTATGATACAAGAGTTATTGGTTCCACTAACGATTATTCTAAGACTGCAAAGTCGGATGTAGTAGTAATCACTTCGGGTCTGCCCCGTAAACCTGGCATGAGCCGCGACGACCTTATCGCTACAAATGCCGGTATCGTCCGTTCAGTTACTGAAAATATTGTCAAATATTCTCCGGATGCAATCATCATCGTGGTTTCAAATCCACTTGATGTAATGACATACTGTGCATTCTTAACAGCAAAAGTTGATTCGAAGAAAGTCTTTGGAATGGCTGGTATACTTGATACAGCGCGCTACAGAGCCTTCCTTGCTGAGGCATTAAATACATCACCGAAAGATATTCAAGCAGTTCTAATGGGCGGACATGGCGATACAATGGTGCCATTGCCGCGTTATACAACAGTTGCCGGAATTCCTGTTACTGAATTGATCGACAAAGATAAATTAGATGCTATCGTTGACCGTACTAAAAAAGGCGGCGGCGAACTTGTAAATCTAATGGGAACTTCTGCTTGGTATGCTCCCGGAGCTGCCGCTGCTCAAATGGTCGAAGCGATCATTAAAGATTCTCAACGCATTTTCCCTTGTTGTGCTTTGTTAAATGGTCAATACGGATTAAAAGATATTTACTTAGGTGTTCCTGTTAAATTAGGAAAGAATGGTATTGAAGAAATCATCGAACTTAAATTGAACGAAGATGAAATGAAATTACTTCATGCATCTGCGAAATCAGTGAAAGAGGTAATGGATGTTCTTGATAACATGAATCAACCTGCAGTAAAATAATTCTCATTTATATTTGCAAAAAAAGTCCCGTTCATTCGGGACTTTTTTTTTGGCGTATAATACTATTGAGTAATAAATTGAGCAGTAATTTTATTTGAATAAAATCATTTACAACATCAATTATGTTTTCAAACAGAACAACACTTTCTATCGAAATGCTAAACATCGAAGACGATGGATTGCATCTTATCATTGATTCGAAAGTGAATGATAAGTCGTGCCGACTCTTGATTGATACAGGTGCATCGAGAACGGTCTTTGATCAAAATAGAATTTTCAATTTTATTTCTGAATCAGAATTAGAACATCACGACAAACTTTCAACCGGGCTAGGAACCGACAGCATGCCGACTAGTTCTACAAATTTACTCAGCTTTAAAATCGGCGAATTGGTGATTGAAAATTTTCACGCCATTCTTCTCAACTTAAGTCACGTCAATGCCAGCTATGAAAAAATGGGATTCAGTCAAATCGATGGTGTATTAGGAAGTGATGTATTGAATAAATATAATGCAATCATCAACTACAAAAAGCAGCGTATCACACTAGATAAAAAAAGCAAAAATTAAAATAGTCGTATTAAGATATAATTGAAGTCTTCGTTCAAAAGGTCTCCAATTGCCTATGAAAAACACCCCATCTTCATTGCCGTCAGCTTCAGCTGACGGATAAAGGATAAAAATAATTGGCTTTAGCCAAATCTATTTTCTAAGAGAAATATAATAAGGAAAGGGCAACAACTCGCATTTATATTGAAATGAACTTCCATCCGACAACTGTTTTCTGTACAAAGTCATTGTTGTCGCATCAATAATCGTTAAATTTCCATTGCGACCGCCACACGATGCAACATGATGTGGTGCTGGACCATTCGGATCGTAATTTAAATTAGTGACATAAACTAATTTCGAATCATCGTCTGCAACTAATCCGTGAGGTTGGTAACCTGAGTAAATACTATCAAGTGCATAACTAGTCAAATCAATTGAATAGATCATTCCTGTTTTGTTTGCGTCTACAACTTGATCAGTACAACTCACATATACTTTGTTTAATGAAGGTAGCAAAGCAAATTCCTGCGGCTTCTTGCCTACGTTGATCACAGCTAACAAGCTATCGTTGCTCAATTCGAACACTCTAACTTCATTTGTTTTTTGACAAGACACTAAATACCTCGATCCATCTGGAGTAAGAGTTATCTCATGAGGATCAACCGTCGAACTTGTTGTTGGAAGTTGTCCGGGAACAAGAACAATTTTTGAATCGTCAAAAGTTGCTAATTCAACCTTTGTAATAAAATTTCCCGTTTGACAAGTCAAATATAAATACTGATTATCAGGGGTAACAAATCCACCATGCGGACTCGAAATCGAATGCAATGTATTTAAAGTCATAGATGTCAAATCAACAACAGCTGTAACTTCCGGCGCTGTAGTTCCATTGACGTATGCAGTATTTCCATCATTAGAAAATACCATAGTATTCCAATTCGAACTTGTGATGTTGGCTGTGCCAATTAATGAATCATCGGTTGTTCTGTATTTTTGTAAGATATCGCCATTGTAAAAAACAACATACCAATATTGTCCATCAGGCGAAACTCTGACTTGATGCGGTGCTTCAATTTGATTCGGTAAAACTCCAACTGAGATATATCGCATAATCACTTTCGTCGCTTCATCTACTACAGCAACCTTATCACAACCCTGCATACATATATATAACTTTTTGCGATTCGGATTATCAGAGAATTTTATAAGGCCATCTTTATTTGGTGCTCCGGCTGCAATCCAATTTACCAATGCGGAATATTCCTGTGAAGAAAGTTGATCTTGTAAATAAGGCATTGTTGGCAAAAGAACAGGTCCTACCAGGGTATCAGTATTTACAGAATAAAGCAAATAACTATTTTCAACAGAATAGGGGATAGTAGCTGTTCCATTTCTTCCGCCATCAAACATTAGATCCCAAGTCGAAAAGTCTAATCCACCTGCACTTCCGCGACTCAAAGAATTATGACAACCTGATGTTGCACATTTATTCACAAGAATGTTTCCGATCTCCTGCGGATAGTTAGACGCAGCAACCGGATCAATGGGCATAATTGGAACTTCAACTGAATCACGTTTACAGCCAAGTAAAAATAAGAAAGCAAGAAGGAAGTGGAGTTTTTTCATTGTTATTTATTCGCTTACATATAGTGTAACCGACATTTCATTATTAATCAAATTTTCTTCGGTAAGATAAATCTTTTTGTAACCAATCACATTCGCACCAAATAGAGAATCGAATCCTGAACAGTATAAATAATAATTACCGGGAATTAATTTAGTGAATGAAACTTTACCATATCCATCAGTTGTCAAATATTTATCATACAACGATGAATCCGGCCCGGGATAAACCAATGTATTTGCTTTCAAGTAAACTTTCACATTATTTATATCCCATGAATGATGAACAACATGCACATACAAAACCACATTTCCATTTACAGCAATAGGAGTAGAGTTGTTTTCCTTTTTACAAGCAAACAAAACAGAAATTACTGTAAATAAAAGAATAATCTTTTTCAAATATCTTTTCGCTTTTACACTAACACCAATCCGCTGTGCGCACAGCGGATTCATAATTCATAATACATAATTCATTATTTGAAATGGTTTGGTTGTATGCCACGAATTCACGAATTTGAAAATTATTATTCGTGAATTCGTGGCACTTATTATACATTATTCAACAACCGGCACAGTATAAGCAACAGTGTCCAGGTTTTCCGCAATTGAAATCCCAATTCCACCTGTAACCGTTAAGCCAATACTTCTATCATAACCTGAAGCAGTCAAATAATAATTACCGCATTTTAGTCCGGTAAAAATAATTGTTGTATCGCCGGGAACACCGATTTTTTCTTCGTCGAATCCTGACCCTGCATTTACGGCATTATATTTTATCCAAACAGTATCAGGATAAACAGAGTCATTAGGAATTTGAAGGGCGTGATGTTTCAGATCCACTATTAAAACGGTCGTACCGCCGCTATCGCCAACACAACTTGTAACTGGAGTAACAGGTTCTTCTGCTTTATCTTTTTTACAAGCATTCATTGAAAGCAAAAACAATCCTAAAATTGCACAGAAAACGGTGTTTATATTTTTTAACCTCATTATTCTATTGATTTATAACAAAAATAAACAATTATTTACCCTGAATCGTATGAATTCCGTCATTTCTTACTTCTTTTACACACAAATCCCCATAAGTGTTTTCATACTACGCAATTTATAAGCCTTTCGGCATGCTTTCCCAATTTACGAAGGAAGGCGAACATCAGACATTAGCTGATCTTTCTGAGAAATTTCCAATTGATGTATATCCTGTCGGTCGACTAGATGCAGATAGTGAAGGACTACTTTTATTGACAAACGATAAAAGAGTCAATAACAAGTTGCTTGATCCTACAACAGGACATCAAAGAACTTACTTAGTTCAAGTGGAAGGGGAAGTAACTAAAGAGGCTTTAGAGACGTTGAGAAAAGGAATGGAGTTAAGTATTGATGGGAAAGTTTTCTTGACAAGACCTGCAATTGCAGAAGTTATTGATGAACTTCCGGATTTACCTGAGCGAAATCCACCGGTTCGATTCCGCAAAAGTATTCCAACCTCATGGATTCGTTTATCACTTGTAGAAGGAAAAAATCGTCAAGTCAGGAAAATGACTGCAAAAGTTGGGTTTCCGACATTGAGGTTAATTCGCGAGTCAATCCATGAGTTTTCTATGAGTAAAATGGTTCCGGGTAATATTGAAAATGTCGAAAGGGCAGTTTTTTATTCAAAACTTGGACTTCGCTAATATGTTTGATTATCATCATACTGTCACTATTAAATCTAGAATGAATCGAATGTTAATTTTACTTAAATTCGCCTTCGGAAACCTAAATCAACAATGAAAAGAAAATTACTATTCACTGCGGCATTGGCCGTATTTGCGCTAAACATGAATGCTCAGGATCTGCGTACCGGAAAGCAAAGATGTTATTCTGTAGAACATGAACAATGGCTACAGTCGCAAAACCCAAACCTTAAAGTTCAAAGTGATAACGATGAACAGAAATTGCAAACTTGGTTGCAAAATATGGCTGCTGTGAGAGCGAGCAATCCTAACTCCACAAATTCTGTAATTGTCATTCCTGTTGTCGTTCACGTAGTTTATAAATTAGCAGCGCAAAATATTTCTGATGCGCAAATTTTATCACAGATCGATGCATTGAATGAAGATTTTGGAAGAATGAATGCTGATACAGGAAATACACCGGGTCCTTTTCAAGCAGCTGCAGCAAGAACTCAATTTCAATTTTGCTTGGCAAAAAGAGATACTAATGGAAATGCAACAAATGGTATCGAGCGCCGTCAAACTACTATAACATCGTTCTCTACGAATGATAATGTGAAACATTATTCAACTGGTGGATTGAATGCTTGGGATGTGAATCAATACATGAACATTTGGGTTTGTAATATGAGCGGAGGTATTCTCGGTTATGGTGAATTCCCTGCAACAGTACATACCAATACATATGGTGTCGTAATTCAATACGATTCTTTCGGAAGAATTGGAAATGTTGCCGCACCTTATGATCTTGGTAGAACACTGACACATGAAATAGGTCACTGCTTCCGATTGGAACATATTTGGGGCGATGATAATGGAGCATGTTCAGGATCTGATAATATTGCTGATACTCCAAATCAAGCTCAAGAGACATATGGTTGTCATACATTCCCGTTTTTGGATGGCTGTACTACAACAGGAAACGGAATCATGTACATGAATTATATGGATTATAGCGACGATGATTGTTTGAACATGTTCACTTCAAATCAAGCAACTCGTATGTACGTGTCTTTGACAGGATACTATCCTTCGCTTACAACTTCTGTTGCTTGTCAAGATGTAATTGATAATGTAAATTCAATTGATGACCTTCAATTCTCTGTTTATCCAAATCCAACAGAAGGAATTTTAAATGTTGATATGTTCACTACTGCAAATCTAAATGAAGAAATGAATGTACGTATCACAGATGCAATTGGAAAAGTTGTTGCTGAAAAAGTAATAGGTAAGCCAAACGGTAGAGTGTACCAATTAGATCTTTCTTCACTTGAAAATGGTTCTTACTTTGCAACTGTCTATAGTCAATCTTTCAAAAGTACAGTTCAATTTATCCTTAGCCATTAATAAAAAAATACTTTAGTTCAAAAAAAATCCTGTCTCATCGAGCCAGGATTTTTTTTTTCACTTCACTTCACTTCACTTCACTTCACTTCACTTCACTTCACTTCACTTCACTTCATTTTTTAATGCCTCCGCATATTGCAGAAACAACTTCAACGCTTCTTTTTTCTTTGCATCAAAATCGAAATTGATAGATTTTGTTAAATAGGAGTAGATCATCTCCTCAGAAAAAAAGTGGTTGCTTTCAGCTTTTGCAATTTCCGGAATTAATTTCATCCCTTCGGCAACGGCTGAATTAAATTCATTAATAAACGATTGATCAGGTTGAACTCGTGATGTCCAAGTTGCAAATACAAAAGGTAGTCCTGTGAATTTTTTCCATTCACCTGCAAGGTCATAACAATATTTGAATTTGTCTTTAAGCAATAAAGCCCTGTCGCCAATTACAACTCCTGCAACTTCTGCAGCAATTGAATTTTCATAACCTGGATTTGAAGAAATAAATTCTGGGTTTATATTCCAGAATTTCTTTGCTAATACTTTTGTTAGTAGGACAGAAGTGCGTGACTGATAATCAAGTTTAACGCTTTTGATTTCTTCTAAAGGTACATTGCTTAATAACAAAACAGAATCAACATTTCCATTTGCGCCAATGCAATAATCTGAAATTATAAAATAATCTTTTAACTCTGGAAGTATTGCAACAGGAACAAGTCCTATGTCAACTTTTCCGGTAATAAGTTTGTCTGCACAAACTGATGGTATATCTAACTCAATTATTGCTTTTGAACTGAAATCTGTTTTCTTAAAACCATAAATAAATGGTTTACTATTCAAATATGAAACAACAGAGATTTTTAACATGTACTTTTTTTGATCG
>JANOBV010000336.1:0-4663 GCA_031411835.1 Bacteroidota bacterium | reverse complement strand
CGCATCGGTTACTGTATAAGAATATGAACCAGCTCCGATGGAGAATGAACCTGTTCCACTGTATGGAGCTGTTCCACCTGTTGCAGATACCGTAACTGTAGATGAACCACCGTTACAAAGTATTGCTGTTGCAGATGAAGTAGCAACAAGATCATTTACAACTATTACATTGAATGAACATGTTGCAATATTTCCTGATGCATCGGTTGCAGTCACCGTTACAAGTGTAGTACCTGAGAATGACGAACCGGAAGCATGTGAATAAGAAAGTGTCGCTGAACAATTATCTGTTACTGACGCACTGAATGTTGCTATTGCTGAACATCCAATTGAGTTAGCAGAAATTGTAATATCACCCGGACAAGTTACAACAGGATTCTCATGATCTTCTACAACTACGTTAAATGAACATTGAGTTGTATTTCCTGAAGCATCTACTGCTGTATAAGTTACGAGTGTTGTTCCGACAGGGAATAAATCCCCAGGATTATGATTTGATGTTGTTGTTACACCTGAACAATTATCTGACGCAGTCGGAGCAGTCCATGAAACCGTTTGGTCACATGATCCTGTTGTACTTACTGTTATTGTTGTAGGACATCCTGCAAATGTTGGGAACTGTGTATCGTTCACCGTTACATCGAATGTACATTGTGCAGAATTGCCTGCCGGATCAATTGCAGTCGCTGTTACTGTTGTAGTACCGAGTGCAAATGTTGAACCTGATGCAGGAGAATATGAAACTGTTGCTGAACAATTATCAGTTACTGTTGCTGTATAGTTTACAATTGCTCCGCACATTCCAGTTGTGTTTCCCATTGTCATGTTTGACGGACAAGTGATAACCGGAAATTCTGTATCTGTAACTGTAACATCAAATGAACATGTTGCAGAATGTCCTGATGGATCAAGTGCTGTATAAGTTACAGTCGTTGTACCAATTGGAAACAAACTACCATTTGAATGGTTTGTTGTGAAAGAACTAACAGAACAATTATCACTAGCTGTTGGATTAGTCCATGAAACATTGGCGCCACATACACCGGCATCATTATTCACGCTGATATTAGCAGGACAACCGGAGATAACTGGATCTATAATATCACCAACAATAATTGTTGAAGAGCACGTTGAAGTACAACCTAAAGCATCTGTTACTGTATAAGTATGTGAACCCGTTCCTAAACCGGTTTTTGTTCCAGTATTTGTATATGGAGCAGTTCCGCCTGTAGCCGTAACTTCAATCACTCCATCTAAAGCACCAACACAAGTTGCATTTGAAACAACAGAACACGATGCTGTTAAAACAGGATCAACTGTAATTGATGTCGTAGCTGTAGATGTACAGCCGGTCACTGCATTTGTGGCAGTCACTTGATAAATCGTACTTACTGTCGGAGAAACATTTCCGGGATTTTGAACTGAACTTGAAAATGAACCGGGAGTTGATGACCAAGAATATGTTAATCCATCTGGTAAGTCAAATGAAATAGACCAGTTAAGGAATGTTCCCGATTTACCACCACCTGCATCATCCAACATTCTGATTGTCCATATTCCATTTGGATTACCGGTCAGAGTACTGAATAAGTTTTCAGGACGATAAGTTCCGGTAAACGGAGCAGCTGCACCAGCAGCAACACAAGTTTGAGTTCCGGCATCTGAGAAAACTGTATTGGTGAAATTAAGCCCGCTTGCTCCTGCATCAGCAACTAAACAAACTGAACTTCCTGCTGCAATTGTATTAAAGTAACTTCCGTTTGGCGAAGTTGACAATGTAGTACCCCCTGGTCTTACAAGGTATGCTTCGAATTCATCATCTTTTCCATGAGTAGCATTAATTGTAACGCGGAAATTTGTTAATGCACCCATGGTTGTTGGCGCACCGGAAACTGTAATCGTTGAAGTAACACCTGTAGCTATCGCAGGATTCGGAATTGCTGTTCCAGATACCGGAACGTTATTATTAGTAATTGTAGTTGGTGAACTACTATTTGATGCTCCTGTCGATGAAAGTGCAGTTGTACCTGTACCACCGCAATATAATGCCGTAGCAACTCCTGTAGATATTGTTGGTATAGCGTTTACAACAATAGTCGCACTGCCCAACATTGTTCTAGGGCAACCACCGCTTATTGATGGAATAGATGCTTGAACAGTATAAGTTCCTGCTGCTGTTTGCAAAGGGAATTGAATTGGATTATTATTTCCTGAAATAGGAGAGCCCACGTTTGATACACCATTTTTTAATTGATAATCAACGCCAGACTCTGAACCATCTAGTCCGACGAGAAGACCAGCACCATTTGCACAACGTGTTCCGCCACCAGTTACGTTAAATTGAGTAGCTTCTGCAGCAACAATCGTTATGACGTTTGAAGTTGCAGTCGTACAACCTGTATTTGATAATACAGCACGGTATTGAGTTGTTACTGCTAAATTAGTATATGTCTGAGATGTAGTTGTAACTCCGGTTGCAACCCAAGAACCACCACCATTTATTGACGACTGCCAAGCAATCGTACCTGTGTGACCTGACAAAGTTAATGTACCTGAATTACTACTCTTACAAACTATTACTGTTGAAAGTCCGCCAATTGTGCCACCAACCGGTTGTGGATTTATAGCAACAGAAACACTCCCTGTCATGGTACGTGTACAACCTAGTGTAGTATTTGTTGCAACTACAGTATATGTTCCGGCAACAGTTTGCGCACCGAAAGAAATCGCGCCCGGTAAACCATTTACTGGAGAACCTGTTGGTAAACTACCAATTAAAAGCTGATAAGTATGTCCTGTTTCAGAACCACTTAATCCAACTGTTACTCCTGTTCCTGCACAACCTGTTCCACCTCCATTGACAGTGAATAATGAAGGTTGAGTTGGAGTAATTGTAGCTACTGTAGAAGTTGCAGTACAAGTACCTCCATTTGTTATAAAAGCTCTATACAATGTTGTGGTAGCAACATTTGAATATGGTTGAGACGATGTAGTATTTGCTATAGGGCTCCATGTACTTCCTGCATTAATTGATGATTCCCACCTTGTGATTGAACCTGTTTCACCTGCTAATGTTAATGTTCCTGAATTACTTCCTGAACAAACAGTCGCAGAACTCGAAACAGTTCCACCAACTGCGGCAGCGTTTACTGTTAAAGTTGCTACCGTTGAGGTTGCTGTACCAATTGAGTTAGTATAAACAACACGATAGTCTCCGGCATCTCCGGAAACTAATGAGCTAATTGTATAAGAAGCACTGGTAGCTCCAACTATCGGCGTCCAAACAGCAGAAATTAGTTTTTGCCATTGGATACTTGTGCTAGAATTTCCTGCTGAAGTAAATGTTGCTCCAGACCCAACACAACCACTAATTGCTGCTGCAGGATTTGTAGTTATCACTGGAGCATTGGCAGGAGTGTATATATTATCAAAAATTGCATTATCTGTCCCGCTGTTAGCGTGACTCCAAAAACAACCTACATATTGAAGATTTTTATTTGTATGTACCGAATTTGCCGTTGAAGATCCAATAGATGTCCAAGTTACAACTGAGGCTGGGTCAGTGAATACACTTGCACTTGTACTAACAGCCAAAGTCCAAAGATTTCCAGTTGGATTATAAGTAACTCTCACTGCAAAATAATCAGTACCATAATCATTTGCATTTACAATGTTCGTTACACCAGCATCAGTTAAGCCTGAAGAAAATGAAACCAATCTTATATTATCAGTAGACCCACTTTGACCTAATACAACAGCATATCCATTTCCTGTTGTAAAGCTTGTATTATCACAACCAAGTACGAAACCCATACCATATGAATTCGGAGTTAATCCACCCGGGTCTGTTCTTGATTGTCGCATGTTTACATACCATGTGAGCACACCTGTATTTCCTGACAAAGTCGTGTTGTACCTAGAAGCAACACTTTGGTAGATATAATCTACACCATTGTTTGCACTTCCAAGTTGTAACTGTCCTGCAGTTGCATTTCCTGTCGTCTGTGCTCCGCCTGTTGTTTCAACTTCAATCCAAGTTCCTCCATTCGATGAAGCACCAACTGTAGTACTTGCAGCTCGGTTAAAATTATCAAGTATAACTTGAGCAGAAGAAGTCTGGACAGATAAAAGTCCAACTAAAAACAATCCAGCGATTTTAGGAAAAGCATGACCTGTACGTTTTCCGAATAACGAATGCCAAATTGAAAACAGCATTAAATTAATTGCTGCGGGTTTCACTGACAAAGTGGTGTTTGTACGGCCCATAACTACGTTAGGACCTGAACCGTTTTTGTGTGTAATTGTGCTCATGTAGATAAATTGAATATATATCTGCGAAAATACTTCTTCACACTCGGCACAAAAAGTTTTTTATATAAAATCATAGTGAATATTTGGCGAATAGCCTTCTGTGATTGGCGAACAGATGGCGGTATGCGCTGAAAGCCTTATTTGATGCGGTTTACAGGTTTTTTAATTAAATATAAATTATTATATGCCCTAAAAGCCCCATCTGTGGCTTATTTCAAGAAATCCACTGTTTAATTAAAAAACCTGTAAACCGCATCAAATAAGGCTTTCAGCGCATACCGCCATCTGTTCGCCAATCACAGAAGGCTATTCGCCAAATATTCACTATGATTTTATATAAAAAACTTTTTGT
>JANOBV010000335.1:0-4118 GCA_031411835.1 Bacteroidota bacterium | reverse complement strand
AGTTTTACAACACAAGCAAAAATTGTCGACAATGAAATTCAAATCAATGGCCTTACTTTAACAGATGACAATAATAGTGAAGCAACTTTGAATGGAAAAGTAACTCACAATTATTTCAAAGATTTCCGATTTGATGTTGACATGACAGCAAACAAGTTTCAAGTTTTGAATACTACGTCGAAAGATAATTCATTGTACTACGGAGTTGCAAATGGCACAGGATATGCACATTTTTATGGGCCAATCAAAAATATGAGTATGGACATTTCCATGAGTCCCGCAAGAGGTACAGTTGTCAATATTCCATTGAACTCATCTAGTGATCTTAGTAGAAGTGAATATATCACGTTTATCGATAGGGGAAGAGATACAACAATAAAATCGCATACAGGAAATCATGTCGATCTTTCGGGAGTAAAACTGAAAATGAACCTAGACATGAACAGAAATGCATTGATCAATATCATTTTTGATGAAAAGATCGGTGACGTTATCTCCGGAAGCGGAACCGGTAGCTTGCGTTTAGATATCAATACCGCCGGTAATTTCAATATGTATGGAACTTATACAATCGAGAAAGGAGATTACCTCTTTACTTTACAGAATTTAATCAATAAGAAATTTACCATTGACAATGGAAGCAGGATCACTTGGGCCGGAGATCCTTATGAAGCCAACGTAGACCTCTCAGCTACGTATATTGTCAATACTTCATCCTTATACAACCTTCTGGCAGATAGCACCTATAAGCGCCGCTTACCTGTTGAGTGTCGTTTGCTATTGACCAATAAACTCATGAATCCAACGATCAATTATGAAATAAAAGTTCGAGGGTTAGATCCAACTGCAGAAAGTATTGTAAGAACAATCCTGAATTCAGAACAAGAGATCAGTAAACAAATGTTTGGATTGCTAGTGTTCAATCAATTTATTCCGCAAACCGGTCCCGGTCAAGTCGGGCGATTGGATGCAGGAGCTGGAGCAGGAGCAAGTGCAAGTGAACTTTTGAGTAATCAAGTGAGTAATTGGCTTGGACAATTGAGCAAAGATGTAAACTTTGGATTTAACTATCGTGCTAAAGATACTTATTCGAGTGATGAATTTATCTTTATGGTAAGTAAATCTGTCTTCAATGATAGATTAACTGTTGAAGGAAACGTTGGCTATTACACAACTGCGCAAAGCTATGCCAGCAGCAGCGTGGTTGGTGATTTCAATGCAGAATATAAAGTGAGTGAAGACGGACGTTTCCGTGTGAGAGGTTTCAATCGCTCAAATGCAGATGATATCATTAAATATTCTCAATCGACCTACACACAAGGAATGGGAGTGTTTTATAGGAAAGAAGCGAATAGTCTTGGAGAGTTATTCAGATTATGGCGAAAGAAAGAAAAGGAAGAAGCAAAGCCCGAAACAATTGTCCCATAAAATATTTTAATTTAGCAGTCGTTACCTCTTAAATCTTCCTTGCAAATCCTTATCACAATGAAGTTCCAACTGAACAGTCATAGAGTTTTTTTCATTGGAATGGGAATTATATTCTTGTTCCTACTTTTAAACAGACTTCAATTTTATTTTGGAAGTAAAACAGCAATTGGCACTGTAGTTACGTATACAAAAAGAACAAAATATAACACTTTAAGTAATCCTGTTATACGTTTCGAAGCAAATGGTATTCAATATAGAGTGAAAGGTTTGAAAGACCTCAATGTTTATGTAAACGATAATGTTGAAATGATTTACCAACCATCAAACCCTGAAGGTGCTATTGTCAATTCTTTTTACGGTTTCTGGTCATATCCGATATTGTTTTGTTTGATACCATTTATGTTATGGGTATCTTTTGTTTATGCTTACATAATGCCGAGAGATAAACTGTTTATTACCTTAGGAAAGTCAGAAGAGAAGGATGAAAATGAATCTAAATTTAGGTTTGTAAGTCTTAGTAAAAGAATTAGCAGCAAGGAGAAATAAATTATTATCTTCGCTTATGAAGAGATATTATTTCCTTACCATTTTATGCACAATCAATTTTTCAAATGCATTTTCACAAATTGAATCCGACCAAGTAAAAAAAACTAAAACATTTATAAAAGTTTGGGGATTTTTAAAATACTATCACCCTTTAGTAGGTAGTGGTGACTTAGATTGGGATAAAGAGTTTGTGACAAGAGTTGTTGAAGTTAATAAGCTAGAATCCGGAAAAGATATTAACAAATATTATCTAGATTGGATCAACAGTTTAGGCAATGTTGAAAATTGTAGTGATTGCAAGAACGATATTCCGGATAGTTTAAAATTCAACCTTGACCTAGTATGGTTAGACGACACCACCTTATTTTCGAATGAATTTATTGGAAAGCTGAATTTTATTAAGTTAAATCGGAACCCTAAAGGTAATGCCTATGTTCAGTATAACATGTTTATCAAAAACACAAAATACAGCGGAGAGAAAATTTATAAGGACTCTATTTATCCATCCCTGCCAATGCGTTTGCTTTCTCTTGCAAGATATTGGAATATTATAGAGTATTTTTATCCATATAAATATGTCATCGGACAAAATTGGAATGAAGTTCTTTCTGAAATGATTCCGATATTTCAATACACCATAGATACTATTTCTTATCATATGGCAATGCGTGTCCTGATTACTATGATCAATGACAGCCATGCAGGTTTAACAACAAAATATACTAATAAGTATTTTGGATATAAATGGGCTCCATTCACATTTAAGATCATTGAAGGAAAGGCAATTGTGAAGGATTTTTATAATGATTCCCTTTGCTTATTAAATGACATTGAAAAAGGGGATGTCTTTCTAGAAGTAAATAATGAATCTATTCCCAACATAATTAAAAGGAAGTCGAGATTTATTGGGGCATCAAATGAACCAACTAAACTTCGAAATTTCAATTATGCAATTTTTAATGGAAGTACTGATTCTGTCTCAGTAAAATTCGACAGAAATGGGGTGATCCATCAAAAAATGTTATTTAGATATTTTTTTTCTGATTTTGAGTATTACAAAAAAAAGCTTCCTAAAATTGATCCTTACAAGATCCTTGATGGCAATATTGGATATGTAAATATGGGTGTATTAAAACAAAAAGAATTGCGAAGGATGATGAATAAATTGTCAACAACTAAAGCAATCATTTTTGATGTTAGGAATTATCCAAAAGGAACTATGTATAAGATTTCAAAATATCTCAATAAAGAGAAAAAACCTTTTGCAAAATTTACTGAGCCGGATTTGTCGTATCCTGGAGTAATAAGAAATACACCTCCTTATTATTGTGGTGGTGCAAATAAAAGTTACTACAAAGGAAAAGTTATTCTGCTTTTTGATGAGTCGACTCAAAGTCATGCAGAATTTACATTAATGGCCTTGCAAACTGCACCTAACGTGATCTCAATTGGCAGTCAGACAGCAGGGGCAGATGGAAATGTTTCTAAAATATTTTTACCTGGAAACATCCAAACCTATATGACTGGATTAGGTGTATATTACCCGGATGGAAGGGAAACACAAAGAATTGGGATTATACCTGATATAGAAGTGAAGCCAACGATTGAAGGCATTAGAGCCGGTCGTGACGAAGTATTGGATAAAGCAATAGAAGTAATTAATAAATAAAACAATTTATAATCGATTTATAATGGAAAAATTAAGCAAGCAGGAGATAAAAGAAAACTTAGATCTTCTCGAAAAAGGGTGGTCGAATGAAGACATTTTCATTAAGCGAGAATTTGAATTTAAAAATTTTGTTGAGGCATTTTCATTCATGACAGCTGTGGCTCTCGAAGCAGAAAAAATGAATCACCATCCAAATTGGGAGAACGTTTACAACAAAGTGAAAATTTCGCTTAGCACTCATGATGCCGGTGGAGTAAGTCTTAAAGATTTTGAACTTGCCGCAAAAATTGATACACTTGCTAAAAAATAGCAAAAATCAATTTTTACAACATCTTATGAATAAATTACTACCAGTGCTTTGTCTTTTTTTAATATGTGGAAACCTTTCTGCACAGATCAATTTAGAAGACTCGACCGTTCAGGTTATCGGCTATTGGGATAAAAACGAAAAACAATCCTACACGGTTACTACTGA
>JANOBV010000334.1:0-16783 GCA_031411835.1 Bacteroidota bacterium | reverse complement strand
TAAACCCCTTAAACATTTTAAACCTATTAAATTCAAAATTCAATTACAATACTCATCCGCCACTGAAATCGCTTTCGAAATAATATCCAGCCCTTCATCCATTTCATCTTGCGTAACACATAGAGGAGGAGCAGTGAAGATGTAATTCCAACGAACGAAAGTAAACAAACCAAGTTCAAGCAGTTTTGCATTTACTTTATTCATGACTTCCATTTCATTTGCAGTTGCATTCCATGGTGCCATTGGTTCTTTCGTTTTTCTATTCTTTACGATCTCAATGCAACCAAGTAAACCTGTGTTTCTATAATCACCAATGCTTTCGTGTTTGTCCATCATAGCTGCAACACGTTTGTCCATGTATGCACCCATCTTTGCTGCATTCTCTATCAACTTTTCATCTTCATAGATCTGCAAAACTTCAACAGCAGCAGCACATGCAACAGCGTGACCTGAATAAGTAAGACCAAGTGGTAATGGTTTATTGTCAAATGCTGCAATCAATTCTTCTTTGATGATAACTCCGCCTAAAGGAATATAGCCGCATGTCAATCCTTTTGCAAAACACATGATGTCAGGAACAACATTATGGTGATTCACTCCGAACCATTTTCCTGTTCTTCCGAATCCACTCATTACTTCGTCACAAATTAATAAGATGCCGTAACGATCTGCAATCTCTCTAATTTTTTGCCAGTATCCCGGCGGGTATTTAATACATCCGCTCGAACCACTTTCGCCTTCCATTAATATCGCTGCAACATTTTGCGGTCCTTCGAACTTGATAATTCGCTCCATGTGATCTGCTGCATTCTGTGCACACTCTTCTTTAGTAGCACTGTTCCATGGATCGCGATAGAAGTATGGATTCTCCACGTGAATAAAATTAGGTGCGGCTTGCGCGTCATGAGGAATGCCTCTAGGATCTCCACTTGCTGACATAGCACCATAAGAAGCACCATGATAACCTTGATATAGCGTTACTACTTTATGACGACCTGTGTAAAGTCTGGCAAACTTGATCGCATTCTCAACAGCTTCTGAACCTGCATTCGTGAAAAATGTTTTCTTCAATGATCCCGGTGTAATCTCTGCCAATTTCTTTCCTAATTCACCGCGAGATTTTGTGATCATTCCCGGATGAACAAAGGATACTTCATCCATCTGACGCATTACAGCATCTTTCACTCGCGGATGACCATGGCCAATATTCATATTCATCAACTGCGAAGAAAAATCTAAATATCGTTTTCCGCTCCTGTCGTGAATATACACACCCTTCGCATCGCAAATATTCAGCGGATTCAATCCCGACTGTTTCTGCCATGAAAAAATTGTGTAGTCTAAATTATTTTGAAGAATTATTTCTCTTTCGTTTATTGTTTTTGTTTCCATTTCTTTTTCGTTACTCGTTATTCGTTACTCGTTACTCGTTTTTCGTATTCGATTCTTAACTTTCATTTTTGATCATTGATAACTTTTGATTTACCTTTCGCAGTGTGACCTTTGACCTCTAACCTTTGACCTCTTAAGGCCTTCGGACTTAACTCATCCAATTCGTCTTCGCTTCCGGATTCCACTTAATTGAAGTCTTCTTTAAATTAGTCCAGAATTCAATTGAACTATCTCCGGTAATATCTCCAACGCCAAATTTAGAATCGTTCCATCCACCGAACGAAAACGGCTCACGTGGTACCGGAACACCGATGTTGATTCCAATCATTCCTGCACTTGCATTTTCCATTACCTGACGTGCAATACTTCCGCTTTGCGTAAAGACACTAGCTGCATTTCCATATGGAGAGCCATTCTCAATTGCCAGAGCTTCGTCAATTGATTTTGCTCGCATGATAGCGATAACAGGTCCGAATACTTCTTCTTTTGCTATAGCCATATCAGGAGTAACGAAATCGATCACAGTTGGACCAACATAATATCCGTTTTCCATTCCTGCAACTGTCGTGTTTCTGCCATCAACTAAAATTTTTGCGCCTGCTTTTTCAGCTTCTGTAATATATCTTTCAATTCTTTCTTTCGATTCTTTGCTGATCACAGCACCAAGATTTTTTCCCGGAATAATTTTTCTCGCTTCGTCGCAGATCTTTGCAACGATCGGATCAATATTCCCAACACCGACCATTGCTGATGCTGCCATACAACGTTGCCCTGCACAACCACTCATCGACGCTGTAACATTACTCGCTGTCATATCAGGATGTGCATCCGGCATTACGATCAAGTGATTCTTTGCGCCACCCAATGCAAGACATCTTTTCAAATTTGATGTTGATCGAATGTAAACAACCTTTGCAATTTTTGTTGAGCCAACAAATGATACTGCTTGTATTCCCGGATGATCACAAATAGCTTCAACGATTTCTCTATCACCATTCACAACATTGAAAACACCATCGGGTAATCCTGCTTCTTTCAACATCTCCGCAATTCGCATCGATGAAACCGGAACTTTCTCAGAAGGTTTTAAGATCATACAATTTCCAAGTACCAATGCATTTGGAATTGTCCAATGTGGAACCATGTGTGGGAAATTGAATGGGGCTATAGATGCTACAACACCAACCGGTTTGTGATCTAGGCGACATTCAACACCACGACTCACTTCCATTATTTTTCCTGCAACCAATTGCGGCATACTGCAAGCATATTCTGTAAGCTCAATACTTTTTTCAACTTCAGCAATTGCTTCATCTAATGTTTTGCCATTTTCTTTTTGAACTAATGCTGCAAGCTCTCTTAGATTTTTTTCCATCAATGTTTTATAACGATAGAAAATCTGAACTCTTTCTTTTATCGGTGTCGATGACCACGTTTTAAATGCTGCTTGTGCAGATTCAACAGCAGAATTTAATTCTGTCATTGTTGAAAGTGGCACGTTGGCAATCGTTACTCCATCAAGTGGTGAAACGATATCCATCGATTTCTTCGTTCCATTTGTAAATTTACCGCCGATGTAATTTTTTACTTCAGGGATTTCAAGTGCTGTAGTTGACATATTTTTCAATTTGAATTAACCTTATTTTCAGGCCAAAAGAAAATGGATTCCTTCATTTGGCCATGAACCTTCAAATATAGGCGTAGATATTCAAAAATGCTAATATTCTACCTTTGTTTTTTAGAGTGTTAATGTTGACAATTGTATCAATTTTCGACGTTAAGTTTCTGTCAAAAAATAATACATTTACTATATGAAAAAACTCTCTACTCTCATTTTTGTTTGCTTGAGTTTACTCGCAAATGCTCAATTTAATTTTCAGCATTTATATGGCGGTGTAAGTCACGAACGCGGACAAACTTTGTTTGAAACTTCAAACAATATGTATCTTTTTAATGGCGCAACTCTTTCATATGGACAAGGAAGTGCTGATGCCATTTTTATCAAAAACAACAATCAAGGTCAGATAATATGGTCGAAAGTCTATGGTTTGTCAGATTATGACAATTCCGAATTTGCTATTGAAACTAATGATTTGGGTTACCTGGGAGTTGGACGTAGTTCAGTTGGAATTACCGCGGGAACAACTGACGCTTGGATCTATAAAACTGATTCAGCCGGTGCTTTGCAATGGTCGAAAGCTTACGGAAATCCCGGAAGCAATGATGCGTTTGTACAAGCGATCAAGACGATTGATAACGGCTACACTTTTATTGGAAATACACAGTCATTTGGCTCAGGATCATACGATGTTTTTCTCGTTCATACGGATGCCAATGGTGATACATTATTCACAAAGGCATATGGTACGAGTGAGTCGGAGTCGGGACTTAGTGTAATACAAACTGCTGATGGTGGCTATGCAATTTGCGGTCGTCAACAAACTTTTCCAAATGGTATTGCTGAATCCGACGGTTTAATTATCAAAACTGATGTGAATGGCGAAATGCTTTGGTCATACATTTATGGTGATACAATGTGGGAAGAATTTGAGTCGATTCGTGAATTACCCAATGGTCATTTGGCTATTAGTGGCTCTACTGTGTCATTTGGTCAAGGAAATTATGATATACTTCTGATGCTGGCTGATAGCGCAGGAACTCCTCTGAATGCATTTGCTTACGGTGGTGTACATGCCGATGCTTGTTATGATCTTCATGTAAATGCCGATAATTCATTTGTACTCTCGGGCTATACAGAAAGCTTCGGATACGGACATAGTTTACTAGGCTCTGATAGTACAAATATATTCCTTCTAAAAGCTGATTCTGTAGGGCAACTCGTTTGGATGATTGCATACGGTGATGGACTGCAAGATGAAGCATTTCGAAGTGCAAAAACTTCTGATGGCGGCTACATGATCAGTGGTTTTACTACAGATTATACACCTGCTGATAGTTCGCAGATGTTATTTATTAAAACAGATTCGCTAGGATTTTCAGGTTGTCATGAAGAAAGTGTAACTCCTATAACTGAAACTCATTCAGTACCTTTTATTGCTTCCGCATTCATACAAAGTAGTGGAGTAGGAGTAGCCACGTTAAATGTTGTTGAAGCATCTATTTCAACTGTGATTAATGACGCTTGTTTATTTTCATCCTCAACAAATTTGGAAGAAACTAATTCAGTCAAGATTTATCCTGTTCCTTTCAGCACAGAATTAAATCTCGATATTAAAGATTTCGATAGTAATAACTGTCAAGTGAAAATTGTAAATCTAAATGGTCAAATAGTTTATTCGGAAAATCATTTCTCCGGAAAAGCAATCGATACAAGCAATCTCTCATCCGGATTTTATTTTGTAATTATTTCAAATGGAAATCAAATCATCACCAAAAAAGCCGTAAAATAATGAATAAATAATAATGAAAGATGAAAAATGAAAAATGAAAATGAAAAATGGATTTGGCAAATTGCGTCCATTTTTCATTTTTCATTATTAATTATCAGTTGGTTTTCGTGATAAATTCTCTCGTCGCACCATTAGAATTCGAAAGTCTGATCATATACTCTCCCGGGGCAAGTGTGCTTCCTTTACTATAGGTAAAAGTGTTGTATCCTTTCAGTGCATATTGATAAGTTTTGAAAATGCTTTTGCCTTCTTTCGATAAGATCTCTACTGCAACATCACCATTCGCTTCTGAATAATATTCTGCTGTTACCATTGAGTTAAATGGGTTTGGACCTACACGCTGTATGTTTACTGATGAAGCTGTTGCAGCTCTCGATTTTATGTTTACTCTTTCTACATTGCTGAAAGTCGATTTGCCTTCAAAACTAACTTGTCTTAATCGGTAAAATGAAGTGCCGGTCATTGGTTTGTAATCGCTACACTGATAATTTTGCGGTTGCTTTGAATTTCCTGCAGCTTTTACAGTTGAAATTGTTGTAAAGTCGCTTCCGTTTAATGAACGCTCAATTGAAAAATAGTCGCTGTTCATTTCACAAGTCATCTCCCAATTTAATTCTACTTGTTGATTCTTTGTGCGCGCACTAAAATAAACCATGTCAGTAGGAAGTGAATTTGATGAACCGGAGGTGATTCCGAATATCCCAAGTTGATTTACTCCTTTGCGTGATGCAGTTGCATTTTCATTGGTTCCACTTGCATTTGAATGTTTTCCTATCGGTCTCCACGGACTAGATAAATTTTCTCTTTGGCTAATATGTAGTTTTTCGTAATTCTGAATTCCCGGAAATCCGTTGGCAGATAGACTTAAATCAAATTCCCCACCTTGAAATCCATTGTCAGGAATTAAATTCCAATAGGCATATCCGGTATTCATACATACATCTCCACCATCACTCATAGGCAGACCAATTTTATTCGTATTTCCAATCTCTAACTTGCATGTTATTGCCCCACCTTGATATGGTGATTTTGTAAAGTTTAGTAATGCAGAGTTTTCTGTATTGAAATTCCCAACGGGAAATTCAACAGGACCGGTTGTAGTTGAACTTATCCATCGACGGAAATTTCCAACAACGTACCCATTATTTTTTTTCAATGATCCTGTTGTAGATTCACTTACACCAAGAGTTAAGATATTTTTATCAGTGATAATTCTTCCTGCTTCGAGACTCAATAAATTACTTACTGATGTGGTTGATTGTAACTTGCAATTTTCTTCGTTGTTAATTACAAGTGCGTAGACAACTGAAGGTAGCGCATCTCCCGTTTTTTGTTCGACACCTCCATTGTAAGTATAGATTGCCCTTGTGCTGAAATTTCTTGCTCCGTTATTTTGAATATTTCCTGTCATAGAATTTTTTGAAATTCCTTCCGGCGATCCAATCATAATTCCTGCCCCTTCATTTAAATTAAAATCACCATTCCCTTTAAGTACATAATTATCCATACGAAGAGTAGTGCCTTGCTTTACATTATAATCAATCCTATTTGTAATATTGTTATTGACTACAAAAAACTGAATTTTTTTACTACCGGTAAAATTTATTTCTCCGCCTTTGTTTCTTGATGTTTCAGTTATTGAACCCATACCGTTTACTGAGATGTCTCCAAGTAAATTGATGATCCCTTTTTTAGCGGATTGCGATGTGTTTAAATCTAATTTTCCGCCTATAATATTCAACTCTCCGCCAATTGTCATTGATGAATTGTTTATTGAATTGTAACTGTTGAAATTTAAATTACCTGCATTCACATTTACATTTCCATTGACAGTAATTTCATTTCCATTAATAGGATTTAAACAAACTGAGCCACCTTGAATATAAAGGCTTCCGTTTATTTGTATATTATTTAATTTTCCGGTTTTGTCAAAATAAATATCACGTGAACCGGTGGAAGTAATATAAATATCGTTTTGAAGTCCACTGTTAAATACATCTGCTAAGTCTACCGGTGTAGCTTGTGAAATTGAATTCCATTTGAAATTGCCAAATGCTTGATTAATATTTTGTGGAACTGTCATATAAACTCCTGTAATTTCACAAAATGAATTTTTCTCCCATTTTGCAATTGGTAAACTTCCGCCATCAAAAGCATGCTCATATGTTGCTTTGTCTTTTACTGTAATATGATTACTCGCTACTTGCATTTTTCCACCGTTATTGATAAACTTTCCATCAATTACTAGTTGGCCTTCAAGATTGATTTTAGCATTTTCAGCTAGTATTGTATTTTCTGTTTCTGCTACCGCATCTTTGCCAATCTCAAGTGTGCCATTAATTTCTAATTGACCTTTTGAGATTAAGTCTGTTCCGGGGCCATTCACAATTTTAAGTGAACCTTTTTCTGTTATAAGTTTTCCTTCTTCCTCTACAATAATTTGATCTGCTGTCACTTTTGAATTGATAATAACAGTATGACCGGAACAAATTTGTATTGTGTTCGATGATGCACTTGGTGAAGTATTCGTTGTTACCCAATCTGAACCATTATAAGTTTCCCAGATCCTAGGAGTATGCCAATTGCCGGAACTTACGGTTCTAAAATCGCCTTGTGTGGAAGCTATTACTGTTTCGCCATTACCAATTTGAAAATAAATTAAAAGTCCGGTTACTGCTGCTGCAAAAATCGAAGAAGTTCCAATGAAAATCTGTTTTGCAGATAACCGTTGGCTTTGTCTTTGAATTTGTCTTTGTTTTCTAACTCGCTTTAAATTCGGGTTGGTCAAATAAGCTTTCATTGAAATCTCTTTAGAATTTGAGATTTTTTACGGCTATGTAACAGGATAAATTCAGAGTACTTTGTTCATCTGTCCCATTTGTAAGGTTGACTTCAAACGTGAAGATTTTAGCAATAATTTGTTCGAATTCCTTTGAAAAAGTTCAATACTGATGAAAAAACCTAAAATCAATTGTGTAAGAAAGTGGAATGATTCTTCAATAATTCTAAATATTTGGTTTAATTCTTCGAAAAATCTTCAATCTAAAATTCTCTTAAAAAGTATTCCAAATATATAACCGTTATTTTTTCCTTGTAAGCCACTTATACTTTTTTGAAAGTTGCTTTCTTGGAATGGTTGTTAGGTACTTGTTTCATGTTGCATGTTGAAGGTTTCAGGTTAGTCGATAACGTTCTACTTTATTTATTCAAAAAACACTTAAACCCAAAAATTTGTACCGCTACTGTCCGATAAAAATCAAACTTTGTAATTTTAGCTTTAAATTGTAACTTAAATCAACTGTTCTCAGAATAAATTCAAAGTAAGCCTCCACAATTTCTTGACGCACATCTTTCTTAATCAAAGATAGAACAGTTGTTGTGTGGGGAGTCAACGCGCTGCGCGAAATCATTTGAAAAGTTGATCAAGGTTGTGTCTAATAATCGAAGTTTCAAATGATTTGGTGCGCGTTGGGCCCTTTTTTTGTTTTTTTTTGGCAAACAAAAAAAGAAAAATTGAAATCTAGAACTAGCAGCTAGCATTTACTGTATTATGAATTTAGTTTTATCGGACAGTGATGAGTTTGAACTCTGAACTACTCAATCAAATCATCAATAGCATCAAACTTCTCCTCAGTATACGCCCCATTCGTTCTGTAAATAATTTTTGCTTCTTTATCTAGTAAAAAAATATAAGGCACTTCATTTCGTGTCATACTCAATGCTGAAAGTAATTGATCCGTATTCGATTCGCTAAAAATTACATGAGGTCTCAGATCGGCTTGGGCGGTTTCACGAAATTTACTTTTCATTTTTTCAGCAAAAAGATCATGGCCGCCTTTTAAAAGTGGCATGAAAAAAACATTGACATCGTACATGTCGTCCATCAATCCCGTTTTTGCAATGAACTTCTGATAAACCGGATCTAACCAACTCTCCAGATCTTTCTGTGCTTTTGTTGAAGATGCAAAACAAAGTAAAGTGTATTTTCCTTTTACATCATCCGGCATATTAACATGTCGATGATCTATCGTTTCGCCTGAAATTTTTTCTATTATCTGAGCCTGTATACTTGTCGACAGGACAATCGATAAAATTAGGAGGAAGGGAATACGTTTCATTGCTTTTTGATTTTGACAAGAAGTAAATAGAAAAATGTCAATCTTCAGGCTTAGAACGCAAATCTCTTATTTTGTCAATAATATTTTGTGCCCAGGAAAGGATCTTTTTTTCTAATGCTGATTCTTGCTTGAAAATAAAACGGTTCAAGACGACAGATATTGTAGCCATTACGCTACTTTTTAAAAAACTGCCTTTCTCAAAGTTGATGCCTGTTGCAGATGATACTGCCTTGACTAAAAAAGTTTCAGGTTTGAAATCATCTTTGACAATATCGAAGCTTGTTTTTAATCTCTTTTCCTTCTTTTCTAACTCTGATTGAAGACGTAAAATTTCTTTCCTCAATTGAGTTGAGTTTTCTACTTTATTCATCTCCGTTTCTTAAAAGTGTTTTAATAATTAAATTCGTAATTGGTTTGTTGATCCATCTCTCTCGTGAAAAATAGACTATTAATCCAATCAATAAATTAATTCCGGCAACGCATAAAAACCCAACTGAATATTTGCCGGTTATTTCTGATATATAATATGCTAATGCTATGCTGCCAAATAAAAATACCATTGAAAAGAAAATCAATAGAAGTAAAGCCACAGAAGCTGAGCCTGCCACTTCGCTTGTCTTTTCAATTGTTTGAAGTTTTGCAAGTTCAATTCTTGTATCTAAATAGCCCTTTGCATCTTCAATCAATTTTTCAATATTATTATTCTCTTCCATGTAGTCGAAGGTAGGATTAATTTTTCAGTTTGCTGAGCCTTTCGAAATTGAGAATGTAAATTTGCTTTTCACGAATATCAATTAGTTTCTCTTCTTTGAAATCCGATAGTGTACGGATCACTGATTCTGTCGCTGTCCCAACGATACTCGCAAGGTCTTCTCTGCTCACTGAAAATGGAACTTTTTCTCCATTTTTCTGATATCGCTCTTGAAGAACGAGTAGTGCGTCTGCAACTCTTTTACGAACGGAATTATAAGCAAGATTGATCAATCGCTCTTCTGTTTCTTGCAAATTGTTAGAAAGTATTCGAATGAATTTCGCGGCCACATCTCTATTGCTATAAAGTAGTGCGAAAAAGTCTGTGCGCGGAAGAATGCTTATTTCACACTCTTCAAGTGTTTCCGCCGACTCCTTATATTCTGCGTTTTCTATCAAATCGGCGTAACCTATAAATTCACCTTCTTGATGTATTGAAGTGATCAACTCTTTTCCATCTTCATGTGTTTTAAATGTTTTTACTCTCCCTTTATTGATGAATACAATTCCTGATGGCTCGTCGCCTTCCATGTAAATCGTTTCTTTCTTTTTGAAATGAAGTACTTTTCTGTCCTTCGAAAGTTTTTCTAATTCTGATAATCCCTTCGCTGCAGAAAGAAATTCATCTAAACCCTCAACATTTTTGCTGAATTCTTTTTTAAACAGTGCATTTTTCTTCAAACGAGTATCTATAGCATTCAACAATTCCATTTCTTCAAACGGTTTCGTTATATAATCGTCAGCGCCCATCCCCATTCCTTTTCGAAGATCAGATTTCTCTGCTTTTGCAGTTAGAAATATGAACGGAATTCCTGCTGTTGATGTGTTCTTACCTAATAAATATAGAACACCATAGCCATCAAGGTCAGGCATCATAATATCGCATACGATAAGATCAGGAATTTCTTTTTGTGCCATTTCAACACCTGATTTTCCATTTGTTGAAGTTACAACATTGTAATTAGCCAACTCAAGAATCTCTGCTGTGTTTTCTCTCATTTCTTGATTGTCTTCAATCAGGAGGATTTTCTTTTTAGTATTCATGATTTCGGTAGTGTTATATTAAAAGTACTCCCTTCGTTTTCTGCACTTGTGAGAGTTATTGTGCCATTTAGTTTTTGAATATATCGTTGTACAATATTTAGCCCTAATCCTGTTCCTTGTATTGCTGTCACATTGCCTGCTCTGAAAAAACGTTCAAATAAATGTACTTGGTCTTCTTTGGGAATTCCAATTCCATAATCTTTTATTCTTATTTGTATGTCAGAATCATTGTTAACTTCAAAATCAATTTTTGAATTCTGGGGGGAATATTTTATCGCATTATTGATCAAGTTAACTAAAATATGACGCATCAAGGTCTTGTCTATTGATGTGTTTTGTTCGCCCAAATAATTGAAAACAATTTCTTGTCCTGATTTCGATACCGATTGCATTTCTTCTGTCATCTCTTCACAAAATTGATGGAAATTAGTTTCTTCAAATCGAAGTTCTAATTTACCTGCTTCTAGTTTTTCAAGCGAAAGAAAATCGTTCAAAATGTCCGTCAGATTTTTTACTGAACCTTTTATCCTCTCTATATGCTTTGCTCTTTTGTCCAACAGAGAATTGTCTTGATACTTATCGATCAATGATACTGAAGTTAAAATTGTACTCAATGGCGTCCTGAATTCATGTGATGCTATGGAAACAAATTTAGATTTCATTTCATTCAACTCCTTTTCTTTCTCGAGCGAAATCAATATTTCTTTTTCTGCATTCTTTACCTCTGTAACATTTTGCAAAACCAAAAGAATTTCTTTAATGAAACCTTTTGCATCGGGTAGGGGGACTGCATTGATTACATATTGTTCTTCATTCAGACTAACATCAAAATGAGAAGATTCCCAATTGAAAACATTTAGCAAACGTGCTTTATCAGCTTCATTGAAGTTGAAAAATTCTAATGTCTCAATTTTCTTTCCTTTGATACTGTCTTTTTTCCATCCTAAATTTTCAAGTTCTTTGCCATCGATAAAGACAATCTCAAATTCTCGATTCATAACACAAATAATTCCATCCGGAAAATTTCGAGCAATTGTACTGTAAAGCCGCTCGCTATCACGTAAAGCCTCTTCAATTTTTCGCCGTTCGATCATTTCTTGTTGCAAATTCATATTTAACTTTTCTAAAGATGAATTTGCATTTGCCAATTCTTTTGTGCGATCTAGAACTCTTTGTTCAAGCTCTTCCTGCGCTTTGATCAGTTGAGTATCTTGCTTCTTCCTTTCAGTTATGTCAATAATAAAACTTATAATAAATAATTCATTTTTATTTCGAAATGAACTTAAACTAATTTCAACCGGAAATTCATCACCATTTTTTTTGCTTGCAAACAAATTCATCCCCGAACCCATAGAACGATTTTGCAGATCTTTGTAATACCCTTTTCTATGATCAGTATGTTTGTGTGCGAACTTTTTAGGAATTAAATCTTCAATTAGCATACCCTGAAGTTTTCCATTTTCGTAACCGAATTGTTCGCAAGAGCGCGGATTCGCCATAACGATCTCGCCTTTTGTATTGCTAATAATGATACCTTCTGTTGCGTGCATAAACATTGCATTCAAATTGTCGGTACTTCTTAATAATTTCTCTTGCGATTGTTTGTACTTAATGATTGCAAATGTAAATGCCCAAATAAAAAGAATGGGAAGTATAAAAAATGGTATGTCCTTTTGAGAATAACTAAAATCGGGATTTAAAAAATATCCAAGTACAATTAAGACACTCATAATTACACTTGTGTCAAAAGTACTTCTATTTCCGGGTGCCCAAATTGTTAAAAGTACAACTAACGAATAAACAAATTCAATATGAAAATGTGCAGGTACAATTAACGATAAAGCAAAGAGTACAATGCTGGAAAATATTCCAAGTAGTTGTATTTTTCTTTGTTTCATTTATTTGTGTTCAATGTGATAATATTCACTTGCACAAATCTAAATTTCTTGTTTTTCATTTAATATGTCATCAATCTTATACAAATATGATGAATATCATGTTATCAAACAAAAATCAACGATAATTTTGGAGCTTTAATAATTGAACCAAATGAATATTCAAGACCCCTCACTAATTAGAAAAATTCTTGTTCCAATAGATTTTTCTGAAACTTCACAACGAGCTTTGAATTATGCTGCTTCGTTGGCTCATAGCCTTTTATCAGAGCTTGTAGTTTTTCATGTAATTGATGTGCCGGTTGTGACAAGTGGTGATATGGTCTTTGCTGTCGATTATTCTGCATTAGAAAAGGATTCAATTGCTCAGCTTGAGATTCAAAAAGTAGAGTTGCTCTCAAAGTATGGTAATTTAAATATTTCAATTGCTTGTGCCACAGGTGTTGCTGTTCATGAAATACTTCAAAAAAGCCTAAATAATAATTTTGATTTAGTAGTAATGGGTTCAAATGGAAGTAGTGGTTTGATGGAAGTTGTATTTGGTAGTGTAACTAAAAGTGTAATTGCAAATTGTAATTGTCCGGTATTAGCACTTCCTCTAAATGCACCTGATTCTCATCCCCAAAAAATTGCATTCGCCACAAATTTTGATGAACATGAATTGCAGTCGCTTTTTCTCTTAGCAGAAATTGCTAGACCTTTTGATGCTGAAATTAATTTACTTCATGTAGGAGAAATCAAGGATATGAAACATCAAGATCAACTTCTCAATTATTTTCGAGGTCAGGTCAGAACAAATATCAATTATGAAAAAATCAGATATCATCTCATCGGTGCACATGAAGTTGAAGATGCAATAGAGAAATTTATAGTTGAGAATGAAATGGACTGGTTGGCAATAGCAAAAAGAAAACGTAATTTCTTTGATCTATTGACTACGAAAAGTCTTACCAATCAAATTCATCATCATTCTTATGTCCCGTTACTTGTTTTTCATACTACAAATAAATCAGGTACACCATTGTTTTAATGATAAAGAGCGAATTAATACGAAAATATAATGTAGCAGGACCAAGGTACACTAGTTATCCAACTGTACCTTTTTGGACTGAACCTCCAACAGCTGAACAATGGTTGAATTTTGTGAATGTTCAAATGCAAACGGATCGTTCGATTAGTCTTTACATTCACCTTCCTTTTTGTGAAAGCCTATGTACCTATTGTGGGTGCAATACTAGAATTACAGTAAATCATGCTGTGGAAATTCCATACATAACTACTGTACTTAAAGAATGGAAAATGTACGTTGATAAAATGGATTTAATTCCATTGATCAAAGAGATTCATCTTGGCGGCGGTACTCCTACTTTTTTCTCTACTGAAAATCTTGATCTATTGATGTCGGGAATTTTCTCGCTTGCAGAAAAAGCTGAGAATATTGAGTGTAGCTTTGAAGCTCACCCTCAAAATACTAGTGTTGAACATTTGGAATTATTATATGAGTGGGGATTTCGAAGGATCTCTTTTGGAATCCAAGATTTCAACCCGGAAGTCCAGAAAATAATAAACCGAAAACAATCTTTCGAAAAGGTTCGTGACATTACTAACTCAGCTAGAGAAGTTGGATTTACTTCTATTAATTATGATCTCATCTATGGCTTGCCTCGCCAAACTAAGGAGAGTGTAATCGATACGATTGAAAAAGTTAAACTTCTAAACCCGGATCGAATCGCATTTTATAGCTATGCTCATGTTCCTTGGTTAAAACCCGGACAACGCAGTTTTACAGAAAGTGACTTACCCCAAGGAATTGAAAAAAATATTTTATATGAAGTTGGTAAATCGATGTTAGAAAAAAATGAATATGTTGAAATTGGAATGGATCACTTTGCTTTAAAGTCAGATTCTTTATTTGATGCAATGAATGCAGGTGATCTTCATCGCAATTTTATGGGTTATACATCAGGAAAAAATCAATTGCTCATCGGATTAGGGGTTTCATCGATAAGTGATTCTTGGAGTGCTTTCGCTCAAAATGTAAAGACAATTGAACAGTATTATAAATTGATTGAGAGTAGAACATTTCCGATTTTTAAAGGTCATATTTTAACTGAAGAAGATTTGATCATACGAAAACATATCTTGAACATCATGTGTAATTTTGAAACTGATTGGAATGATGTTTCTCAACAGTTTGTTGAAATGGACCAAGTGATCACAACTTTACAAGAATTAGAAATTGATGGATTAATAATTTTGTCACCGTTTCATTTGAAAGTTACGCAAAAAGGTAGAGCATTTATTAGAAATATTTGTATGGCATTTGACTTGCGATTGATCCGTAAGCAACCAACAACATCTTTGTTTTGTTCTACAGTGTGATTTAACAAAACTGAGTTTTATTCTGCATCAGTTTTAAAAGTTGATTCCTAAAGTTCTAACTTTTTGTGTCAAATCAGTATTTCGTATATTGCACTATCTATATGCGGAACACTTTCATAATACTCTTAACCTTAACTATATACGTATTTAATTCGAAAGCGCAAGATGTTGCCAATAGTGATACTCTTTCGAATTCTCGGAGTAAAAAATTTCTCATTTTCCCATTTGTACTTAAATCTCCTGAAACAAATTGGGGCTTCGGATTAGCGTCAGCATATTTTTTCAAAGCAAAAGCTGATGATAATGATATCCGAACATCGGATGTTAATTTGGTTTCTTTATACACATTGAACAAACAAGTGCTAGTGGTTCTGGGATCTACAGTATATTTTCCTAAAGAGAAATATATTTTTAGATGGCAAAGTTCGTATAGTTATTATCCCGATAAGTTTTGGGGAATCGGAAACTCATCGGTTAAATCTGATGAAGAAGATTATAGCATCAAGCAATTCTATATTAACCCGCAATTTTTAATACGTACGTATAAAAAATTCTACTTTGGATTGAGTGCAGAATTTCAAAGTGTAAATGACTTTACTTATTCTGCCGGTGGTGTCTTTGATCAACAAGATGTTGCAGGAAGAAATGGAGGTAATACATCAGGACTTGGAATGCTAATAACTGTTGATTCACGTAACAATGCTTATTCTCCTAGTAAAGGTGGATTTGTTGAATTTAATCTGACTCGCTTTGGTAAATTATTTGGTAGTGATTTTGATTTTACTACCTATTCATTAGAATTGAAAAAGTTTTATAAAATTGGACTCAATCGTGTTTTCGCTGCTCAACTCTATGGGAAAATGAATACAGGAGAAGCTCCTGTTCGTAATCTTGCATTACTTGGTGGCTCTGAAATGATGCGCGGTTTCTATAAAGGTCGTTATGCGGATAAAGATATGATCACCTCTCAAGTAGAAGTCCGACAGTATTTATTTTGGCGACTTGGCGTTGTTGCTTTCGGAGGAGCTGGACAAGTTTCAGATAATTTGAACCAGCTTCGATGGGATCGTTTGCATTACTCATACGGCGCCGGACTAAGAATTATGGTTAAAGAAAAAGAAAAACTAAATCTCAGAGTCGATTATGGAATTGCTGAAGGCGGGAGTGGGGTTTATGTGATCCTTAAGGAAGCTTTTTGAGATTAGATTTTTGAGCGTAATGACCTTTACAAGTGAGAATATTGGTAGCTTTGAATAAATAAATTTTAATGGAACACCTCGATATCATTTCACTCTTATTAAGATTAGTAACAGGGACTCTCTTTTTCTTTCAAGGATATGATAAGATCTTTAACGTAAAACTTGCCAAGGTTACTAGAACTTTCGATGACCCGATTAATCCTTCCTTCTGGCCTAAGTCATTACTAAAACCAATGATTATTCTTTCATCCTACGCCGAAATGATCGGCGGCCTATTTCTGTTTTTTGGATTATTTAAATTCTATATTCTTTCAATCTTGTCAATTGATCTTCTATTTATTGCCTTCACTTTCTCTTCCATAAAAGCCATGTGGGACATGCAATATTTTCTTCCGCGATTCCTATTTATTCTTTTTATATGGGCAATTCCATTTTCTGCGGACGTTTATAATTTAGATAGAATGCTTGGAATTAGTTTCTGAATATAATTATTATGTATCGCATTATACCCTAAGAGGTTCCTCCTGAATGACAATCGTGATGTCAAAAAAGTGTCGTGGAGTTGGATAAAAATTTTCCGCAGGAAAATTTTT
>JANOBV010000333.1:0-10828 GCA_031411835.1 Bacteroidota bacterium | reverse complement strand
CTACACACTACAAACTCAAACTACACACTCATCCATATACTATCATTTCATGAAACAAAAATCATTTCTTTTCCTTCTCACATTCTTACTTCTTACATTTTCATCATGCACTTCACCGAAAAAAAACAAGATCACAATTGGTTTCATCGATCAACTTCAAGACGAAACACTAGAAAAAGCGAAGACAGGATTCTTCGATGCACTAAAGCAAAGCGGATTTGACTCTTCGAATGTTGAGATCATTTATCGTAATGCACAAAATGATCAGCCTACGATGTTGCAGTCGTTGGATTATATCATCAGTAAGAATCCAACATTGATTGCAACCAACCCTACTCTACCTACAATTTCTGCAGTACAAAAAACAAAGACGATTCCGATCTTTATGATGGTTTCGCCTCGACCGGATCTTGCTAAACTTACCGACGCAGCTGGCAAAGCACCTGCAAATCTTTTTGGCATTTATGAAACACTTGATTACTTAGACACAGCATTATTGCTAATTAAAAGTGTTTTACCGAATGCAAAAAAAGTCGGAACGATATTCAATCAGAGTGAACCGCAATCGGTCGATGCATTAGCGAGAATAGAAAAGACTTGCAAAGAAGCCGGACTTGAATTAATAAAAATGCCGGTGAATAATTCAAGTGAAACACAATTGGTTGTTGCTTCGCTCTTGACAAATAACATTGATGCATTTTTTGCATTACCCGACAATACCGTTTTTTCTTCAATGGAAATTATTGTTAAAAGTTGTGACGACAAAAACGTTCCTGTTTTCACAAGCGAAGAAGGATTAGTAAGTCGGGGCGCAGTTGCTGCATTTGGGGCTGACATGTATCAATGGGGATTTCAAAGCGGTGTACAAGCTGCGGGTTTTTTAAAAACTAAATCAACCGTCGGACTACAACCTGAAATTGTAACTGTTCGTCACCGTGTTTATAACCCGGCCAAAGCAAGTCAATTTAATCTCACATTCGATAGTACATTCACATCAGTAAAATAAGTCTGATGAGTTTTTATTTAAGTGCTGTCATTTTAGGTCTAGGATTTTCATCGCTCGCATTGGGTATTTTTATCTCCATGCGTATCTTCAACATTCCTGATATTACAACTGATGGAAGTTTTACATTAGGCGGTGTTGTTGCTGCTGTTCTGATTTCCGGTGGACAATCACCATTAGTTGCACTTCCAATTGCATTTCTCGCAGGTGCAATTGCCGGTACGTTCACAGGAATCATTCACACTCGATTAAAAGTTAATGCTTTGCTTGCAGGAATACTTGTGATGACTGCTTTGTATTCAATCAATTTAGCAATGATGGGTCGATCGAATATTCCATTGATCAACAATCCTACTCTTTTCAATTCACTCTTTACTCTTGGCTCTGACGTCCAACAACAATTTGTTATTTTGATAATTATCATTTCTATTATTCTCGTAAAATTATTTTGGCTCTTAAAAACAGATTTCGGTCTGGCCATGAGAGCTACAGGAAATAATGAAAAGATGATTCGTGCACTTGGCGTCAATACCGACGCAATGAAAATTTTCGGATTAGCATTAGCAAATGGATTAACAGCTGTTAGCGGTTATCTCATTACACAAGTCCAGGGTTTTGCAGATATCAATATGGGAATTGGTGTCGTTATCATTGGACTAGGCTCTGTGATGATCGGGCAAATACTTTTTTCTTTCAAAGGAAAAGAGTCACTTTTGATTCAGCTTTTCGGAGTAATTATTGGAAGCATTATTTTTAGAATGATATTGGCATTTGCCTTGAGCATTGGTATCGATGCAATTTATCTCAAACTTGTTGTTGCTGTTTTTGTATTAGCTGTAGTGAGTATTCCTAATTTAAAAAGCAAGTCATGATAGAGCTGAAAGGAATCACCAAGACATTCAACAAAGGTTCAGCAAATGGAAATCAATTGCTGAATGATTTCAATTTGGCTATTCGCAAGAACGAATTCACGCTTATTATAGGCAGTAATGGTTCAGGGAAATCGACTTTGCTGAATTTGCTTGCAGGAACTATTCAGCCTGACGCAGGACAAATTTTATTCGATGAAAAAGATATTTCATCACTAAAAGATTTTCGAAGAAGTAAATGGATTGCAAGAATTTTTCAAGATCCACTTTCGGGGACTGCACCGGAACTAAGCATAGTCGAAAACTTTCGACTCGCATCTATTCGTACGAAAGCAAAATTACTTCGAATTGGAACGAGTAAGATTTTTAAGGAACAAATTCGTGACAAAATAGCGAGCCTTGGACTTGGGTTAGAAAACAAGCTTGATCAAAACATGGGTTCGCTTTCAGGCGGACAACGACAAGCACTCACTCTTTTAATGGCGACGTCTGATGAGACTAAACTTCTTTTACTCGATGAACCGGTTGCCGCATTAGATCCGAAAACTGCTAAGACGATCATGAATTTGGCTAATGATATTGTCAGAAAGTCTAATCTGACGGCCATTATGGTAACCCATTCAATGCGAGATGTAATTGAGTATGGAGACAGACTCATTATGTTAAAAAACGGCGAAATTGACAGGGATTTGTCAGATTTAGAGAAAAAGAACGTTCAATTAAATGAGCTTTATGATTGGTTCGGCGAGTGAAATTTTCTAAATTCGTGCAGATAAAATCACAGGCCATTTATTGCGTTAGTGATTCCGACAACTAAGTATGAAAAAAGCTTCCTTTCTCCTGTTCTTTTTATTGATTATTGGAAATGTTTTCGGACAAATGATCCATCCGGCACATTGGACATTTACCAAAGAAGATAATAAGAACGGCGAATACACATTGATCTTTAAAATGAAATTGGATGCCGGCTGGCACACCTATTCTCAATTCACTGATGATGGCGGCCCTATTCCAATGCTTTTTACTTTTGATAAGTCAAGTTGCTTCTCAAGAATTGGAAAAGTTACTGAACCAAAACCTCATACTGAATACGATTCATTATTCATGGTGAATGTCATGTCATTTGAAAAAGAAGTTACGTTTAAACAAAAAGTAAAAGTATCTTCTCCAGATTGTATCATTAAAGGGAAAATAGATTACCAAGTTTGTTTAGAATCGTGTACAAATCAAGATACACTTTTCTCATTCAGTTTTGGTGATATGAAATCGGAAGTTGTTCCTGTTAAAATTGACACGAATACCTTAGTTCAAAATCCGGAGATCGTTGTTGATTCACAAAAAACTGTTCAAGCAGATCTCATTCCCGGACAACTAGAAGAAGGTTGTGGCGGCGACGGACAATCTTTAAGTACAACAGACAAATCGCTAGTTGCAATTTTCATAGCGGGATTGCTTGGTGGATTTGTTGCATTACTTACGCCGTGTGTATTTCCAATGATTCCCATGACGGTGAGTTTTTTTACAAAACGAAGTGGAAGCAGACGAAAAGGAATTATGAATGCAATAATTTATGCATTATCTATCATAGGAATTTATGTTTCGCTAGGATTATTTGTAACGATCACATTCGGCTCTGATGCACTCAACGATCTTTCGAGTAATGCATTCTTCAATTTATCATTCTTTATCATCTTCGTGATCTTTGCAATTTCATTCTTCGGTGCATTTGAAATTACATTGCCAAGTTGGATGATCAACAAAGCAGATTCTGCAAGTGATAAAGGCGGATTGATGGGAATATTTTTCATGGCCTTCACTCTATCGCTCGTCTCCTTCTCTTGTACAGGACCAATCATTGGAACATTATTAGTTGAAGCTGCACATGGACAAAGTTATCTTGGTCCGCTAGTCGGAATGTTTGGATTCTCATTTGCACTGGCTGTTCCGTTTGCAATCTTCGCATTGTTTCCCGGCTGGCTGAATTCATTACCTAAATCAGGTGGCTGGTTGAATACAGTGAAGGTGACATTAGGTTTTATCGAATTGGCACTTGCATTTAAGTTTCTTTCGAATGTAGATCTTGCCTATCACTGGGGATTTTTGAAACGTGAATTATTCATTGCTATCTGGGTTGTAATTGCAGTTTTGCTTGGAATGTATCTGCTCGGAAAAATAAAACTCTCTCATGATTCTGATGTTCCATACATTTCAGTGGGTAGATTGATCGTATCAATAGTCGTTTTCTCATTTGCTTTGTATTTAATTCCGGGAATCTGGGGCGCACCTTTACGTTTAATTAGTGGATTTCCACCCCCTGAATTCTACAAAGAATGGCAGACAGGAAAAGAGAATGAATGTCCCCACGACCTTAGTTGTTTCCACGATTATAATGAAGGAATGGCTTATGCAAAAGCTCAGAATAAACCGGTCATGGTCGATTTCACAGGATGGGCTTGTGTAAATTGTCGTAAAATGGAAGACAATGTTTGGAGTGACCCGAAAGTGTTGAAGAAGTTGAGAGAGGATTATGTTCTCATCTCTTTATATGTAGATGACAAAAAAGCTTTGCCTCAATCCGAACAATTTGTTTCGACCTTAAGTGGTAAAGAAATTAAAACAACAGGGAACAAATGGAGCGATTTCCAGGCTTCAAAATACAATACGAACTCACAGCCTTATTATGTTTTGCTTGACAATAAAGGAAACATTCTTGCACATCCAAGAGGTTATACTCCTGACATTCAAACCTATGCTAATTATCTAGACGAAGGTTTATGTCGGTATAAAAAGAGACAGTAATTGTTTGTTTCATAAAAGAACCGCCATTTACGCTGTAACGATTGTCATTTATAATAAAGTCATTTGTGTATTTAAAAATGCTGTGCGCCTCGGCGTATAGTCATGCGGAAGGGGAAAACTTGGGGCCTGTCCGCATGGCGTCAGCCATTTTCTTTTACTAATTCATTTTTAAAAAACTCATTTCTTTTTACCGGTTAGCCTATGTTGGGACGATGTAATTTCAAATCGCCGCCCCCGGGGTTAAATATGTATAAATGCGAAAAATATATTGCAGAATTTGACTGTTTCAGGAATTCCCAAAAATCCGATGTCCCAAAAGCCCTATATTTTTCCAAACATTCAACGAAGAATTGATTATTGCTTGAAATCCGTTTTTTAAGGTCTATTTAATAAATTACATTTGCGCACCTTTTAAGAAAATGCAAAAAAAGTTCGTTACAAATTTAGGGTTGGTCCTTTTACTGAACCTGCTCATCAAGCCATATTGGATCATCGGTATTGACCGAAATGTCCAGATCGCTGTGGGTACCGAACAATATGGTTTTTATTATGCCATTTTCAGTTTTTCATTTATTCTGAATATCCTGCTTGATTTTGGAATTACCAATTTCAACAATAAGAACATTAGTCAGAATAATCATTTACTAAGCAAGCATCTCTCAAGTATAATTGTTTTGCGTTTGATGCTTGCTGTGATTTTCGCAATAATTACTTTTTCCGTCGGAATGTTGATCGGATATACACCTGACATGATGAAGATGCTTGTTGCTGTGATCTTCAATCAAATCTTGCTTGGTTTCATTTTGTATTTACGATCGAATCTTGCCGGACTTCATTTATTCAAGACAGATAGCATTGTTTCTGTTCTCGATAGATTGATCATGATTGCAATCTGTAGTTATCTGTTGATGTTACATAGACAAGGTGGCGAATTCAACATTACATGGTTTGTATATTCGCAAACGATAGCATATGCGATTACAGCATTTATTACACTTGTTATAGTAATGAAGAAAGCAAAGATCCGACGCTTGCAATGGCGTTGGCCTTTTTTCGTAATGATCCTGAAAAAATCTTATCCGTATGCCGTACTTGTTCTCTTGATGACATTTTACAATTGGAGTAATGGACCGATGTTGGAACGCCTACTTCCATTCCGTGTTGGCGCAAATCAAGCCGGTATTTTTGCATCTGCAAATCGTTTACTCGATGGAGCGAATATGATTCCTGTTTTATTCGCAGGTTTACTTCTTCCTATTTTTGCAAAGATGATCAAGCTAAAACAAAATGTTGAAGAAATGGTCAGACTTTCATTCTCGCTTTTAGTTGTTCCTGCAATTGTTGTAGCTGTGTGCTGCTTCTTTTTCAGCTATGAAATAATGGACCTTCTTAATTATGGAAATCATGTTCAAGAATCGTCAGATGTATTTAAAATTTTGATGTGCTGTTTTGTTCCCGTTTCTATGTCATACATTTTTGGAACACTACTTACTGCTAATGGAAGCTTAAAACAATTGAACATCATGGCCGGTGCAGGAATGTTGATCAACATCATCATGAATCTTATTCTTATTCCGAAATTATCAGCAGTTGGCGCAGCAATTTCTTCCATCACTACTCAATCCTTCACAGCATTAGTCCAGCTCTTCATGGCACAAAAAACATTTGAATTCAAAAAGAATGTGAAATTGATTTCAATGACAATTTTATTCATTGGACTTTGCATAGGAATAAATTACACGGCTTATCACCTCGATATAAATTGGATGGCCCGTTTCGTAATTGCAGCAGGAAGTTGTTTCGTAATTGCTTTTTCTACGAGGCTGATAGGTATTCGGAATATTTATAGGATATTGAAGTATGGTGAGGAGTGAGTTCAAAGTTCAAAGTTCAAAGTTCAATAGAATTGAGAAAAATTTAAATTTTGTAACAAAAAAACAAGTTATATTTGAAATAAGTCAAGCATTTATATTGAAGCCAACTTTGAACTTTAAACTTTGAACAAAAAACTACTTCTTATCCTTCACCACTACCACAATTCCCGCAACTATCAATATCCCACCGATAATTGGAGACCATTGAATTGGTGTTTTTTCATCTCTGTTGATTTCAATTGGTCCGATATCAACGACTTTTTTCTTTGTGATGATGTTGAATCCGGTAATGAAGACCATTACGATTCCAATGGCAATTAGTACTAGTCCTGTCTTTTTCATAGTTTTTTATTTTAATTATCCTGTACAAGTTAACCCATTTCAATCGAATGCTAATTAAAATGTGGGAATCATATAAATCATTTACAGAAAAATGTAAATTCTCGGCTTTATCAGGTTGGAAAATCAAATTTTCTTAATCGTTTTATGCTTTTTAATCAGATAAATCCTCCAATTGATCTTGGAGCAATTGGTATAATAAAATAACTTTAAAAAAGATTCTGCCTGATTAGTAGCAATTCATCTAAAAAAAAAGTAGTTAAAATGATCTATTTAATTTAATTTCAATGCTTTAAACCCCTAAAAAAGGTTTTTTCTTTTGATTTCCTTTTCTACCTTTGGGGCCCTTAATATTTCCACATAAAAAATGTTTCAAAAAGCACGGGATACAGCCTATCTGGAATCCACCAGTTTACTGATCCTGATCCTTCGGTGGAAAAAACCACTGATCATCATTGTGATGATTGCAGCTTTAGCATCTGCAATTTTTTCCGGCCCGTGGTTTATCACTCCGAAATTTAAATCGTCAGTTGTTTTTTTTCCTTCTTCAACTAATTCCATCAGTAAAGCGTTACTGGAAGAAACCGGTTCTGAAAAGCAAGACATCTTAGCTTATGGCGAAGAAGAACAGGCTGAACAAATGCTTCAGATCTTAAATTCGGATGAGATCAGAGAAACGATCATTAAGAAATACAATCTAATTGACCATTACAAGATCGATCCAAACGATCCTTACCCAATGTCAAAGTTGTTTGAGGAATTCAATTCGAACATCACATTTTCCAGAACGGAATTTCTTTCTGTTCGAATTGAAGTAATGGATTCTGATCCACAAATGGCAGCTGACATAGCAAATGATATTTCATCGCTATTGGATTCTATGAAAACTAAAATCCAGCATGAACGTGCAAATGAAGCATTGAACATTATTCAAAAATCTTACTTCGATAAGCTCAACGAATTAAAGATGAAAGAAGATTCTTTACAGCATCTTCGAACTTTAGGAGTGATTGATTATAGAGCCCAATCAGAGATGCTCTCAGGCGCCTACACTTCTGCCTCATCAGTTAATGAAAATGAAACTGCAATGCTTACCGTACTTCAGAATTATCATGAGCAAAGTGATTCAATCATCGTCAATACAAAGGCACGAATAAAAGGTGCACAAGCAAAAATGAAAAGTTTGCAAGCAGAGTTAGACAAGATCACAAAATATGGTGGTGTTAGCGTTGCATTAAATTCAGATATAAGTTATGACAGAGAAGAGTTATCGAAATTAAAAGGCAAATACGAAAAGCTACAGTTGGATGCCAATCAATCATTGACACATCAGTTTATTGTCAATAAAGCTGTTAAATCAGAACGTAAATCATACCCTGTTCGATGGCTGATAATACTTGTAACATCAATAGGCGCTTTCTTAATCGCATTATTTACAATTATGACCATTCAACGTTATAAAGAAATCAAAGAATAACAAACAAATAAGTACTAAAAATAGAAATGAATAATCCATTCTTCAATTCGATTGAATTAATACAACTACTAGTTCGCTGGAAAAAGCAATTGATGATTGTTGGAGTTGCCAGCTTGGTGCTCTCTGTAATTTTCTCTTCTCCACTATTTATTAAACCGAAGTTTAAATCAACTGCTGTTGTTTATCCATCTAACCTTATTGCTTACTCTACAGAAAGCGCTACTGAACAGATGTTACAAATCACGCAGTCGACCGACATTCGCGATAAAATAATTCGCGCATTCGATTTATACAAACATTACGACATCGACACAACATCCGACATTTCATTTCGCACCAATGTTTTCAAAACATATGATGAAAATGTGATCATCAAGAAAACGGAATACGAGTCAATGGAGATCACTGTTTATGATACAGATCCGTTAAAGGCTGCACAAATGGCCGACTCGATAATCATTTTCTTCAATATTAAAGCTCGTGAGCTTCAAGCTGAAAAATCGAAGGAAGTTGTAATCATTTCTAAAAACCAAATGGATGCCAAGAAGGCCGAAATGGATTCAATGGAGAATGCTTTGCATAACTTACAGATGAAATACAATATCCTGGATTTTAAAACGCAATCTAAAGAAGCATCAAGAGCATATCTAAGAAGTTTGAACCAGCCAAATTCAAAAGCTAATATTGAATCGAAAGCGCAATTGGAAGCGTTGAAAGATAAAGGATCCGAAGTAAATGCGTACAACGAACATTTATGGAGAACACGTGGAACCTATAATGAATTGAAGATCGTTTATGAAAATGCTATGCGTGATGTTACAAAGAAACTTACATATGCTAACGTCGTAACTCCTCCACAAGCATCCGATAAAAAAGCATACCCAATTCGTTGGTTAATTGTTTTAATTTCTGTTGGCGCTTCCTTACTGATGGCTTTCATTATTATCCTTATTTTTTATTCTAAGGACGAAACTACTAAAGCAGCATAAAGCCGTGTTGAGCAAAATTGAATTGCGTAGTTTTTATTTACTTATCGGTGCATTTCTTGCGGTAACATGTTACTTCATCACAAAAGAAATGTATTGGTTTGCAGCAGCACCTTTGGTATTAGGGTTGGCATATCTTGCGATCTTTTCGTTAGATACAATTCTTTATATCATCGCTTTTGCTACGCCTTTTGCCATCACATTAAATGATAAATCAAGTGGTCCTGCATTGAGTATGCCCACCGAACCTTTAATGTTTGGTGTTCTTTTGCTATTTACCTTCAAATTTATTTTTGAAGGAAGGTTTGACAGAAAAATTCTTTCACATCCTGTTTCGATCGCATTCTATTTTGTAATTCTCTGGATGTTCATTACCACACTAACGAGTTCTTATCCTCTTGTCAGTTTGAAGCACATGATGTCGCAACTATGGTTTATCGTACCTTTTTACTTTCTAGGCACACAACTGTTCAGGGACAAAAAAAATATCAAGCGATTCATTTGGGTTTATCTTTTCTCATTATGCATTGTTGTGATCTACACGATCATTCGTCATGCCGAAAATGATTGGACACAAAAAGCTGCCCATTGGGTGATGATTCCGTTTTACAACGATCACACAGCCTACGCAGCGGTTTTAGCATTGTTCATTCCGCCGGTATTATTTCTTTCGCGCGACAGAACTAATTTACTTAGAGAAAGAGTCCTTTCGTCAATGGCTTTTTGGATCTTATTGGTTGGTGTGATATTAAGTTACACCCGTGCTGCATGGTTAAGTCTTGTTATAGTCATTGTTATTTACTTCATCTATTACTTCAAAGTAAAATTCAAACATGTTCTGCTAGTTAGTATTGCTGGTATTGCCATGTTCATGTCTGTGAAAGACGATCTATTCATGAAACTTGAAAAGAATCGTCAGGATTCTGCAACTGATTTTAACAAGCACATTAAATCCATCTCAAATATTTCAACAGATGCATCCAATCTTGAACGGATCAATCGTTGGAATAGTGCACTACGAATGTGGAAGCAAAGACCCATCATGGGATGGGGCCCCGGAACCTATCAGTTCAACTATGCACCATTCCAAAAATCGAATGAGATGACAATCATTTCCACTAACGCAGGTGACATGGGAAATGCACATAGTGAATACATCGGTCCGCTTGCAGAACAAGGTGTGCCGGGAATGGCATTTGTAATTATACTAGTGTCCGTAATTATTTACACCGGATCAATGGTTTATTCCAAATCCAAAAATAAACATTCGAGAAAATTAGCTTTGGCAATATTGATTGGTCTGCTCACCTATTTCATTCATGGAATAATGAATAACTTTTTAGATACTGACAAACTTGCTGTGCCTGTTTGGGCTTTTGTGGCTATGATTGTGGCTCTTGATGTCTATCATTCCGAACCGGACGAAGCTCCAACAAAAAATTAAACACTAAGACCACAAGTTCACAAAAGACCACGGAATT
>JANOBV010000332.1:0-1873 GCA_031411835.1 Bacteroidota bacterium | reverse complement strand
TGGCTTTCGGACTTGAGTTCGGTGGTTCTTTTGGTAAAGTTTTCTTGAGTGTTTTTCGTATCGTTGCTTCCTTTGGAATTGGCTGGTATCTCCTTCATCTTATTAAACAAAATTCACACAAGTTGATCATCACTTGTTTCGCTTTGATCTTTGCCGGAGCAATCGGAAATATTATCGATAGCGCTTTCTACGGAATTTTATTTACTGATAGCATGGAAGGTGTTGCGCGCTTTGCTCCCGGACATGGTTACTCAAATTTTCTCCACGGACAAGTTGTCGACATGCTTTACTTTCCAATCGTCGGTGGCCGCTTTCCTGATTGGTTACCAATTTGGGGTAGTGAAACTTTTCTTTTCTTCCGACCAATATTTAATATCGCTGATTCATCAATTACAATTGGTGTGATTCTGCTTCTCATTTTTCAGAATAAATTTACTGCTGTGAAAACTGCGGAGGAAAAACAGAAAAAGGAAGAACTGCAAACGCAGGGTTGAATAAATTTCTTTGTTGCAAATTCAATTTATTTTTTATTAAATCCGGATGCAATTTGTCTAAAAGGATAATTGATCGATTTTATATTTCAATTTTTTTTAAATTGAAATATAAAATGCATGACCCCAGAGTATAATGTCATTTAGTTTAGTCAATTGATAAATTCGTTGTCAATTTATGGAATAATAAGGCCCGTTAGGGCCAGCCTCTTGGTAACTTCTGGACCATGCATGAGCGCTAAGCCCCTTTAGGGGCGAACTCTTTAAACACACTGCTTTTTTCACAATTGTATATGGGGATAAGTCGAATGCAACCAATAGATGCAGGAACTTTTATCCAAATGCATTTACTTATTTCGAATTCTTGTGATCAACTTAATGGCATTGCCCCAGAAGGGTGGCATTTGATTTTCAAAAATATTCCATCATCGTACGAAATTTCGTTATTGATTTTGAATCAATAATTCAATAATTATTTTATATTTGTTATTTAGGAAAGTAATCATCCTCAACCAAAAATCGCATTTGCAAATTTTAAATTCAAATCGAATGAAAAAAATATTTTTATTTCTCGCTAACATTTTTTTAATAATAAATGCTGCAATTGCTGATCTACCTTTACATTCGAAAAATTCAATCAACGAAATTGATCCATGCAACTGTTGGATAGAAAGAGACGTTTCGTGGTCTGTTGTTCCATTTACAAATGGCGTTGCTCCTCAATACAGAAACGATGATGGGTTAACTTTACCCATTGCTTTACCATTCAACTTCTGTTTCTATGGTACCAATTATGACACAATTTATATAAGCAATAATGGATGTGTTTCATTAGATGGACAATATGTTAGTTCTGTGCCGGATTCATTTCCATTTCCAAGTATTAAATTGATAGCTCCATTTTGGAGTGACGTTGATACTCGCTCTATAATGAGTGGACTCGTTTATTATAAACTTACAAATTCGTCACTGCAGGTACAATGGGATCACGTTGGCTACTACAACACATTAGCTGATAAGTTAAATACGTTTCAATTGATACTTACTGATGGCCTTGACTCAATTCTAGATGCAGGAAAGAACGTGGCATTTTGTTATAAAGATATGCAATGGGCAACAGCATATAGTTCAGGTGGTCCTGTTTCAGGATTTGGTGGTACGCCGGCAACAGTTGGCGCAAATTCAAACGACTCACTAACGCACTCAATTCAGATCGGAAGATTTGATCAATCTGGCCCAACGTATTTTGGCCCATACGGTGGGCCAGGAGGAATTGATTTTCTCGACAATCAATCCTATTCTTTTGATCTCTGTAGTTCTAGTAATATTTCTCCATTTGTAAAATACTCTGAATTATGCGATACTTTCGAAATTTGTATGGG
>JANOBV010000331.1:0-4475 GCA_031411835.1 Bacteroidota bacterium | reverse complement strand
AACACACAGAAATTTTTCCCGCAGATCTCGCAGATCTCGCAGATTTAGCGCAGATAATTTTATATTTATTTTATCTGGAAGACAAGAATGATAATCTTACAACATTTATCAATAATTCTGTAACAATTTTCCTCTTTTTCTCACGAACTTCGGGTAAATCAAAATTGAAGTCTCTTCAGTTTTATAAAACACAAAATTATGCCTTGGACACAGACCAAATACCCGGCGTCAATGAAAAACTTGCCGGTAGCAGTGCGTAAAAAAGCAATTCAAATTGCAAATGCGATTTTGAAGGAAGATAAAAAAATGAAAGAGGGCGTAGTAATAGCAACAGCTATTAAGAATGCTGAATCTCTTAATGCAAAAAAATCAAAAATCGCAAAGGCTGCACCGAAGAAGAAAGTTGCTGTGAAAAAGGCTGCAGTAAAAAAAGTGGCAGCTAAATCACCTGTTAAAGCTAAGGCCAAAAAGAAAGTAGCTTCGAAAAAGGTAGCTGTTTCAGTTAAGAAAAAAACTAAGGTCACTTCAGTGAAAAAAGCGAAAGTGATCGCTAAAAAGGGTACTAAAACTCCTGTTAAAGCTTCTGTAAAAACTTCTGTTAAAGTTCCAGTTAAAACTCCAGTTAAAGCTTCTGAAAAAACTCCTGTAAAAGCAGTTGTTAAAAAGAAAAATGGTCAGAAGGGAAAATCCTCAAAACCTAGTGAGACTGTAGTTGATGCTTTTATAATTGAGCCGCTAATTCCTATAGAAGAAGCTCTTCACGAAGACCTCCATTTTATTCCCAAAGAAGGTGATGTGAAGCCAATTGACCCAATTCAAATCCATAATTTTGAAAATGTATTTCATCATCGCGAAGAAGTTGCTATGCACCAAGGAAATAAGAAGGTCAACGATGCGAAAGCTTCGCGAAAAAGTTATAAAAGAACCTATCGAATGAATGGGAACAGGTAATATTCTTAATTACTAGTTTTTGAATTAATTATGACTTCAAAACAACCTGTGCAGTCTGCCTGCTTCGTTGTTCTAATAAGATCGTCTGACCTTTCGTCAATGTATCAATCGTTGATGCAAAGTAATGTCTGACAGTAACTAATTTCAAATTCTCATTGTAAAGCAATCGAAAATCTTTTTTCAATGTTTCAATCAATGCCGGAATTTTGAATGGATCGTTGTCGACACAAACAGAAAAACTCACCGCTGAATTTTGCATCAAATTGATCTTAATATCATGCGCTGCAAATATTCCAAAGATCTTGCTAAGCGATTCTTCTGCTATAAATGAAAAATCTTTCGACGAAAGCGAAAAAAGAATCTGATCGAATTTATAAATGAAGCATGGCACTAAAGGCTTTGTAGCTTGGTAATTTCCAATGCTTGTACCTTTGTCTTGTGGTGCTTTGAACGAACAAACTCTCAATGGAATGTGTTTGTTCTCTAATGGTTTTATTGTTTTCGGATGGATAACAGTCGCACCGTAATATGTCAACTCAATTGCGTCATGGTAACTGATCTGTTCCAGCTTCATTGCATCATCCGATAATTTCGGATCGGCACTCATCACTCCGGCTACATCTTTCCATACTACCATTTCAGTTGCATTGCAGCAGTACGATAAAATTGCTGCTGTATAATCGGATCCTTCGCGACCTAATGTTGTCGTAAAGTTTTCTGATGTCGCGCCGATAAATCCTTGTGTGATGAGGATGTTTGTCTTTTCTAAAAGTGTTGGGATGCGCATGCCGATCAACTTCTCTGTCAGATCGTAATTTACTTTCGCTTCTCTGTATGTGTTGTCAGTCTGCAATACATCACGAACATCTAACCATTGATTGTTGATCTTAATTTCATTCAAGTATGCACTTATGATGCGAGTTGAGATCAATTCTCCCTGCGAAACAATTTGGTCATAATAAAATCCAAATGGACGAGTCGGTTCATCCTCGATGATCCATTCAATTTCAATGAAAGAATTTTGAACATCGCCACGAACACCATGGTCCTGACTAAAACCAAGTTCGTTGATAATATTTGTATGGTATTCTTTTACTTCATTTATCAAGTCGAGGAGGTCGGCAGATTTATTCATATACGCTTTCGTCACTTTTTCCAAAGCGTTCGTCATTTTTCCCATAGCAGAAACAACGACAACGATCTTTTCTTTCTTATGCTGCGATAAGATCTGACCTACATTTTTTACTGCTGCAGCATCTTTAACTGATGCTCCGCCGAATTTGAATACTCTCATCTTTTTGATTAATTGGATTGTTGTTGATTTTTCGAGAATCGTAATTCGAGAATCGATTGTGCTTCGTAACAACGGGACTCCTAATTCCGTGGTCTCATTGTGAACTTGTGATCTTGTGTTAAAAAAATCTCCCGCAGATCTCGCAGATGAAGGCGCAGATAAAATCGCAGATTTTTTCGTTATTCACTATTTACTATTCGCTATTCACTATTCACTAGGATAAGAAACTATTTCCTTTTCATTGATCTTGCAATCCCACCATTCCGCTTCGATCTTTGCTCCTAGTTTTTTATAGAAGTCAACCGCCGGAGTATTCCAGTCCAACACTTGCCAATGAACTTGCTTCGCATCAATCTTTTTTGCTTCCGACATAAATGCATCAAACAATTTTTGTCCGATCCCTTTGCCTCTCATTTTTTCTGTTACGATCAAATCATCCAGATAAAGTCCACGTCCTTTCCACGTCGAATATTTTATAAAGTACAATGCCATTCCGACAATTTCAGAATCAACTTCGGCTATATGAAATTCGAAGATCGGATTTTCTCCGAAGCCATCGTTTTCCATCCTTGCAATTGTATTCGTTACTGCTTCCGGCGCTTTTTCAAATAAAGCAAGTTCATTGATCAGTCGGAAAACTCCTGGGAGATCAGTTTTTATTCCTTTTCGAATATTCATATTAATATAGACTACGAACACGAATTGTGCTCTTTACTTTTTTTAATTCTTCTAAAACTCCCGGAGAAGTGCTCTTGTCAATATCTAGAACAACATAACCGATCTGATTGTTTGTCTTCAAGTATTGTCCTAAGATATTCACATTCATTTTCGAGAGCAATCCGTTGATCTCACTCAATACACCCGGTACATTTTTGTGAATGTGTAACAGTCGATGAGTTTCTGAAAGGACAGGTAAACTCAAAGCGGGAACTGATAACGATCCGTTACTCGATCCTGTTTCTAGAAAGCTGATCATTTTTCCTGCAACATCTAATCCAATATTTTCTTGTGCTTCTTGAGTAGAACCACCAATGTGTGGAGTGAGAATTACATTCGGCAAACCTTGTATTGGCGATTCGAATTTCTCTGAATTGTTTTTTGGTTCGTATGGAAAAACATCTACTGCTAATCCACGAAGATGATTACTTTCAATTGCTGCTTTCGCTGCATCTAAATCGATAACAGTTCCACGACTATAATTGATCAACATCGAACCGACTTTCATTTTCTTCAACTTGCTTTCATTGATCATGTTTTTTGTTGAATCTAATTCGGGAACATGCAATGTAACGATGTCGGAATTTTGTAATAACTCATCTAGCGATTTGACTGAGGTCGCATTTCCTAAACTTAATTTTGCATCGATGTCATAGAAGATTACTTTCATTCCCATATTTTCTGCAAGGACTGAAACCTGGGAACCAATGTGTCCATAACCAACAATGCCTAAAGTTTTTCCGCGAACTTCATAGCTGTCTGTACTATCTTTCATCCATTTTCCATGATGAGCACCTTCGCTTTTTTCAAAAATTCTACGCATCAGATTGATGCAATGCGCAATTACTAATTCTGCAACTGAACGTGTATTTGAAAATGGCGAATTGAAAACTGCAACACCATTCTCAATCGATGAATTCATATCGATCTGATTTGTTCCAATACAAAATGCGCCAACTGCGATCAAACGATCGGCAGAGTCGATTATCTTTTTTGTCAATTGTGTTTTAGAACGAATACCGAGAAGGTGTACATCTTTTATTTTTGCGCAAAGATCTTCTTCGCTCATGGCTCCTTTTACAACTTCAATGTCGCTGTAGCCATGTTCTTTAAATAATGCCAACGCAGAAGGATGAACTCCTTCTAACATTAGCATTTTAATTTTCTCTTTCGGGAAACTTGTTGTTGAATTCATAATAGGCATTTGTGGTGGTGGCGAAGATAATGATTCAAGTGTTGGTTATGATATTGGATGATAAAATCGTTTAAAAATCATCCTTCTTCAAAAGACCAAAAGGCTTGATATTCAGCAGTTACGGATTGAATGTTGCTTCTTATTCGAAGGAATCGGTTTCAAATGTTAGTTTTGCATCAATAACGCCTCAAGAAATGAACAAAGTAGTTACCCTCGGACAATTTATCATTGAAAGACAATCAGATTTTCCTTATGCAAAAGGTGAGTTATCTCGCTTACTTCGTGATATCGGAATTGCCGCAAAAATTGTAAACCGTG
>JANOBV010000330.1:0-27522 GCA_031411835.1 Bacteroidota bacterium | reverse complement strand
GTAGGATTCGGTATCAAATCAATCATAGTAACAGTAACTAATAGTGCAGGATGTTTAACACGCGACACAATTGCAATCACATTCGACAACTGCAATGGAATTGAAACATCGCACGAACCGGTATTCGGTGTTTATTTTTATCCGAATCCGTTCAACGGTAATTTCCACATCCTTTGTGAACGTACACTTGACTACAACATCTACGACATCAGCGGACGATTAATAGAATCGAAAAAAGATATTCAAGGTAATTATGAAACTGGAGATAATCTTGCAGCGGGGACTTATTTTATTGAGTTTAGTAGTAAGGATCAAAGGAGGGTTTATCAGCTTGTGAAAGCGACCGGGAAGAATTAATTAATAATTAACAATTAATAATATGGCTCAACAATCTCGCCGACGGGTTGTTGGGTCTTTTTTATTTAGAATCTCCTCGCCCAAACGACATCCCCTGCAACTGCAACGAAGTCTTAACCACCTCTTCAGTTTCAAGAAGCAGTCGCTCACCAATTGGATCCATTAGTTGTCTATCATTCACACGCGGATTTTTAATGCGCTTGTCAATGGGGTAAGCATTCATTTCTTCAGAAGGAAAAGGTTCGAGCATGCCGGTGATCTCGTTGAGGTGTTCAGCTTTGAGCCATTTTCGTTCTTGACTTTGAGAAAGTATAACAGGTGAGCGATGGTGAGGAATCATTTGCAACAGTGAATTCGAAACTGTTGTTATGATTGCAAATGAATTTGTAATCTCTCCCGATTCAGGATCTGCCCAACTTTCCCAGATGCCGGCAAATGCAAAAGGACGTTTTTGATTTCTTAAATAAACGACATACGGTTTGTCGAGTCCTTCGTGTGTGCTGCCTTCTATGAATGCATCGGCTATAACTAAACAACGCTGCGAGCGAATTGCTCGCTTGAATGATGGCTTCGAAATAATTCCTTTTCCACCTGTATAATTCGGATCGTTTTCTTTATTGCCATCTCCTTCTGCACGTGCATTGAAGAGATACATTTTTTTCTTCGCCCAGAATGGCGTCAACCCAAATTGAAAAAACTGAACCTTTGTCGGATCGTCACTCGTGATCACAGGCGCAAGTGATCCCGGTCCGATATTAAATGACGGAAGTATATTCAATGGAAGTTCAGGCACGGTAACGTTGAAACGTTTTTCGATGACTTCTACTTTACTTACGACGACATATCTTCCGCACATTCTTTTTTTGGTAAGTAGTAAGTAGTGAGTGGTAATTAGCACTGCATTTTTTTATTGGCAGTGTGAACTCTGATTAAACGATACTGAACTTGTGTTCTTTTTTTCTCTTTGTGATCTCTGTGTCAAAATTATTTCCCGCAGAATTGCGCAGAGTACGCAGAATAACCGCAGAGAATTTTTCATTCTTCATTCTTCATTCTTTTGAAAGTCGAATAGACATCCTGCTGCGTCGGCCTGTCTGCTGGCACTTCACGTAAGGGTTCGCAAGGTTTCAGTGTAGCATATAACTCTGCTGGAAGTTGTTGATAGAGTTGTGTTCCTTTTGTTTTCCATGCTATCATTTCATCGCTGACGTCTTTTACGATTTTTGCGGGATTGCCGACTACTATTTTTTTTTCAGGAATGATCATTCCATCGGGAACGAAACACAATGCACCGATAATTGAATTATCACCGACAACAACATTATCCATTACAACTGCATTCATTCCGACTAAAACATTTTTCCCAATTGTTCCGCCGTGAATAATTGCTCCATGTCCAATGTGTGCGTCTTCTTTCAACAAGACAGTTACTCCGGGAAACATGTGGATCGTACAATTTTCCTGAACGTTACAACCATCGCTGATAATAATTTGTCCCCAGTCGCCACGCAATGCAGCGCCCGGACCTATGTACACATTTTTTCCTATGATGACATTACCGGTAACACTAGCATTCGGATGCACGAAAGAAGATTCATGAACGACAGGTTTGTAGCCGTTGAACTCAAAAATATTTGCCATTGAATTTTCCTTTATGCTTTTTCAATTATAACTGCATAGCCCTGCCCTACACCAATACACATTGTTACTAATGCATATCGTTTATTCTTCTCATGCAACTCAAGTGCTGCAGAACCAATTATTCTTGCACCACTCATTCCAAGTGGATGACCTAAAGCAATTGCACCACCATTCTGATTAATTCTTTCATCATCATCTTTCAATCCCCAAGAACGAATCACAGCAAGTGCTTGCGCTGCGAATGCTTCATTCAATTCGATAATGTCGATATCATTCCATGTAAGTCCTGCGCGTTTCAATGCAATGTTAGCAGCTTCAACAGGACCAATTCCCATTATCCTTGGCTCAACACCAACTGCTCCTGTAGAAACAATTTTCGCAAGTGGTTTCAAATTATATTTTTTCACTGCATCTGCAGAAGCAAGTAGCAATGCAGCTGCACCGTCATTTAATCCTGCTGCATTTCCAGCAGTTACTGTTCCTTCTTTTCTGAAAGAAGGTTTTAGTTTTCCTAAACCTTCTACAGTAGTATCCGGTTTCATGAATTCATCTTTATCGAAGATCTTCACATCGCCTTTCTTTCCGGGAATTTCTACAGCAACAATCTCTTTTGCAAATCGCCCGCGCTCTTGTGCAGCTTTTGCTTTGCGTTGAGAATTGAAACTGAATTTATCCTGATCTTCACGAGATACTTTATCGCGGTCAACAAGATTCTCTGCTGTTTCTCCCATAGCATCAACACCGAATTGATCTTTCATTTTCGGATTGATGAATCTCCAGCCGAAACTGCTATCGAAAAGTTGGGCATCGCGTCCGTATGGTGTGCTTGTTTTCGACATGATCCATGGACCACGTGTCATATTTTCTACTCCGCCGGAAATTGCAAGTTCTGCATCGCCAACCATAATGGCACGAGCAGCAGCAACAGTCGCAGAAAGTCCTGAAGCGCATAGTCTATTTACCGTTTCACCGGGGACATTGATCGGTAATCCTGCCATCAACGAAGCCATGCGTGCAACGTTTCGGTTATCCTCGCCGGCTTGATTTGCACAACCGAGAATTACATCACCGACTTGTGTAAAGTCAACGTGTGGATTTCGTTTTAATAATTCTTTCAGTACGATTACAGCGAGGTCATCGGTTCGCACGGGTGCAAGTGTGCCACTGAAGCTACCGATTGGGGTGCGGATGTAATCGATTATATATGCGTCTTTGATATTCATAATTACAATTTTAATTAATCCCTCCGGGATCTTGTGTTGCTAATTGATGTTGCCGTTTCTACAAATGTGCGACCCCTTCAGGGTCGGTAGTTCTTTGATTTTAATTTCGAATTTCAACTTGGCAGAATATGCATAAGTATATTTATAGGATAATTATCAGATCTAACCATTGGCCTTTTACCCATTTATTCTTCGATTTACTAGACTTCCCACTGCTTTGGCGTTCGATAAACTGTTCCTTTAAATAGAGCTACGATTTCATCTGCCTGATTCTTCACAGTGACATGATACACACCAATTTTATCTGTCAACGATAATTGCTCAGCAACGGCAGTGATCACATCTCCTTCTTTTACAGACTTTGTATGTGATATGCTTGTTTCAACAGACACAGACATTCTTCCATGACTATTGGATGCAAATGCAAGTGCGCTGTCGGCAAGCGAATACGTGATTCCGCCATGAGCAATTCCGAATCCGTTGAGCATGTCATTTCGAACAGTCATGCGAAGAGTACAAACTCCTCCACCTACATTCAATCGCTCAATACCTAGCCACTGACTAAATCCGTCGTGGTTATACATTTTACTGACAACTTTATTTGCTAATGAATCTTCGCTCATTCTGATTTCCTATTATCTTCTCTTTGTTCCGAATAACATTCCCATTAATCCACGTGTTAATTCGCGTGCAACTTGTTTCACAACGGGATTCTTTGATACTTCAGCAATACGTTTACTGATATCTAATCCACCTTCTTCTACTTCAGCTTTCTTTCCAACTTTTTCAATCGTTTTTACCGGCGGAGCGGAATCAGGTTGAATTTTTTTCGTCAACATTTCATATGCACTACTTCTATCAATGACTTCATTGTAAGCACGTGCAATTGAGGAATTATTTACGATCTCATCCTGTTCTTGAGTGGTTAGAATATCCATTCGTGTTACAGGTGGAGAAAGAAGTGTATGGACTAATGGCGCAGGAATTCCCTTTTCATTGAGAACAGAGATCATCGCTTCACCAATTCCCATTTCAGTAATAAGAGAATCTGTTTTATAGAATTCTGTTTCGGGATAATTTTGCGAAACGAGTTTAATATCTTTTCTGTCATTCGCAGTAAAAGCACGCATAGCATGTTGAAACTTTGAACCCAGTTGACTAAGAACTGATTCAGGAATATCGCTAGGTACTTGTGTGCAGAAATAAATTCCAACACCTTTCGAACGAATCAAACGAATTACTTGTTCGAGCTGATCCATTAATGCTTTTGATGCATCGTTGAAAATAAGGTGAGCTTCATCTATGAAGATTGCAATTTTTGGTGCCGCCTTATCACCCATTTCAGGAAATGTTTTGTAGATCTCAGCAAGAAGACAAAGCATGAATGTCGAAAATAATTTCGGCTTGTCCTGAATATCACACAGACGAATGATATTAATATAACCTTGTCCGTTCGAATCTTTTCGCAGAAGATCATTTACCTCAAACGATTTTTCCCCGAAGAAAATATCTCCACCTTGTTGTTCAAGTTCCAACAATTTACGCATGATCACTCCTGCTGACGCTGTACTGACCGAACCATATTCTTTTATATTTTCCTTTCCTTCATTCGTGATAAAGCGAAGGACTTCTCTAAAATCTTTTATATCGAGCAAAGGCATTTGATGATCATCGCAAAATTTGAAGATGATGGTCACAGCGCCTTGCTGGTTATCGTTCAACTCAAGAATCTTTGAGATCAATAGTGGACCAAATTCAGAAACTGTTGCACGAAGTCGAAGACCTTTTTCGCTAGAGATCGACATAAGTTCAACGGGAAATTGTTTTGGTTTCCATTCGTAACCGATCTTTGCAACACGTTCATCAATTTTCGGATTGCTTGTACCCGGTCTTCCAATTCCACTAAGGTCACCTTTGATGTCCATTAGTAAAACGCTAACTCCTTTTTCAGAAAGTGATTCTGCTAAATGTTGAATCGTTTTTGTTTTACCTGTTCCAGTTGCTCCTGCAATCAAGCCATGACGAGAAACCATGTTCAATGGTAGTCGCACCGGAGTATTTACTACAGCCTCTTTGTTTAACATAGCCGTTCCAATTAAAATCGAATCGCCTTGAAAAGCAAATGCACTGTCTATTGTTGATTTAAAATCTGCCATTTAATTATTTGATTTTACTTCAAATCAGAAGTAATTTTTAAGAATAGAATTTTGTTTTATCCGATACCATTTTTCTAAGCAATACTGATGGACGATATCTTTCTTCCAAATAAGTTGCATGTAAAGTTGCTAGAGTACTCAGAATTTTATCTGCGCCGATCTCATCACACCATTTGAGCAAGCCTTTCGGATAATTTACTCCATTGCATACAGCAGAATCCAGATCATCACGACTAGCAACATTTAAATAAAATGCATCAATGGATTCATTGATCAACATTGATATCACGCGCATGAAGATCTTTTCTGCAAGTACACGATCCATAACAGGTTCAGGCTTTATTGTGCTTGCAGAATAATCATAATATCCCGAGCCTGATTTTTTTCCGAAACGTTTCGCTTCATACAATCTCTTTTGTGTTAGAGAAGGTTTATAACGTGCGTCGTAAAAAAATTGCGTCCACACTGTTTCTGTTACTTTGTAATTGATATCGTTCCCAATGAGATCCATTAATTCGAAAGGACCCATTTTAAATCCACCAACATCTTTCAATGCCCAATCGATCGTTGCAAAACCTTTTTGTCCTGCAGGAATTCCTTCCCAACCTTCTTCATGAATACGAATTGATTCACCGTAATAAGAGCGAGCGAGACGATTGACAATAAATCCGGGAGTATCTTTTGCAATTACAACTGTTTTACCCCAAGAAGTAAGCAGTGCTTTTATTTTATCGGAAAGTAATTCGTCAGTTGTGATTGCCGGAATTACTTCTACTAATGGCATTAACGGCGCTGGATTAAAAAAGTGAATCCCTATGATCCGTGAAGGATGCGAACAAGCAGCAGCAATCGATGTGATAGAAAGTGAAGATGTATTCGAAGCAATAACGCAATCCGGTGAAACGATAGATTCAATTTCAGCGAATACATTTTGCTTCACTGATAAATCTTCAACTATTGCTTCAATGATTAAATCGCAATTTGAACAATCCATTAAGGAAGAAGTAAATTTGATTTTTGAAAAGATCTCTTCCGAACGTTCAGCAGTCACCTTTCCTTTCTCGACTAATTTTGCAAAAGTGGCTTTCATTCCGTCTTCGGCCTTTTGTAAAACAGTCGGATTAGTTTCCAGAAGTACGGTAGAATGTCCGGCAGTGGCTGACACTTGAGCGATACCCGAGCCCATTGTTCCGGCGCCGATTACGCCGATAATTGAGTTTTTTGAGAGTTCTTTCATAAATTCGAGGTGACAAAAGTAGCAATAATTTGCACCAAGTCACTAATTAATATCAGACGCAAACTACATATTTAACTGTTTTTCAACACTTTATATATTTTCGATTTCTTCGAAAAACATAGCCCAACCATTTGCATTATAAGTGGGAATATGTATATTTGCATCCCCAAATTTGAGTACGGGTCAGCTATACAAACGTAGTTGATATAACTTTAAAGAAACCAAATTACAATGGCAAATCATAAATCATCAAAGAAACGCATCCGTAGTAACGAAGCAAAGAGAGACACTAACCGTTATCAGGCGAAAACTCTTCGTAATGCAATTAAAAATTTCCGTGCAGTTACAGTTAAAAAAGATGCCGTTGAAGCACTTCCTAAATTAGCTTCTATGCTTGATCGTCTTGCTAAAAAAAGTGTTATCCATAAGAATAAAGCGTCGAATTTGAAAAGCGAATTAGCTATTCATTTAACTCACTTAAAATAATCGGTTTTCATAGTAAAAAAGAAGGGACTCATTCGGGTCCCTTTTTTTGTGCTTTATGAATTTAGCCACGAATTCACGAATAAAAAATAATTTATTCGTGCATTTGTGGCTAAATTCATACCGCCACGAATTCACGAATAAAAAATAATTTATTTGTGCATTTGTGGCTAAATTCATAGAGCCACGAATCCACGAATAAAAAAATAATTCGTGAATTCGTGGCTAAATTCATAGGGCACAATAAAGCCACGGTGATTAACAATTTCCAGGTTCATTTCTCCTCATATATAGAATGTAGATGTGTGAACGACTTCCGTTCTTGCAGGATGGAAAACCATCTCAGTATAAAATCGTGGTCAGAGGAAGATCGTCCGCGCGAAAAACTCATGCTTAAAGGGCGCCACACGTTGACAGATGCAGAATTAATCGCAATACTTATATCGACAGGCAATCAGAATGAATCGGCAGTAGAACTAGCTAGGAAGATCTTACAGCAAAGCGATAACAATCTGAATAAACTAAGTCGTTTGAATGTGCAAGAACTCATGCGCATTAAAGGCATTGGCAAAGCGAAAGCGATCACCATTCTTGCTGCCCTTGAATTAGGAAAAAGAAGAAAAGAAATTCAAGACCTTAAGGTATTGCAGATCACAGGGAGCAAAGATGCAGTGGATATTTTTCAGCCATTGTTAGGAGACCTTTTGCACGAAGAATTCTGGGTACTTTTTCTGAATCGAGCAAATCGCATCATCAGTAAGCAACAAATAAGTGCAGGCGGCATGAGTGGTACCGTCGCTGATCCAAGAATGATCTTCAAAGCGGCGTTAGATCAAAAGGCATTATCAATTATTCTTTGCCATAATCATCCTTCTGGAAATACACAGCCAAGTACAGCGGATATTCAGCTTACAAAGAACATTGTTGAAGCAGGCAAAGTCCTGGAGATTTCAGTTCTTGATCATGTGATCATTACTCAGACAGGTTATTACAGTTTTGCTGACGAAGGAATTATTTGAATCGCTTAACTGAACTTTAAAAACAGAAACAATTCCCTATCTTAGCCCGACATTGTAAACACAACGTTGGTACTAGTCTATACAACTTCTGCTCCACCTCGACTGAGGTATATTTTTGAATTGATGCTAACTGAATTGGTTGGTATTGAATTTGAATTTACTCACGATGCAGATAAATTTATTTTTCACACAGGACCAAAGTTCAATTACAGCGAAAAACAAATAAGCGAAGAACTCTTTTTCTTTTCTACTCAATTACTTTTTGAAAAGAAAGTAAGGGAACAAGATCTTTCAGTTTTAGACTGGATGGACACAAAAGCATTTTTCGCTACACATCCAAAATATATTTTACCGTTTGACCCCTTTGCTGCTTCATTTTATATGGTGAGCAGATATGAAGAACATTTGCCTTTTATAAAAGACAAACACGATCGTTTTGATGCAGCACAAAGCTTAGCATTTCAGAAAGGTTTTTTGCATAAGCCAATTGTAAATATTTACGCAAAAAAAATTCGTGAAATTTTAGCTGACGCATTTCCAACATTAACTTTCAAAGAAAATAAATACGAATACATTTCAACAATTGATATCGATAATGCTTGGGCATTTAAAGAAAAAGGTTTTCTGAGAACGACAGGAGCACTTCTTAGGTCATTGAGCAAATTCAATTTCACTTCGATAATTGAAAGAGTTTCTGTTCTAGTAAATAAAAAACCGGATCCTTTTTACACCTATGATCATCTATTCGAAATACAGAATAAATACAAAATAAGTACGATCTTCTTTTTCTTACTAGGGGATTATGCTGAGAATGATAAAAATGTTTCCGGCAGCAGAAGAAATTTTCAAACACTTATTAAATCAATTGCAGATTATTGTGAAATAGGTATTCATCCCTCGTATGAATCAAATACAGATGCGACAAAACTAAAGTTGGAGAAAAAACGTTTAGAGAAAATCGTCCGAAGTGACATTACAAAAAGTCGTCAGCATTTTTTGAAATTAAATTTTCCAACTACCTATCATGACCTGATCGAAAATGATATTACTGATGATTATACTATGGGTTTTGCCGGAGAAGTAGGCTTTCGTGCAGGAATTTGTTCTTCGTTTTATTATTACGATTTGAAAAGAGAAATTCAAACTCGATTACGAATACACCCTTTCGCAGTAATGGATGCAACACTACGCTTCTATATGAAAGTACAGCCTGCAGAAGTAATGAGTTATGTTGGTCCGCTGATAAAAGAAGTAAAAGCAGTCAACGGAACATTTATGTCGCTGTGGCATAATGAATCCATTTCGAATATGAAACCATGGGATGGATGGAAAGAAGTTTATGAAGACGTTGTTAAAGCAGCATACAAAGATTGATCACATATCTTCGTCATACAGAGATCGACAAGATCAAATGGGACAATTGTCTTGAGTCGTCACCCAATGGGATTGCATACGCATCATCATGGTACCTCGACATCGTTTCTCCGGAATGGGAAGCATTGATTGAAGATGATTACAAATCCATTTTCCCTTTGTGTCGAAGAAATAAATTTGGTTTCAGTTATTTATATCAGCCTCATTTTACACAGCAAGGCGGATTGTTTTTATCAGAAGGAAATCCAACAAGTGAAAGAGTAAACCAGTTTTTAGCTGCATTTCCAAAACAATTTAAACTTGTCGAGATCAATTTAAATTCATCAAATCGCGTTGAAGAGTTTGGGAAATATAAAATTTTGAATCGAAGAACACATCATTTATCACTTCAACAACCTATAGATGAGTTAAGAAAAAATTATTCTGATAATTTAAAGAGAAATTTAAAGAAGTCGAAACAAGTTGAACAAACAATTGAATCGACCACAGAAGTAAAATCAATCATCACTTTATTCCGCTCTGAGCGCGGGAAAAATATTGAGCAGCTGGGCGACAAAGAATATAAATTACTTGAAGAAATAATATATACAGCATCGAAAAGAAACGAAGTTGAAGTCCTGATCACGAAAAACAAATCAGGAAAAGTCACGGCCGGTGCGGTTTTCCTAAAATCATTCAGTTCATACATTTTTCTTTTTTCAGCAACCGGAAATGAAGCCCGGGAATCGGGTTCAATGAGTTTGATCATTGACCATTTCATCGAAAAACATCAGCAAGAGAATAAACTACTTGATTTTGAAGGTTCAATGAATGATGATCTTTCCCGATTTTATAAGAGTTATGGTTCGCAAGAAATTGTATATTTACAAATCAGAAAAAACACACTGCCAATTCCTATTCGTTGGTTTAAATAATAACTCCCACCATGGTTCACGATTTAAGTTTGAGCAATTCCATCATTAATCAATTCGTTGCGGAATTGAGAGACGTCAATATTCAACGCGACAGAATGCGTTTTAGAAGAAATCTTGAACGCATTGGTGAAATTTTCGCCTATGAAATTTCAAAGTCGATCTCCTTTGAGTTAAGAGATGTAACAACACCATTAGGGATTGCGAACGTGCCTCTACTTGCTGAACAACCAATTGTAGGAACAATACTACGCGCAGGACTACCATTACATACAGGACTATTGAATTATTTTGATGGCGCCGATAATGCATTCATAAGTGCATACAGAAAGCATCATAAAGATGGCTCATTTGATATTAAACTTGAATATGTTGGAAGTCCATCATTAGAAAATCGAATACTTATACTTTGTGATCCAATGCTCGCAACCGGTTCATCGATGGTTATGACTTACAAAGCACTTATGGATAAAGGAATTCCAAAGCATACACATATTGTATGTGCATTAGCAAGTATAGAAGGCGTGGAATATGTGAAACGCAACTTACCGGAGAATGTGACTATTTGGGCAGCAGCTATTGATGAAGAATTAACTGCACAATCGTACATCGTACCGGGCTTGGGCGATGCTGGTGATTTAGCCTACGGAAGCAAATTGTAACTATTTACATTTTCATACGATTTAATTTGTTCTTTATCGACATAAAGAACAACAAGCAAGATGGAATCCTTTCTGAAGATATTGACATTGATCCTGATTAGCAGTGTAAAATTTGCTTTCGGTCCATCGTTTGCCTATTTAAATGAGAAATACGATTTCACTTGGCTGGAGACAAACATCTATGCCATTATGGGCGGAATGATGGGTGTGATCATTTTCATGCATGTTTCCGATTGGTTAATTTCCTTGTGGGATAAAGTTCGCGAAATGGTTTTTAAACGCAAGCGCAGAAGAAATTCAATGTTCTCACCTCCAGTTGCCGATACTCCTGAACTTTTAGAGATCCATTATCAGTATGTAGAAAGCATGGTGCCTCAGAAAAAAATCTTTACACCACGAACACGTAAGATCGTTCGCATTTGGCGTAAGTATGGATTAATTGGTTTGGCAGCATTGACACCCGTTATTTTTTCAATTCCACTAGGAACATTTTTCATGAGTCGTTTAGAAAAAAACAAAAAGAAAATCGTTTTCTACATGTTCGTTTCAATTACTATTTGGTCGCTTTTGATCACTACAATATTTCAATTGGCACACGTTAGAACCCTTCACGAAATCCTGCGATAGCATTTCAGCAGAAACACATTTAGAAATCCGAAATCATTCCATCAATTGAAACTCTACAAACACATTTTCTTCGATCTCGATCACACCCTTTGGGATTTTGACAAAAACTCCACGGAAACACTTTTGGAATTATACAACACCTACAATCTAGTGAACTTGGGAGTGAAGACCTTTGAAAGTTTTCACAAAGCGTATAAAGACAGAAATGAAATGATGTGGGAGCAATATCGATTAGGGAAGATCGATAAAGCAACACTTCGTGACAAGCGATTTACCTTTACATTCTGGGATTTAGGATTAGATCCTGAAACAGCACCGAAAGGATTATCAGAAGACTATATAAAATTGAGTCCGGCGCGAAAACATTTGTTTCCTCATTCACATGAAGTGCTCACCTACTTAAAAACAAAATACAAATTACATATTATCACGAATGGATTTGAAGAAGCGCAACATATCAAACTAGAAGCCTCAGATTTGAAAAAGTATTTCGAAGAGATCATCATAAGTGAACATACCGGTTTCAAGAAACCCGACATTCGTATATTCGAATACTCTGCAAAACTAGCGAAGGCGCTTCCAAAAGAATGTATAATGATTGGCGATGGATTAGAAGTTGATGTGCTTGGAGCACTTGGTGCCGGATGGGATGCAGTGTTTTTTAATCCGAATAAAATTTCTCACAATGAAAAATTGAAACATGAAATAATTTCATTAGATGAATTAAAAAAGATTCTGTAGAAAAAATAAATTTGAAAATATTTCCATAAAAAAAGCGGCTGACTCAAAAGAATCAACCGCTTTTTTATTTTCAATAAAATTATTTTGTTTCTGTTCCGGATTTAGGAGCATCATGTGAGCAAGATTTGCTTGCTTTAGCACAATCCGCTTTTTGTTCAGGTGTACAAGCTTTTGCTTCTTTGTTACTTTTGCAACATGATGCATTAGCTTTAACGCAGCAAGCTGCTTTTTCAGTTGTAGCCGGAGCTTTTTTATCAGAAGCAACTTTTGCCTCTTGAGCGAAAGTGTTTACTGAAACGAAAGCTACGAAAGCTACCAGGGCGAATACTTTTTTCATTTTCTTATTTTGATTTTAATTATTTGTCGTGAAACAAAAATAAACAATATTTTCACAATAATATGCTGCTTTTAAGCAGAAAAAGTTGCGATTTTTGCCATTTTCTTTCATTTAACAATGTTTAACGGCAATTTTAGAAAGAAATTGAATGCATTTCCTACTTTCACAGCGGTTTATATATGGAACACAAAGAAAATTTAAAAGTTGCTTTTCAGAGCGTCAGAAGTCAGCTGTTGCGAACAGTTCTAACAGCGCTCATCATTGGTATTGGAATTATGGCGCTTGTTGGAATTCTCACGGCCATCGATGCAATAAATGGATCAATAAGTGAAAATTTTGCGAGCATGGGTTCCAACTCATTCACGATTCAAAATCGCGGAATGAATATTAGAATTGGGAACAAAGGCCGGAAAGCAAAACGATTCAAACCGATTGATTATATTCAAGCAGCACGTTTCAAAGAAGAATTCAAATTTCCGGCAACTGTAAGTATTAGCACATTTGCATCACATGCTTCGACAGTAAAATGGAATGATAAAAAAACAAATCCGAATGTTAGTATTTTAGGTGGGAATGAAAATTATGTCAATACTGCCGGTTATACTATTGATCGTGGGCGAAATTTTTCTGCACATGAAATTCAGAATGGAGAAAACGTAGTAATTCTTGGAAAAGATATTACTGACAAACTTTTCATTAGTGCAGATCCAATTGATAAAATTGTTGCCCTTGGAAGTAATAAATATCGAGTCATTGGAACATTGAAAGAAAAAGGTTCAGCAATTGGTTTTGGTGGCGATAAAATATGTTTGATTCCTGTGTATAATGTCAAGCAAAATTATCATCGTGATGGAATGTCATTCTCCATAAATGTAAGCGTAACAGATGTCAGTCTGATGGAACCTGCCATAGGCGAAGCAACAGGATTATTAAGAACCATAAGAGGTTTACATATCGGAGAAGAGGATACATTTGAGATCACAAAGAGTGATAGCATTGCGCAATTATTTATTTCGCAAATTGGTTTTGTGAGGGTTATAGCATATATAATTGCGTTCATTACTTTACTTGGAGCAGCAATTGGCCTAATGAACATTATGTTGGTTTCGGTTACTGAACGTACTCGAGAAATTGGAATCCGAAAGGCACTTGGTGCAACGCCTGCTTTTATTCGTCGACAGTTTTTATTTGAAGCAATTATCATTTGTCAGATCGGCGGTTTCATAGGAGTATTTTTAGGAATTTTAGTTGGGAACATTATGAGTTTGATTCTCGATTCAGGTTTTATCGTTCCTTGGAACTGGATCACACTTGGATTATTTATTTGCTTTATTGTTGGAATTATTTCAGGATTTTATCCGGCGGCGAAGGCGGCGAGGTTGGATCCGATTGAGGCTCTTAGATATGAATAGAAGGGGTTGAATTTGTTTAATGAGTTTAAGAGGTCAGTACGTTGATTGAAAAAATTGCGTAATTTCGACTTTAGAAATTAAACACTAAGAACAGAAGTTCACAATGAGACTACGGAATTTAGCAGTACTATTTTTATCTTTTCTACTTTTAAGTTGTCAAACTGCTACTGCTACCAATATCATGGCGGCGGACACTGCATTTATCAGAACATATGGTGGAATAAATTTCGAAGAATTCCGAGACATTGTACAAACACCCGATAGTGGATTTTTGATGGTTGGAATTACAAATGGTTATGGACAAGGAAGTAATGCAATTTATTTAGTGAAGACTACCAAAGTAGGCACACATATGTGGTCTAAAGCCCTTGGCGGCGCAGCAGCTGAACTAGGCAATTCAATTGCTGCAGATGCTTCAGGAAATTATTACATAGCAGGAACGAGTAGCTCAGGTGGTAATGGAGGATACGACGGATATCTTATTTGCATCGATGTAACAGGGACAATACTTTGGGAAAAATATTATGGTGGAACAGATTGGGATTTTTTGAATTCTGTGAAAGTGTTACCTGATCAATCGATTTTACTTGCCGGAGAAAGCTACACTTATAGCGATGGTGGAAGTGATGCATGGGTTCTGCATTTGAATTCTGTCGGAGATACTTTATGGACGAAACATTTTGGAGGCACAGGCAATGATGTATTTAAAGACATCAATGTTAGTTCAACAGCAATTTATTTATCAGGTTATGTTGACAGTACAGATGCAAACGGAAAAGATGGTTATGTTGTAAAATTAGATTTCAACGGAAATGAAATTTGGAGTAATCGTTATAATAATTTAGGTCGAGATTATTTGAATGGAAGTGTATTTGTGCCATCAGGAGATATAGTCATCTATGGCTCCACTGCACCATTCGACTCAACTAAAAATGATATCTGGGTTCAGAAAATCGATACGAATGGAGTTTCAATTTGGTTGAATAATAGCGGTAGTAGTGAAGACGATTATGCCAATAAAGTAATTCCCATTCGTAATAACGACATGGTTGTTATTGGACAAAAATATCCGAGTGGATTAGGAAGAAAGAGTATGTACTTAGCTAGATATGATGCAACAGGATTTCAACAAGTACCCGGATCTCAAAGTCTTGGAGGTGTAAATGACGAGGAAGGATATAGCGGTGTAAGAACAATAGAAGGTGGAATTGCTTTTGTAGGTTACACTACAAGTTATGGAGTTGGCAATAAAGATGCAATGCTTGTATATTTAAGATACGATTCAACAATTACAACGTTAGTTTACATTGATAGTATTTTCATAGAAAGACTTTCACCCATAGGAGTTGACGAAATATATTCAGTCAATGAAATCACTTTGTATCCAAATCCAAATAATGGAGTAATTACAATTAGTTCATCTGAAATCGGGAATGAAATTTATTCTATTTATGATTTACTTGGGAAATGTATTTTAACAGGAAGAATGAAAGGGAAAACATCGAAAGTAGATATAACAAGTATTTCGAGTGGGATTTATCTTTTGAAAATTAAAGACTCGACTTGGAGGGTAATTAAGCAATAAAAAATTAACACGGAGTTCATAGAGAAAAAAAGGGAGAAAAAAGAGAGGTCTCTTTTTTCTCCCTTTTTTTCTCCGCGCCCTTTGTGTTAAAAAAAATCAAGCCCCAATCTTCCTGTTTCATCCTCAATTTATTCCCGTTCATCAAGTTTCCTTCTTATCGCAATTTTTCGTATTCGAAGATTTATTAAACTTGCTTTATTAAATCTCACACACAATGAAAAAACACTTACTTTTTATCTTCTTACTAGCAATTTCGATCTTCAATTTGAATGCACAGGATTATCAGTGGGCCTATACAACTACTAAAGTTCCGTTGTCATATGTAGCTGCTATTCGCAAAGATCAAGGCAACAATTTTTATTTAGCAACACAGCGTGACTCGTCAGTTTTCCATTTATATTCCGAACTCGAAAAAAGAGATGACAGTCAACAATTACTTTGGAGTAAGCAGATTTTAGGTGATGTAATTATTTCTGATCTGGAAATAAATCCAAGTAACAATGTTGTGGTGATTGGTTATTATAAAGATACACTTGCAATTGATGGGATCACAATTATAAATTCAAGTCCGGATTATAGTGGATTTATTTTCGAAGCGGATGAAAACGGAACATTGCTATGGGCTCACGATATTAATCCAATCAACAATGACTTCAGGCCTATTGAACTTTTCATAGCACAAAATGGCTCGATGTATATTACGACAGAATTGTCAGGAGCCTTGAATGATTTTACTTCGTTTCACAAACTTGATTTGCAAGGAAATATTGTAAAAAGCGAGTTCAACAATAACACTGAAGTAAGGACATACACCAATCTCATAGCAGATAATGAAGGTAATGTTTACATCAGTGGTACGTGTGGAAATTTTGCAACATTTGATACGATCGAAGCGAATGTCAATTATTCATATCAGAATTTTGTGATCAAGTATGACAGCAGTTTTAAAGCACAATGGTTTCATTCGCGAGACTACATTACGTTTGATCATAACAATAGTTTGCAGACGAATGGACAGAGTTTGTACTGGGCATTTGATGATTTTTCACAAAACGTAGATACCGTAAAAATTGTAAATATTGAAAACAATGGAACATACGTATCCGAATTCTCTGCTCCTATGCCACAATCCTTTTTTCCGGGTTTACAATTCGCTATGGACAGCACTGGCAACAGTACACTTATTTTTGAGATCTATACTCGATTGTTCTTATATCGATTTGATCAATCGTTCAACATGACTTGGCAAGACACTATTATGTCAGGCGTGTCAGGATTTCCATCAACGTGTGATCTGATCTGTTACGATTCTTCATTCTATTTAGCAGCCCGTTATTATAGTGACACTATGCAGGTAGGAAATTTTACATTGATCAATCCGAATCAGGGTGCGAATAATCCGACGGATAATTTTGTGACTTTGTGGAAAGAAGGGACTGCGACATCGGTTGGGGAAGTTGATAATTCGAGTGAGAATATTTTGGCGTATCCGAATCCGGCGAATGATAAAATTAATTTCACTTTAAATTCTAATTCTCATTATGTGGTCGAATTAAAAATTTATGATTCGATTGGAAGAATGGTTTATTCGAAAATAAAAACTACTTCCGAAGCAATTGACATTTCAAATTTGAGTGATGGATTGTATTATTTGAAAGTGAGATCCGGTGATATTGTTCGGAGCGAGAAATTTGTGAAGCAATAAATTATCTGCGATCAAATCTGCGAGTTCCGCGGAATCTGCGGGAAAAAATTATTCGCTTGAATGGGCTTATGCTTAAAAAGTTTCCCGCAGATCTCGCAAATCTCGCAGATTATTCGCAGAATTATTTTTGTGAGATGTTGGTATTCAAAAAATAGCGATTGACATGGTCATTGAAGTTTTTAGCCATTTGTTTGATCATTGTTAAAGATAAATTTCCATCTTTACTTTTCGATGAATAGACAAATATCTCTCCTGACAATTTTATTATTTTTATTCAGCTTTATAAAGTCGAATGCCGATACTTATGGTGCGTATGGAAATCTTGTTTACCGTGCGGACTCTACTGGAAATACTGTTTGGGTAAAGAACTTTAATGGCAGAATTGCGCCAATTCCTTCACTTGAAAATATAGTGTATGGAAGCGTATTTGATGGTAATTACGTTCATGTACACATTGATCAAGTGGACACCGGTAGTTCAGGAGGTCCTCTACACTATGTAAGTACAGTAGTTTTAGATACAAATGGAAATACGGTTACTTCGCAAACAAGAATGCGATCAGCGTCAAATTTCTACCAATTAGGAACAATCTTGCCATCATTTTCCAATGGGGCATGGTACACCGAACTATTTGCATCTTGGAGCAATCGAGCAGCTTACATAACAAAAACAGATAGTTTAGGGGTTGATGTTTTATCAGTCAGTTCTTGGTTCGGCACTATGTCTGAGATAAATGACTTTATTGCACTTAAAGACTCTACTTTCCTAGTTGCATCTATTAATTTTGAACTTGGCGGCCCGCCAACCTCTGTAATTTCAATGCTAATGAAATTTGACGATAATGGAAACATTATTTGGGCTTACGATTACAATATTCCAATCTCCTTTCCATTACAATTTATGTCCTGTACCGAAGACGACAATGGAAACATTTATTCGATTGGATCATACAATATATCAGGTTCAAACAATGTTGTTTTCGGATTAAAAGTAGATTCCGTTGGAACACCTATTATTTTCAGAACTTGGAATTCATTAAATATAAATTATCACAAGCTAAGTTTCCGAAATAATGAAATCATTGATTTTTATCAAGGAAAGGAAATACATTTCGATAGTTTATTTCAAGACTCCTGTTTAACTTCTAGCCTTGATTCAGTAAGTTTTACTCCAACCTTGCCCTTTCCCTCATCTATTAGAACATCCATTACAACTTCATTTACACCGTCAGATAGCACCTTGATATTAACAACAAATATATATCCTGACTATTGTACAATGCTCTTAAGCGTAGCTGATATTCAAACCAATCAAATTCTAATCTATCCGAATCCGGTGCGGAATGCAATTCATTTCAACTTTAATAGCAAATCCAATCTTCCAACTGAAATAAATATCTATGATGTAGTTGGAAGAATCGTTTATACAAATCGCTATGCAACTCTCGAATCGGTGGATGTTTCGAACTTAATTGAAGGGCTGTATTTTCTAAGATTAAAAACCGGAGATGTTTTTCAGAGTGGGAAATTTGTGAAGCAATAATTTATATGTGATAAATATTTCCCGCAGATAATGCGCAGAAAAATTCGCAGATGAAGGCGCAGATTTTCTCATTTCAATCTTACGACCAATTTTATTTAAAGTAAATACATTTAGAATATTCTAATTCGCATTTTGTATTTCTTACCACAGCAATCTGCGTATTTATCTGCGCCTTCATCTGCGAAAATCTGCGGGAGAAACTCACAATAAAAAAAGGCAACCAACTCACGTTGATTGCCTTTTAATATTTCAGGTTATGACTGATTACTCAGCTACGACTTCGAAAGTTACTTTTGCTTTTACGTCCTTATGAAGGTTAACGACAGCATGGTACTCTCCAAGAGTTTTGATATGTTCAGAGTCAAGGTGGATCTTTTTACGATCTACTTCTACTCCAAGTTTAGAAAGAGCATCTGCTAATTGAAGAGCGTTCACTGATCCGTAGATCTTTCCGCTTTCTCCAACTTTTGCTCCGATCTTAATGACCATCGCTTCAAGTTTCTTAGCTTGTTCTTCAGCGCCACCTTTGATCTTCTGTGCTTTGTGAGCACGTTGTTTCATAGTTTCCGCTAAAACTTTACGATTCTCATCGTTAGCTATAATAGCAAGTCCATTTGGGATAAGGAAGTTACGAGCGTAACCCGGGCGCACCTTTACGATTTCGTCAGCATAGCCGAGGTTATCGAGATCTTGTTTTAAGATAATGTCCATGATTAGTTCTCCTTATTTTAATAGATCAGATACATACGGCATCAAAGCAATGTGACGCGCGCGTTTAATAGCTTGTCCAACCTTACGTTGGTATTTCAATGAAGTTCCTGTAAGGCGACGAGGTAAAACTTTACCTTGCTCGTTTACAAAACGTAACAAAAAGTTACCGTCTTTGTAATCGATGTATTTAATGCCATTCTTTTTGAATCGGCAGTATTTCTTTTTTGACGTGTCAACCGCTGGCGGATTGAGGTAACGTACTTCGTTTGGTGTTGCCATGGCTTTTTCGTTATGCTACTTTTTCTTCTTCTTTTTTCAACGCAGCGTTTTTACGCTTTTTTTCGTTGTACGCAATTGCGTGTTTGTCCAACTTAACGGTGAGGAAGCGCATGATGCGTTCATCTCTTCGGAATTCTGTCTCAACTTTGTTGATCAGATCTCCTTCAGATTTGAATTCAATTAGATAATAAAATCCAGTATTTTTTTTCTGGATCGGGTAAGCCAATTTGCGCAATCCCCAGTTGTTTTCAAAAACAATTTCGGAACCGTTGTCGGTGAGGATTTTCTTAAATTTGGCGACTGTGTCCATCATCTGTTCCTCCGAAAGAACAGGAGTCATGATGAAGACTGTCTCGTACTGATTTGACATGTTTGTTTTGTTTTACGGAGTTTTTATTTTGGGCTGCAAATGTAGATAATTTTCAATTAAATACAAGACAATTTCCTAAAATCCATCAACTATTTTCTGTCAATACAAAATGGCAGATTTTTTCTCTAAGAAAGTGATAATTAATCGGGTAAATAACTTGACTTCAATCGACTTTGGCTTATCTTTACAGTCTCAATTTCCTACTACATTTATCAACGGTCTTTTTTAGTTAAATACTTGATATTGAACAAAAGACCACAAAACACCCGGAAAACCGCATGGTTAGCCGGATTGGGCCTGTAGGCCCTAAACTTTTGAAAAAAATTATGGCTGTAAAGCTTAAAAATTATACTCTCGGACAATGGGTCGAAGGCGAAGGTCTTGGTACCCCATTATTCAATGCCGTTACTGGCGAAGAACTTTTTACTTCGACTAGTAAAGGATTGGACTTTGAAGCCATGCTTGAATATGGCCGTAAAAATGCCGGCTATAAATTGCGTAAAATGACTTTTCATGAGCGTGCAAGAATGATTAAAGCTCTTGCCATGCATTTGAATGAGAAGAAAAAGAACTTTTACGCACTTTCAGGAGCAACCGGTGCTACAAAAACGGATTCTTGGGTGGATATTGACGGAGGAATTGGAAATCTTTTCGTCATGGCCAGCAAAGGTCGTCGCGAATTACCTGACGAATCATTCTATGTTGATGGAAATATGGAAATGATTTCTAAGACAGGTTCTTTTGTTGGTCATCATATTTGTGTACCTTTAGAAGGAGTTGCAGTTCATATCAATGCTTTCAACTTTCCTGTTTGGGGAATGCTTGAAAAAATTGCTGTCAACCTTTTAGCAGGTGTGCCGGCAATTGTAAAACCTGCAACATCCACTTCATACCTGACTGAAATGGTAGTCCGGGAAATTATAGCATCGAAGATTCTTCCAGAAGGTTCACTGCAGTTGATTTGTGGTGGCGTTGGAGATCTGTTCAAACATTTGACATGTCAAGATGTAGTAACCTTCACCGGTTCTGCAACGACAGGAAGAATGCTAAAGAGTTCGCCGGAAATCATCAACAATTCAATTCGGTTCAACATGGAAGCAGATTCTTTGAACTGCTCTATACTTGGTCCGGATGCAACGCCTGAAACGGAAGAATTCAAATTGTTCATTAAAGAAGTGACTCGTGAGATGACTTCTAAAGCCGGACAAAAATGTACTGCAATTCGCAGAACAATTGTTCCGGAAAATATGACGGAAGCAGTTATAAAAGCTGTGTCAGAACGATTGAAAGGAAATGTGATTGGTGATCCTGCTGTTGAAGGTGTCCGCATGGGGCCATTAGCAAGTAAAGATCAAGTTAAAGATGTAAAAGAAAAAGTTCGCCAGTTATTGAATGCCTGCGAAATGGTATATGGCGATATAGATAAAGTTGAAGTTGTGGGAGCTGATTCTGAAAAAGGTTCATTTATTTCATCGATGCTGTTGTATTGCAAAGATCCGATGAAACATTCTGAACCACATTCAATAGAAGCTTTCGGTCCGGTAAATACTATTATGCCTTACCGTTCAACTGAAGAAGCGATCGAGTTGGCAAGAATGGGAAAAGGAAGTCTTGTTGGATCAATTGTAACAGGAGATAACAATTTCGCAAAAGAAGTCGTACTAGGCTCTGCCTCTATGCATGGTCGAATGGTCATCATCAATCAGGAATGCGCAGCTGAGTCGACCGGACATGGTTCACCACTTGCACATTTAGTACATGGTGGTCCGGGACGTGCGGGTGGCGGTGAAGAGATGGGCGGCATTCGTGGAGTTCATCATTACATGCAACGTACAGCATTGCAAGGTTCGCCTACAACGCTGACAAAAATTTTGAATACATATTTACCGGGAGCTGCGATGAAAGAAGATGTTGTTCATCCGTTCCGCAAATACTTTGAAGAGATTCAAGTTGGTGATACATTGATCACGCATAAGAGAACTGTTGGCGAAGCTGACATTGTCAACTTCGCAGGAATTAGTGGAGATTTCTTTTATGCTCACATGGATGAAACTTCATTAGAAGGATCGATCTTCGAAAAGCGTGTTGCACATGGTTACTTTGTGATCTCAGCAGCAGCCGGATTATTCGTTGATCCGAAAAAAGGACCGGTGCTTGCCAATTACGGATTGGATAATCTTAGATTCATTCAACCGGTTTATATCGGAGATACGATTCAAGTTAAACTGACTTGTCAGCGTAAGACTAAAAAAGACAAGCGCGAAGGACAGTTAGACCAAGGAGTAGTTGAATGGTATGTACAAGTAGTAAATCAAAAACAGGAGATCGTTGCGTTAGAAACGGTATTGACTCTTGTAGCATGCAAAGAACAAGACGCTTAAAAAAATATTCAGTATCACAGTATAAAAAACCAATGCCATGTTACTTTATGACACCCTTGACAGGTTCGAAAAAAAATTCGGCCACCTTAAGAAAAAAGGCCTTCGTATCAATGGATTGAAAATGATCGATCCAAAGAGAAAGAAGCACGTTATCGATGTAAGCCGTCCGCTTATTTTCGACAACAGATTACTACCAAAATCCTTTGAAGGATTGGAAGTGAAAGCCATTATTCATGGGGATCTGCCTACGGAGTTCAAGATCGATAGAACGGTTCCTGATTGGCAGAAAAAAGTTTACATCTGGGCTCCGGAGCGTTTCGAAACGTTTGTTGACCGTTGCAGTGTTGAAATCAAAAAACAACTTGGCAATGTAAACATGTCGCGTGATGAAATGTTGTCGGCTCTTTGCTTCGGTGATTATGGAGCTCACAAGGAGAAAACGGATACGTTGATTGCTGAAGGGAAATTGCCTTCTTACACTTCCAACTAGGACCAGGATTTATCTGATTTTTCAGATTTTTCAGATCGTGCTTCTTACAAAAGCACTTTCTTCCTTGATAATTCTAAAGATAATTGAAAAGCCATTGCCTGAAAGGGTTATGGCTTTTTTAATTGAAAAAATAAAACACTAAGTTTACTAAAATTTCAGCCACGAATACACGAATAAATTATTTTTATATTCGTGAATTCGTGGCTAAAATTTTAGTGAGCTCAATGTTATTTTTTAATGAACTGCTAATTGTATGTCAAGAATAAATAGGATTTACAGCATTGCCTGCATACTTTTTCTATTGCCACTACTCTATATTAATGTAAAGAGTGTTCACGACTGGGGCGATGATTTTGCACAATATCTTTTACAGGCAAGAAACATTGTTGATCACAGACCACAGATCGATAACGGACTAGTATTCGATAAAGTTGATGGTGATTTTGCATTACATGCATATCCGGCGGGATTTCCTTTCCTCATTTCTCCAATCTATTATTTTTTCCAACTGTCAATAATGCCATACCTCGTCTTGATCTCTTTATTCATGATTGGATTTGGATGGTTGTTGTTTAATTACTTTAAAAAATATTTCAGTCCGCTTATCTCATTGGCCCTTGTTGTTTTTATTTCATATAACCACTTTCCACTCTTGTTGAAAGACAGTATACTTTCAGATTACCCTTTCGTGTTTTTTCTTTTTCTGCTAATTCAAACTGTCGAGAAAAAGAAAAACACTGTTCTATTTTACATCGTTTGTGGCGTTTTAGCATCATGGCTAACATCAATTCGATTCGTCGGAATTGCATCAATTGCGGCATTAGTTGCAGACATTCTTTTACACGATTCGGATAAAGAAAATTTATTGAATTTTTCAATTTTCAATCGTAGGAGAATTAAGTCCGCAACAATTGTAATTCTTAGTGCTATTTCATTCTTTTTCTTGTTCAACTCACTCATATTCCCTGTCGCAATCAATTATTTCTTCGGATTCTATTCCAATTCATTTAACAAGGAGACGTCCGGATTATTTGTGAATGCTAAATATTACTACGATGTGCTTGGCGCGACATTTTTATTCCCGGGAAGTTGGAAAACAATGTCAGCGGTTTGGGTTTTCGTCGCTCTTGCAGGATGGTTAGTCAACCTTAGAAAAAAAGCAGGTTTCACTGAATGGTTTTTTCTTTTTTATCTTATGATGATCCTTTTATTTAACAGAAGTACAGGCGGCTTCCGATTTATTTTCCCGGTATTTCCATTGCTAATAAAATATACGATTGACAAAATTATGCTTCTCTTCTATTCTATCAGGAAAACTTATATAGAAGGGTTCATTGTTTCGTTGCTCGTTATTCTGATGACAGGTTATGTTGTGCCGTTACGAGCAATTATTGAAGAACAGAAAAAAATTCCCGACGGCCCATATCGTACTACTTCGAGTGAAATGCTTGATATAGTCCGCAAACAGATTCCTCAAAGCGAGGTCATTAGTTTTGCAAAAGCATTGGCAATATCACTTTACACTGATCATCGCGCTACCTACTTAATGACTGGACAATCACCCGAACAAGTTGAAGCTATGTTTTTAAGGCAGCATGTCAACTATTTGATCGTAACTAAGATCAAATCATACGACACCGATATTTTTGATCCACGCCTCGATGCTTATCTAGATAAATTTAGAAGCAAATATGGGGTATTTTGGGAAAACTCTGAATATGTCATATTGAAAAGGTTAACAGATTGACAGGTTGCAGGTTGGCAGATTGCAAATAATTTCAAACCAACAAATTTAAAGCAACAAAAACGGTGTATCTTTGTTTTTAGATAAATGAATTACCTGTTTACCTTTTTACTTTCTGTTTTTATAGTACTTGAATCCACTGCTCAAGCGCCAGTAGTGATTGAACTCTTTACTTCGCAAGGCTGTTCAACTTGTCCGGCAGCAGATCGATTAGTTTCAAGAATTGCGAACGAGTCCAATTCAAAAAACAGCAATATTATTTTTCTTTCAATTCACGTCGACTATTGGAATCGCCAAGGATATACAGACCCATTTAGTAAAAATGAATTCACATCTCGGCAGCGTGCGTATTCAAGTATGATGAAGCTTGGTTCATACTACACTCCACAAGCTATTGTTAATGGCACAACAGAATTTATTGGCTCGAATGAAAAACGAATGCGTAGCGAGATCAGCAAAGCAAAATCTCGTGCTTATGAAAGTAAAATTGAATCAGCGAAAGTAGTATTGACAGATAAAATAAAATTAAAGGTCAATTACAAATTAAAAAAGATAGATCCTGACGATAGAATTTTTATTGCCTACGTTTTAGATAAAGCGATAACTAAGATTGGTCGTGGCGAAAATAGCGGAGTAACGCTTGAAGAAACAAATATAGTTTCGCAATTAATAAAAGCCACTAACACACTTGACGGCGAACAATATATTTTAACTGACAAAGAAATATATGCCAGTAATTCGCATGTTGTAATTTTTATTCAAAGTCACGATACATTACAAATAGAAGATGCAATTTATCTGCCTATTACTTATTGAATATATTCAATTACCAAACCTGCATTGGTTTTATTGATCATAAGGCGCCATTCTAAATTCCTGTAAACTACCATCGAATTTAAATACTCATCATTGCATTTTACAAAATCTAATCACTGCTGAGTCACTAGTTGTTACAACACCATATGGATAAGAAAATGTATGCGGAGCAATGCTATCAAAACAACAAAAATGATTGATCCAACTTGGGTTAATTTGAGCAGATGATGAAAATGCGCTTAAAAACAAACACGCTAACAGATATTTTTTCATAGATGAAGAATTGAGAGCTTTAAGTTAAAAAGAAATTCCTTTACTTAGCAAAAACAAATTACACAAAATGAGTTCAGGAAGCGTAAATACCGTGATCAATGATAATGTTGCAGAGATCACATTTTTTCACCCACAGAGTAATTCTCTTCCGGGTGCTTTGTTAATGCAATTAGCCGGTGAGATTGAAAAAGCTGGAATGAATAGCGACGCTAAAGTTATTCTCTTGAAAAGCGAAGGCGAGAAGGCATTTTGTGCAGGCGCATCATTTGATGAATTAGCTTCAATTGAAAATCTAGAACAAGGGAAAAAATTCTTTTCGGGATTTGCAGCAGTAATTAATGCAATAAGAAAAGCTCCGAAATTTGTTATAGCCAGAGTACAGGGCAAAGCTGTCGGCGGTGGTGTTGGAATTGCATGTGCAGCAGATTACACATTTGCAACTGAATCTGCATCGGTAAAATTAAGTGAATTAGCAGTTGGAATCGGGCCATTCGTTGTAGGTCCGGCAGTAGAAAGAAAGATCGGCACCTCAGCATTCAGTTCAATGTCTATCAATGCAACTGAATGGCAAGATGCAAGTTGGGCACTTTCAAAAGGTATGTATGCAGAAGTTCATGAAGACATTGAATCGATGGATAGCAGTATCTCTAGACTAATTACAAAGCTTTCAGGAAGTAATCCTGAAGCGATGAAAGAGTTGAAAAAAGTTTTCTGGCAAGGAACAGAAGATTGGGATACACTTCTTGTAGAGCGCGCTGAAATAAGCGGGAAGCTGGTACTATCGGATTTTACGAGGGAATCGATTGCGAAATTTAAGGCAGGAGCGCGATAGAAATTTTGTTTAAAATGTTTAAGGGGTTTAATTTGTTTAAGGTGCAGTAGCACGCATTAAACAAATTAAACCCCTTAAACATTTAAAAAATCAAGACTCTTTAAAACGAATAGGTAATCCCAGCCAACATATTAAACCTCTCCGACGGATAATCATTCCAGTAGTAATATCTAGAAAAGCCGACGTTGTTTAGGTTTGCAAAGATGGATAAGATTTTCGAATAGCGATATTCTAAACCAAGGTTAGCATCCAAATATCCTTTAACACTTTTCTCACTATAGCCACCTATTTCTTGTTCTCTTACGAAGTAACTTCCACGAGCGAAAATAGCTGCATTCACATAAAGTTTATCGCGCATGTTATATTTCGCTTCAAATTTAACTTCTGTATTAGGATGGTGCCAAGCTTTTTGATCAAAATCCAATGAATATTTATACTGATCTAAATGAATTGAAGCAACAAATTTCGCATTTGCACGATACGCTAGCTCACCATGAATATTCAAAACTTTTCCGTCAGCATAGTATACATTGAATTTATTTGTTGAAATCGAATCGTTGTAATACAATTGCATATCGTCGAAAGAAGAATATTTTACATATGCCAAAAATGAA
>JANOBV010000329.1:0-1794 GCA_031411835.1 Bacteroidota bacterium | reverse complement strand
ATCAATCAACTCGTCTTTAGTTGCAGGCCATGGAGCGTCTTCCAGGTGTTGGGCCAATTCAAGTGTCCAATACATATGAAATTATTTATTTAAGCTTTTTTATAGGGTGGCAAAAGTATAAAAATATACTTCAAAACCTAGAGGATAATGCTAACTAAGGAAAAATCATACTTTAATGCGGAAAGTATTGATTTAGAGTAGATAAGGATAGTGATATTTGTGTAAATTCCGGATCTGTGAATAATTTTTTGGCTTCAATCAGACTTTCGCCTTCCAAGGTGTCTCTTCGGCTCCAAATTTCATGGTCAGATATCTAGATAAAACAAAGAGATAATCGGACAATCGATTGAGGTATTTTAAGATCAGAGGATTTACAGCACTTTCAGAATTCAACAAAACAGTCAATCGTTCTGCACGACGGCAAACGCAACGCGCAACATGAGTACAAGAAACAGATTGATGTCCACCGGGTAAAACAAATGCTTTCATTTCCGGCAGTTCTTTTTCCATTTCATCCATTGCATTTTCAAGTTCAGCGACATTGTCTTCTGAAAGTTCAGGTAATTTCATTCTGGAAGTTTCAGGATCCGATGCAAGGTGAGATCCAATTGTAAAAAGTCTATCTTGAATATTGATCAATAGTTTTTTATCAGCAAACTCGCCCGAAAGATCTCTAACCCATCCGATGTAAGAATTCAATTCGTCGACAGTTCCATAAGCATCAATTCTCAAATGTGCTTTTGTAACTTTGGTGCCGCCAATTAGCGAAGTCATTCCTTCGTCGCCCTTTTTAGTATAGATCTTCATAGGTGATTAAACAGTTTTTTCAGTAGTAGTTGAGATCACTTCATTAGCTAAATCGGATTCGATTACGCCATCTTTTAGTCGGACAATACGATGAGCGTGACGAGCAATATCTTCTTCGTGAGTTACGACGATAATAGTATTTCCTTTTTTGTGGATCTCTTCAAACAATGCCATGATCTCTTCTGATGTTTTAGAATCGAGATTTCCTGTTGGCTCATCGGCAAGAATGATGGAAGGATTATTTACCAATGCGCGAGCAACAGCAACACGCTGACGTTGTCCACCGCTTAACTCATTTGGTTTATGAGTCATTCTATCTTTCAGTCCAACATCTGTAAGCGCTCGTTCAGCACGTTCATTTCTATCAGATTTTTTTACACCTGCGTAGACAAGAGGAAGCGCAACATTGTCTAATGCATTGCTTCTTGGAACAAGATTAAACGTTTGAAAAATAAATCCGATCTCTTTATTCCGGATAACAGCAAGTTCGTTGTCAGACATTTTGCTCACTTCATTTCCATTTAGATAATATGTTCCTTCTGAAGGTGTGTCCAAGCAACCAATGATATTCATGAGAGTTGATTTCCCTGAACCTGACGGGCCCATCAATGCTACATATTCACCTTTATGAATTGAAAGGTCGATCTTGCGAAGTGCATTGACGAGTTCTGTTCCAATGGTATATTTTTTTGCAATGCCTTTAAGATCGAGAAGTGCTGTGGTGCTCATAAAGTGGTGTAAGTAAACTTTTGCTAAAGTAAGAAGTATATTGTTACAAAAATGTTATTGTTGAGGGTAATGCTTCGTAATTACAAAAGCTTTTTTTGGTCATAGGTTAAAGATAATTTTGTCTGATTAAATGCGCAATGTAATTTTGTATTTGAAGATATTGAGACTTAAAAACCGAAAAAAGTCCTTCCAGGATGACCATAGGGTTGACGCATTATGGCGAAAGGGTGAGAGGGAAAAAAGATTTTGGCCACAGGC
>JANOBV010000328.1:0-31214 GCA_031411835.1 Bacteroidota bacterium | reverse complement strand
CTTCCTGTTGTATTTAATCTGAAGTAATACTTACCCAATGTCGGTTCAAAGAACGGGAGGACAAAAAATAGTTGTCATTCTAAATATTTTCATGGTGCTTGCATACGGACTAGGTGGTATTGCATTATTTTTTTGGAAGCTGCCGTCAATCCCTGATTATAATAGAAAAGTTGCCAGCGGAATTTTAATTTTGTATGCTGTATATAGAGCAGTCAGAGTTTTTCGCACAAAAAAAATATGACCAATGAAAATTAAATTTCTAGTTTTCTCTTTTATTTCGGTCACCACATTTTTATTTTCATGTAGTAATGGTCACGTGAAACATGCACCATACACAGACACTCCAACTAGCGGAGAAGTATTAATTCTTGCCGATGAATCGTATGAACCATTAGTGCAAGTTCAAATCGATACATTTCAGGAAATTTATGTAAACGCAAAAATCAACGTACGCTATTTACCGGAAGAAGAGTTATTCAAGCAGTTAATGAATAACGACTCTGTACGAATAGCAATTACAGCTCGCGAGCTCAATGCAGCTGAAAGCAAAGACTTTGAAATTCGTACAATCGTTCCGAAAAGTTTAAAGATAGCGTCAGATGGAGTTGCATTGATCGTAAATCCCGAAAATGCAGACACACTTCTAACGACTGAGCAGTTGAAATCAATTCTACTGGGAAAATATAGCACATGGAAGGACCTTTCACCAACAGGAATTAAAGACAGCATTCGTGTTGTGTTTGATAAAAACGGTTCTGCAAATGCGCGTTACTTGAAAGAGAAGTTTATTGGAGAAAAGCCTTTTCCCAATAATAGCTATGCAACCAATTCAAGTGCAGCGGTTGTTGAATATGTAAGTAAAACAAAAGGCGCCATTGGAGTGATTGGCGTAAATTGGATCAGTGATTCGGATGACTCGACGACGACTTCATTTTTGAATAAGATCAAGGTTGTCGGAATCTCTCAAATGGACTCAACCGGAGTTCAAATGGACTATTATAAGCCATATCAAGCGTATATTGCATTGAAGAGTTATCCTCTAATCAGAGACATTATGATCATAAACATTGAGGGTCGAAGTGGTCTTGGCACGGGCTTTGCCTCGTTTGTGGCCGGCGATAAAGGACAAAGAATGATTCGCCTCATGGGACTTCTTCCCGCAACAATGCCGGTTAGGATTATTCGAGTAAATTAAAATCAATTATGAAAAAAACACTTGCTTATTTCTGTCTGTTTGTGCTTAGCACATTTATTTCTTCTGCTCAATCTATTAAAGAAGCAAAGAAACTGACAGACAACGAACAATACGAAGAGGCTTCTGCAATTTATCAGAAACTCATTGCGACAAGTCCTTCAGATGCTAATCTGTATTATTATTTTGGTGACAATCTTTTATCGAGCGACAATTCAGATTCAGCAAAAATTGTTTTCGAAAAAGGAAAAACAATTGACCCTGCAAATGCATTATTAAAAATTGGTACTGCAAAATTGCTGCTTGACGAATTAAATGTACGCGAAACAAAAGCAGCACTTGATAAAGATGGAAACAATCCGGAATTAAAAGCGCGTAATGAAGATGCAGTACAAAATGTTACAAATGCAGGTAAGCTGATTGATGAAGCAGTTGCAAAAGCACCGTTAAAAGATCCATTGATCTATATTGAATCTGCAGAAGCATATATTCATTATAAGAACCAAGATCTTGATAAAGCAAAATTATTACTTGACAAAGCTAGCGGAATCGATCAAAAAAACATTGAAATAAATTTATTGTATGGCGATATTTATGGTAATCTTTCGAACGGAACACTTGCAGCTGATTATTACAATAAGGCCCAAGAATTAGACCCAACATCAGCTAGAGCAATTGTAAGTAAAGGTCGACTGTATTATAGTTCTACCAATTATGGGGGCGCAGCAGAAGAGTTTCAAAGAGCAATTCAAGTTGACGATTCTTATGCACCCGCCCACAGAGCACTCGGAGAAGCCTATTTTAAATTGGGTAAGCTTGAAAAAGCAAAAGCAGAATATAGAAGATATCTTGAGCTTTCCAAAAACAATTGTGGTGCAAGAATTCGATATGCATCGTTCTTATACATTTCAAAAAGTTATTCGGATGCACTATCAGAAATAGACCAAGTTTCACAACGTTGCGATTCAAATAATTTAACAATGTTGCGTATTCAGTCATACAGTAATTACGAAGACAAAAAATACGATCAAGCTTTAAATGCAATTGAACACTTGTTCAGAATAGTTCCAATGGAAAAACGCTTAGCTAAAGATTTTGAATATTATGGCAAGAATCTTATAGCACTAAATAAAGATTCACTTGGAATTGAACAGTTGTTAAAAGCATTTGCAATTGATCCAACAAGATCAGATCTTTTGACTGAGATCGCTGCAGCATGGTACAAATTGAAAGTATATGAGAATGCTATTTTATATTACAAACAAAAAATTGCTGCAGGTAAAGACATAAAATTACTCGATTATTATAATCTTGGAAGATCATATTATTACAGTAATCAATTTGTGCAAGCAGATTCGGCTTACATGAAAGCAAATGAATTGTCACCAAAATGGGCAAGCGCATGGTTATCACGTGCAGATGCAAATACGCAGATTGACAGCACTTCTGAAGCCGGCTTAGCGAAACCGTTTTTTGAAAAATATATTGAGATTGCGGAATCCGACTCAGCAAATGCCTCTAAGTATACAAGTGGCTTGAGTAAGGCTTACGGATACCTTGCATATTATTACATTTTGAAAAAGGATAACGCTAATGCCTTGATGTATCTTAAGAAAAAACAATTACTACCCTTAGATCCAGAAGAGAAAAAAAGTGTTGAAAAGGGAATTGATCAGATTGAGCACCCCACTCCAAAAGGAAAGTAACTAAAAAACGTTAATGAAAGCCCGCTCTGTAGAGCGGGCTTTTTTGTTTGTATTCAAATTTAATTACATTGCATGCTCATCACATTCAATCAAATTGTATGGCATCAAAGCATTTTACTAAGAAATCATTATCTGTTCTATTTGCAGAAGCAGACGAAGTAGGTGAACACACGCTCAAGCGTACACTTGGTCCTACACAACTTGTGATGTTGGGTATCGGTGCAATTATCGGCGCCGGACTTTTTAGCATAACAGGTGGAGCAGCGGCTCATAATGCCGGACCCGCAGTTACAATTTCATTTGTTATTGCAGCAGTTGCTTGTGCATTCGCAGGACTATGCTATGCAGAGTTCGCTTCCATGATTCCCGTTGCGGGCTCAGCGTATACTTATTCTTATGCAACTATGGGACGATTCATTGCATGGATCATCGGTTGGGATTTGGTTTTAGAATACGCCGTTGGTGCGGCTACAGTTTCTATTAGTTGGTCAAGATATCTAGTTAAGTTTTTAGAACATTATAACATTCAACTCGCACCGCAAATGACCATGTCGCCATGGGACTCAGTCACCATGGCCGACGGATCAATCGTAACAGGAATAATGAATTTACCTGCAGTATTTATCGTCGTTCTTATGTCATTGATTTTGGTGCGAGGAACTCAAGAGTCATCTCGAATTAACGGAGTGATCGTTGGATTAAAAGTTGCAGTAGTATTGATTTTTATTGGACTTGGATGGCAATACATTAATGTCGCAAACTATACTCCATACATTCCTGAAAACACCGGAAACTTTGGTGAATTTGGTTGGAGTGGAATTGTTCGTGCAGCCGGAATTATTTTCTTCGCCTACATTGGTTTCGATGCAGTGTCAACCGCCGCACAAGAAGCAAAGAATCCGAAGAAGGACATGCCAATTGGAATCCTTGTTTCGCTAGCTATATGTACGGTATTATACATTCTCTTCGCTCACGTAATGACAGGCTTGGCAAACTACAAGGAGTTCCAGGGTCAAGATGGAATAGCGCCTGTTGCAGTAGCAATTGAACACACGCCTTACGAATGGTTAAAGCAAGCAATCATTCTTGCAATCTTAGCAGGTTACTCTTCTGTAATTTTAGTAATGCTTTTAGGTCAGTCGCGCGTTTTCTTTTCTATGTCGAAAGATGGCTTACTTCCCCCGGTATTCTCGAAAGTTCACCCGAAATTTAAAACACCGCATAAATCAAATTTACTCTTCGCAGTATTTGTGAGCTTGTTCGCAGCATTTATTCCCGCACGTGTTGTTGGTGAAATGACAAGTATAGGAACACTGTTTGCCTTCGTATTAGTTTGTATTGGTGTCCTTGTATTAAGAAAGACGCAACCTGATGCGCCTCGTGTATTTAGAACACCGATGGTCCCATTAGTTCCCGTGTTAGGTGTATTATTCTGTGTGCTTATGATGGCATCATTGCCACTTGATACTTGGTTGCGTTTAATAGCGTGGATGGTAATCGGTGTTGCGATCTATTTTTACTATGGCGCGAAGAATGCGAAGTTCTAGTTTTAAGTAAGGTCAAAGGTAAAGGGTCAAAGGTTAAGCGTTATCGTTTTACCTTTGACCCATTTGTACAAAATAATCAGAACATTTTCCAACATTTCGAGTAAAAAAGCAAGTTAAGCACTTGAACTTCGAATACACATGACACCTTTTTGGCGTGACGTTATACTTATAATTATCAGTTTCCTCATGTTTATGGGGACAATCTATGTTTATTTCCGACTGAGGAGCAGCACTTTTCGTAGAACAAGAAAGCTTTTAGAAGAAAGAGTAGAAGTTAAAACGCGTCAGCTTACAGAAAAAAATCTTGAACTTGAAAAACTATCACTCGTTGCCAGTCGAACCGACAACTCTGTAATCATTGCCGATTCAAATGGTGAGATCGAATGGGTAAACGATGGATTTATTCGATTGATCGGAATGCCAAAAGATTCTGTGATCGGAAAAAAACTTTCCGAGATCAATGTTTATAGTAATGTTGATGCCGAAATAAAAGACGCAGTCGAAAATAAACATTCGAAGATCTTCCAGAGTAATGTTACTACTCACAATTTAAAAAACATATGGCTTTCATCTACGCTTACTCCTATTTATGGTGACGATGGCATAGTAAAAAAGATCGTTGTTGTCGATACTGATTTCACAACAACAAAAAATATGCAGAACACAATTGAAGCATCGTTGAAAGAGAAAGATGTTTTGTTGAAAGAGATTCATCATAGAGTAAAAAATAATTTACAGATCATTATTAGTTTGCTGAATTTGCAGAGTGGTTATATCAAAGACGAATACACTTTGAAAGCTGTTCAAGACGGACAAAATCGGGTTCGTTCAATGGCTCTTGTGCACGAGAAATTTTATCAAGCCGAAGAGTTAACTGAAATTGACTTCGGTGAGTATGCGCAAAAGCTTTGTCAATATTTGTATCAATCGTATGGCGACAAGACTGACCGCATAAACGTAAAAGTTACAGGCGATCACGTTGGACTTGATATGGATACAGCCATGCCTTGCGGATTGTTAGTCAACGAAGTAGTTTCAAATTCTTACAAGTACGCTTTCCCGGGAACCAATACCGGTGAAATAATAATAAACCTGAAAAAGGAAGGGAAAAAGGTAACTCTTTTGATGTCTGATTCAGGCATTGGACTACCGGGTGAAGTTGATTTTGAAAAGTCCGAAACCCTGGGAATGCAATTAATACAAGCACTTACAAGCCAATTGGATGGAGAATTGAAAGTTTCACGTGAAAAAGGGACAACTTTCGAAGTAACTTTTACGTATCCCCGTCACAACGGCTAATTACAACCAATCAGTTTCAGGTTTTAGTTAACTAGAAAAAAGACTATGGCAGCATTAAAAATAATGATCGTTGAAGACGAGATCATTGTCGCAAAAGACATTCAACGAATTCTAAAGAAACTTGGCTACGAAGCATTCGACCCGTTTGCTAATGGAAAGAAAGCATTAGATTCAGTTGAGAAATTGAATCCGGATATCATTCTTCTGGACATCAACCTAAAGAGTAGCGAGATCGATGGTATTCAAGTCGCGGAACAAATACACCAGCACTATCAGATTCCATTTATCTTTTTAACGGCATTCTCCGATAAAACAACTTTAGAACGCGCAAAATTGACGGAGCCATATGGTTACATCATCAAGCCATTCGAAGAAGATGATATTCGTACAGCAATTGAGATCGCTTTCTATAAATACACGAAAGATCTTGAAATGCAAAACAAAGGAAATCGTTTTGCTGCTGCGTTAGATAGTCTTGAAGTTGCCGTAATTATTACTGACTCGAATGAGAAAGTGATCTTTATGAATAAGATGGCTGAAACATTGACCGGATGTTTGAAACAAGAAGCACTCGGAAAAGATATTTCTATTGCAATGAAGAATTGCACCCAGGATACAAGAAACGTTTTCAAAACACTTGCACATTCAGTTGTTGGTGATGCTACAAAAAAAGAAGGCGATGCAGAAGTTCCGGTTTCAAATGGAGCAGCAGAACAAAAAGTTGCTGTCAACACATTCCCAATTTTAACAGTAAACAATAAGATCAACGGTTGTGCATTTGTAATGACATCTCCGGGTCGTCATGATGCAGTTCAGGAAACGAGTACAGATAAAAATCTTTTCAATTTCCTTGAAAACATCTATGCAAACAATAGCTTCTTCGTAAAGAAAGATTCACGTTTTGTGAAGGTAAATTTCCAGGACATTCTTTGGATAGAAGCATTAGATAACTATGTAATTATTAAGACGAGTTCGAAAGAACAATTCATTCTGCATAGCTCAATGAAAGACATTGAATCAAAACTTCCGCAATTGAATTTTGCACGTGTACATCGTTCATACATTGTACAGCTTGAAAAGATAAATGCTTTGGAAGAAAATGCTTGTATCATTGATGGCAATAGAATTCCGATCGGAAAGAGCTACAAAGATAATTTGATGAGCAGATTGAATCTGTTTTAACAGACCATTTACAACACGAAAACTTGAAAGCCGGATTAGTCCGGCTTTTTTATTGATTTGAAAGTGTGGATCATTTTATCATTTGTTAGCCACCGATATTTCGCCCCTATGGGGCTTGTGGGGAGGGGTTTGCCCTTTGCCTTACCTGCATGTCGTCCCGATGGGACTTTGGGGATCCTTTTGAAATCCAGAATCTGCGATGAGATAATTCACTCGGACTTCAAAAAAATACGATAAGTTCGCAGAAAAATTCACCGGTGTCCAATTCTGAAATTATTGTTGTCAAAGATCTTGTTAAGCATTACAAGGAGATTCAAGCCGTAAATGGCATAAGCTTTTCTGTTTATGAAGGCGAGATCTTCGGACTGCTTGGTCCGAATGGTGCCGGTAAGACGACGACGCTTGAAATAATAGAAACGCTGCGCGAGAAAACATCGGGTTCAGTAATTGTCGATGGAATTTCATTGGATGAAAATCCGAATGCGATCAAGCAGATTATAGGGGTTCAATTACAAGCGGCCAATTATTATCCGAATTTGATGTTGAATGAATTGCTGGATCTTTTCGCCGGACTTTATAATACTTCGATTAACAATTTAGAGATGCTAGCTTTAGTTGGATTAGAAACCAGAGGGAAGTCGAAGTATAAAGAATTATCGGGCGGACAGAAGCAACGTTTTTCTATTGCTACAACATTGATCAACAAACCTAAAATTGTTTTCCTTGACGAACCAACAACCGGACTTGATCCGCAAGCGCGTCGAAATCTTTGGGATTTGATAAAAGAAATTCGATCGAAAGGAACAACCGTCGTGATCACAACTCATTATATGGATGAAGCAGAAATTCTTTGCGACAGAGTAGCAATCATAGAAAAAGGGAAAATTATTTCTCTTAACACACCCGAAAAATTAATTGACAATCTTATTGCTTCCGGATTTGAAAGAAAAAAAGAAGTGAAGAGCGCAAATCTCGAAGATGTTTTTTTATCTCTCACCGGTTATGAATGGAGGGACCAATAAAATGCAGGTGAAAAAAAAGTATAACCAGTTTCAGGCAATGAAAGCAATTGCTGTTGCAAGTTTCAGATCGATCACAAGAAATCCGTCTGCAGTTGTTTTCAGTATTGCATTTCCACTTGTCTTTATTGTTGCATTTGGTTTTATAAATGGAAACAGTATAAAAATGGAAGTTGGTATCGATCCCCAAAGCGATACGACGGGAACGATCTATCATTCATTTGTCAATTCTCCGAATGTGGAATTGAAAACAACCTTCACATCTGCTGAGTTGAATGAACGATTGAACAGAGGAAGAGTTGATGCTGTACTGAAATTCGATAAAGCATCTTCAACGAATACAGAAGTAGTTGAGATCATTACTTCACAGGCATCACGCGAGAAAGGAGTGTATGTCCGTTCATTGGTAACGAACCTCATCGATAAACAAAACATAGAATATTATAAAAATATTTCATCGCACGTTGATAGTTCAACAATTTCAGTTGCACGTGAAACAACAAAGCCAACAGAATTACGCGAAACAAAAATTTCCGGAAGAGAATATAAAATGATTGACTTCATTCTTCCCGGACAATTAGGGTTTTCGATTTTAAGTGCTGCCGTATTTGGAACAGCATTTGTATTTTTTTCTCTAAGACAAACAATGGTGTTGAAGAGATTTTTTGCAACACCTATACGCAGACCTTACATCATTTTAGGCGAAGCAATAAGTAGATTGGTATTTCAACTTCTTGGTTCTTCTGTAATATTATTTATCGGGCATTTCGTTTTCGGTTTCACATTGATTCATGGAATATGGACTGCATTAGAAATGTTATTGGTCTCTGCATTGGGACTAATTGTTTTTATGGGATTTGGTTTTGTTGTTTCCGGAATTGCTAAATCAGAAAATGTGATTCCTCCAATTGCGAATATTATTACACTTCCTCAGTTTTTATTGTGCGGAACGTTTTTCCCAATTGATGCATTTCCAAAATGGTTGCAAATTTTCAGCAAGGCGCTTCCATTAACTTATTTGAATGACGCCCTCCGCATGATTGCCTTTGAAGGGGCCGGAATCATGGATATATCGACTCAATTGCTCGTATTATTGCTTTGGGGAGTGGTCGTTTATGCAGCCGCAGTCCGTTTTTTCCGTTGGGAATAGAGAATTCTGTTCTTTTTGTGTAATAATTAACAGATAATGTATGGTAACTCAGTAAATTAAGCACTTTATGCTCCATGCTTTTTGTACTTTTGCGAATAGTTAATAACCACACCCCAATGCGCACTTTTCAATCGGGCAAGTCTTTTATCCGATATATGTTTTTTATTGCTTTTACTTTGAACGCATTTGTGCTACATGCTCAAATGGGTAAGAATGGTGCATTGACAACAAGTACAGCTAGCATTTTGAATGACTATTCGCCTTTGACAGCGAATGCAACATCGGGAACAAATTTGTTAAATGTTATTTCGAGTTCGTTTAATACTCGATTTGCGACTCCGCTAGCTGCCGGTGATTTGATCTTTATAATTCAAATGCAAGGAGCAACGATGACCACTCCTGATGATAGCACTTATGGAAGTTTGGTTTCCTATAACAATTGTGGAAATTTTGAATTCGCAGAAGTAGCAAGTGTTCCTTTCTCGACACAAATACTAACCGCATGTCAATTAAAAAATAATTATTCAGCAAGCGGAAGGACGCAAGTGATTCGTGTTCCAAGATTGACAACACTTACTATAGGCTCAGGCGGGTCGGTTACTTGTCCTGCATGGGATGGAGTTACAGGCGGTGTTTTAATAATGGAAGTTCAAAACGGTATTACTGTTAACAGTGGTGGAACAATCAATGCAACCGGAAAAGGATTTAGAGCAGGACAAAATGCAAGTGATAACAACACAGCATATGGTGTACTCAATTATGTTTGGCCGTCGAACGATTACGGTGCAGAAAAAGGTGAAGGCATTGGTGGATCACAATCTGACTACGATGGAATGTCAGGACGTTTTTGCAAAGGAGCACCGATCAATGGTGGTGGTGGAGCAAATGCACACAATGCTGGTGGTGGTGGTGGTGGAAATTGTGGGACACTAGGATGGACTGGTCGAGGAGTTCCCAACGTGTCTACCGGTTCTTGGGCAAATGCATGGAATTTAGAATATGGTGGATTCTCTTCATCAAATTCTTCCGGTGGAGGAAAAGGTGGTTACACATTTTCAGGAAGTAATCAGGATGCACTTACTGTTGGATCTTTTAATGCTGCTTGGGGTGGAGATTTGAGAAGAGAAAGTGGCGGAAGAGGCGGAAGACCATTAGATTATTCTACGGGAAAAATATTCATGGGCGGTGGCGGTGGCGCCGGTGATCAGAACAATAATTATGGTGGTGCCGGTGGAAATGGCGGTGGAATAATTTACCTTCTTTGCTACAGTACAATTTCCGGAAGTGGACAAATAAATTCTAATGGAGATAACGGTTTCTCAACTACAAGTAATGGTACCGATGGCGCCGGTGGTGGTGGTGCAGGAGGAACAATTTTTCTAGATGCAACAGGATTAATTTCCGGCGTTACTGCAAATGCTAATGGAGGAAATGGCGGGAATCAAAATGTAGGGTTGTTTGTTACTGAGGCAGAAGGTCCTGGTGGTGGCGGTGGCGGTGGATACATTGCGGCATCAACAGCTGTGATCACACGAAATGCGAATGGAGGAACGAATGGAACAACAAATTCAAACGGCCTTTCAGAGTTCACTCCAAATGGTGCTACGAAAGGTGGTGCCGGCATGCCTTCAGAGTCTCCGAATACATTTCACATTATAACTTCTACTGTTTACATCTGTCCCGGCACATCAACTACTCTTACTTTTTCAACTACAGGAATAGTTCCATCAGGAACAACGTTTGCATGGTACACTCAAGCAGTAGGTGGAACACAAGTTGGAACAGGTACTTCATTTGCAACACCTGTACTTACATCAGGCCAAATTACATATTACGTTTCTGCTTGTCCGGGGGCTTCGCGTTTTCCTGTTCAAGTTCAAGTATCAACAGTTACAGCCTCAATTGCAGCAACACAAGTATGTTCTGGAAGTGCAACAGTTTTTACAGGAACAGGAACAGCTTCATCAGGATCTATTTCTAGTTGGAACTGGGATTTTGGTGATGGTTCAGGAACATCTGCATCACAAAATCCTAACTATACTTATTCTGCAGCTAACTCATACAACGTTACTTTAACAGTTACAGATAATTCAGGATGTACTGCTAGCACAACACAATCTGTATCTGTTCTTTCTACGCCTTCAGTAAATTTCTCTGCTCCTGTTGTAACAGGATGTGCTCCATTGAATGTTGCATTTAGCAATACAACATCGGGCGCTTCAACATACTCATGGAACTTCGGAGATGGTAGTCCAACATCGTCGACTTCAGCACCATCACACATTTACAATTCATCCGGAACTTATACCGTGATTCTTACAGCTTCTAATTCAGGATGTACAGCAACATCTACACAAACGAATTATGTTACTGTGAATGCAAGTCCGATTGCATCATTCTCTTCGCCAACTCCTGTTTGCCTTGGAGATGTCGCAGCTTTTACGAACTCATCATTACCCAACGGTACAACTATTTCCGGTTACTCATGGAATTTCGGAGATGCATCTGCGCCATCAACAAGTACTAATCCGACGCATACGTATTTAAGTGCTTCTACTTTCAATGTGGTTCTTACTGCATCGTCAGCATCTTGTTCTGACGATACAACAATAGCAATTACGATTAGTCCTGCCCCCGTAGTAAATTTTGCTACAACAACAACTACAGGCTGTGCGCCAATGTCAGTTGCGTTTACAAATACAACAACCGGTTCGCCAACATATTCATGGAACTTCGGCGATGGCAGTCCGCTTTCAACGACAACTGCACCGACACATGTTTATTCTACTTCCGGCTCATACACGGTAACATTAATTGCAACTAGTGGAACATGTAAAGACACGCTGATAAGAACGAGTTATATTCAAGTCGGTGTTTCTCCGTTAGCATCATTCAGTAGTGTTGCATCAGTTTGTTTAGGAGATAGTATTCGATTTACAAATGCATCAACGGGAACAATTACTTCTTATACTTGGGATTTCGATGATGGAACAATTGTTACTACGGCAACAGGAAACAATCAAAGTCATTTGTATTCAACAGCAGGTTCATACAATGTGTATTTAACTGTTCTTGCAAATGGTTGTCCGGATGATACAACAATCACAGTTAACGTTTCGCCCGGACCGGTTGTTAATTTTTCATCCTCCTCCTTAACCGGTTGTGGAAGCCTTACTACAAATTTTACCAATACAACAACGAGCACTCCGGTCTACAGTTGGAATTTTGGTGATGGAAGCTCACTGAGCAGTACAAGCAATCCATCGCACACATATAATTCGACAGGTACTTATACTGTAACACTCATAGCAACGCAAGGCACATGTGCCGACACATTGATCAGAACAAATTACATTACAGTTTACAACAGGCCAACTAGTTCATTCTCTACCGCATCTGTTTGTTTAGGCGACTCTGTACGTTTTACAAATTTATCAGTAGGTAATGGTGACCCACTAACCGGTGTCACGTGGAATTATGGTGACGGAAATTCTTCAACAACAACAGGCGCACATTTATATGCACTAGCAGGAACCTACAATGTTACGCTTACAGCAACAACAGCAAATTGCTCAGATGATACAACAATTTCTGTAACCGTTTCTCCCGGGCCGATTGCGAATTTCAGTACAACATCATTAAGCGGTTGCGGTTCGCTTGCTGCATCTTTTGTGAATACAACATCGGGTTCTCCAACGTACACTTGGAACTTTGGCGATGGAACAGCAACATCTTCTGCAGCTAATCCAACTCATACATACACAACATCAGGAACATATTCTGTTTCGCTTATTGCTTCGCAAGGTTCATGTATTGACACACTTGTTCGAACAAATTATATTACAATTTACAATTCACCATTAAGTTCGTTCTCAACAACAAGTGTTTGTATTGGCGATTCTGTGCGCTTTACAAATTTATCAAACGGAAATGGTGAGCCGATCACAAATTATACATGGAACTATGGTGATGGAAATTTCTCATCACAAATTTCTCAATCGCATTATTATACAGCGGCAGGAACATACAACGTTTTACTTTCTATTATTACTGCACATTGTGTAGATGACACTACAATTGCCGTAACCGTTTCTCCCGGCCCGGTTGTAAATTTCAGTACGCCGACACTTTCAAATTGCGGACCACTTACTGCATCATTTGCGAATACAACAACAGGTTCGCCTACGTTTACATGGGATTTCGGTGATGGCACATCGACGTCATCAGCAGCCACTCCTACTCACACTTACACAACTGCGGGATCATATTCAATTTCATTAATTGCTTCGCAAGGAACATGTGCCGATACATTGATCAGGACAAATTACATTACGATTTATAATGCACCGCTTAGTTCTTTTTCAACTTCCAGTGTTTGCATTGGTGATACTGTTCATTTTACAAATTTGTCTTCGGGTAATGGTGAACCAATTTCAAATTACACATGGAATTATGGTGACGGAAATTTTTCATCACAAATATCTGCTCCGCATTATTACACAACACCGGGAACTTACAATGTTCTTCTTTCTATTATCACCCCTCATTGTACAGACGACACTACAATCACCATTACAGTCTCTGCCGGACCTGTTGTTGCATTCACTCCTAGCGCAACAACGTTTTGTGGAAATCAAAGTGTGACATTTACAAATGCAACATCAGGTTCTCCAATTTATAGTTGGAATTTCGGTGACGGAAGTCCACTCACTGCTGCTGTTAGTCCGGTGCATCAGTATGCTGTTCCCGGAACATTTACAGTTTCATTGATTGCAACACAAGGAAGTTGTGCCGATACGCTTGTACAAAATGCATTGATCAATGTTTATGCCTCGCCTCTTTCGTCTTTCAGTACTGCAGATGTTTGTTTGTATGACAGTGTTCGTTTTTCAAATTTGTCAACGATAAGCGGAGGAATAATAACTTCATACGATTGGGATTTTGGTGACAGCTTTTCTTCCGCAGCAGTTTCGCCGTCACACTTCTATTCAACTCCCGGAATTTACAATGTGAACTTGAATGTATCAACTGCAAATTGCTCAGATGATACAACGATCACAGTAAGAGTAAATGCAAATCCTGCCGTCAATTTTGTTTCATCAACAATTCGTGCTTGCGATAGTATCACCGTCAATTTTAATAATACAACAACTGGTGGCGCAACCTATGCATGGAATTTTGGTGATGGCTCTACCTCTACTCTAACTTCACCGACGCATCTGTATTCCACAGCTGGGACATATAGCGTATTGTTAACAGCAACATCTTCCGCAGGATGTTCAAGTTCGAAATATGCTACAAATATGATCATCCTCAAAAGTACGCCTCAGCCTACTTTTTCTGCTTCGCGAACATCTATCTGTCCGGGAGAATGTATAGCATATACAGAACAAACTGCCGGGACTAACACTTCTTGGCAATGGCAATTCAGCGGAGGAAATCCTTCGACATCTTTAGCGAGAAACCTTTCATCGGTTTGTTACAATACACTTGGTGATTATTCAGTAACGCTTACAGTATCGAATGGATCATGTACAGGAACAACTACTCAATTAGCATTAATTCATGTGGTGAATTGTAATACCAAACCACAAGCGAGCTTTGTTAGTAGCGATACAAACTTATGTGGTGGAAGTTGTATCTCTTTTGTAGATCTATCTTTGAATGCAGTAAATTGGTTATGGCAATTTCCCGGTGCAACACCGCCATCATCTACTTCAGAATTTCCGAACAATATTTGTTATTCAACTTCCGGAGTTTATCCTGTGACATTGATTGCAAGTAACACATCGGGTGCAGATACATTTACTGTTTCGTCATTCATTAGTGTTTCGTCTCTTCCAATTCAGCCATCCTTTACACAAAGCGGAAATGTTTTGACATCTACATCAGCGAATGCATATCAATGGTATTATAATAACATTCCAATTTCAGGGGCAAACAATCAACAATACACTGCTACACTTTCAGGACCATATTCTGTTGAAATCACAGATGCAAATGGTTGTCAAGCTACATCAACATCATCGCAGGTTTCACTTATTGGAGTCGACGAATTAATTGATCCGTTAAGTTTTATTGTTTATCCGAATCCATCAACCAATGAAATTTTTATTCAATCTGACAGAAGTGTTCCGGGTGAAATTAGTATTCAGGTCATTGACCTCGTTGGACAAATTTTGATAACGCAAATTGAAAAGCACAATCAATCCGGTTCGATCTGGAGATTAGATGTTTCACAACTTGCTGCCGGTGCCTATTTCGTACGAGTCACAAATGCTGAACACGAATGGAAATCTGTTGTGGTGAAGCAGTAAATTTTGGTTTCGATTTCGATATTATTTAGCCACGAATTCACAAATAAAAAAATAATTAATTAATTCGTGAATTCGTGGCTTTAAAAGAAACCTGGCAAACCAGCAATATCAACACTTTTCTTACAGTTGTAAGTTTTATCAATACGTCCCTGGTTTATGGGCAAACATCAGCAGAAAACGCGAGTATAATTTTTTAGGATTAGTGGGATAATGCCTGTTTTCCGAAATTATCATGCGAAAAATATATTATTTGTTGATGTGCTTATTTTGCTTCAAAAGCGCAATTGCCGAGAACGAAAAAGCTGTAGAAGATTCCGTACCATTTTATTTCATGTCGTTGGAGCAGTTGATGAATGTCAACGTTTCCGTGGTTTCTGATCTTCCGATGAATGGTAGGGAGTCGCCGGGAATTGTAACAGTTGTTACTGCTGAAGAGATATTAGAGTCAGGAGCCAAGGATTTAATGCAAGTATTGCAATTAATTCCCGGTTTCGATTTTGGTGTCGATGTGGAAGGTGTTGTCGGAATTGGTGTTCGCGGTAATTGGGGACATGAAGGAAAAGTGCTCATGCTTTGGGATGGACTTGAGATGAATGAAGATCTTTATTCCACTTTGCAATTTGGCGGGCATTATCCGATAAGTCAGATCAAGCGTATTGAAATTATTCGCGGACCGGGTTCAGCAATCTATGGTGGGAATGCGGAGTATGCTGTAATCAACGTAGTAACGATTAACAGTGATTTAGATGGCGTAGCAGTAAACACTCAGTATTCTTCTTTTAATGATGCTACAGCATCACAAGGAATATCAGTTGCATTCGGAAAAAAGTGGACAAATTCTAGATTGTCTTTTTCTACTTATCAAAGTAAGTTTATTCGTAGTGATAGGGATTACATAGATAACTATGGTAATTCTTATTCGATGATCAATCAATCATCAATGAATTCAGAACAATACAGAATCGATTATACTTATGGAAAATTCAGCATTGTTGCTTTTTACGATGACTATAAACAATTGCAACGAGATGGTTACGATATGGTGTACTCACAAGCATACAGAATTCATTTCACTAATTCAGCGATCAATGCGAAGGTGGATTACAATATTGGTAAGTGGAAAATTACCCCGGGCGTAAAAATTAAATTTGAGCATCCATGGTATTATAACTTCGGTATAACAGGCGACAGTTTTGAACCATATGATGTAACCAGCAATAAGAATCTTGGCTATGTAAATTATAGCATTGACCCGTCTTCGAAAATTAATATCATTGGTGGTTTCCAATATTATAATTTACTGGCAAAAGACCGCCTTGAAAATTCAACATTTACAGATGGAAGAGAAACATTTAGAAATTATAATTATGGCGGACACATACAGGCAATTGCTAAAACGAAATATTCAAATCTTACTCTGGGAAGTCGAATTGTTAACAATAAGTATTACGGTACTTCATTCGTTCCTCGTCTTGGTGTTACAAAGATCTGGGAGAAGTTCCACGTGAAAGCTTTATATAGTGTTGGATTTCGTGCACCATCTATTGAGAATATTAATTTGAATTGGTCGATTAAGCCGGAGTACACTTCAGTCCTTGAGTTTGAAGCCGGGGTTAAGCTTTGTAAAAAGTCTTACTTGACAATGAATATTTATAGTGTCAATACCAAGCATCCAATTATTTATTTCTACAATCCTATATTAGAAACCGAGAACTATGTAAACGAAGACAGAACCGGTACAAGTGGTTTTGAATTGGAATATAAATGGAAAGAAAAAAAATGGTTTGCATCAATTAATTATGCATTCTATACAACAGCTGGCCACCCTAAACTTGAAGAGTATAATCCACAAAATGGTGAAGATGTAAACCTTGCTTTTCCTGCACATAAAATAAATTTTATTAGTAGTTGGAGTCTAGGCAATATGGTGTCACTTTGTCCAACACTTTCATATTACTCTAAGCGTTATTCTGTTTCAAGTAGTATGAACAATGAAGTTAAAGTTCATCCCGATGTTGTTTATGCAAACATTAATTTATCAAAAAATAATTTTTTGGTAAAAGGTCTGACAGCTCAAGTAGGAGTTTTTAATCTATTCGATGAAGATGTCTGGTTTATACAACCATATAATAGTGATCATGCTCCATTACCGGGTGCCGGACGGGAGTTTCAGATCAAATTGAATTATACATTTTCAAATAGAAAATAACAGAACAACGAATAGTTGAAACTAAGAAATAAAATATCGCAAACGTTAAGAAAAATGCTTCTCTGCATTTTCCTTGTATCGTCGTGTGTTCGTGCCGGTGGAAGTTCCGAAGGTAACGAGTACTCGATCAAGGCGATGTTTTTGTTGAATTTCATTAAGTATGTAGAGTGGCCGATTGAAAATACAAAGCAAACTTTCCAGATCGGAGTTGTTGGCGAATCAGAAATTTATGATGCATTGATAATGCTTACTGCAAAACGTTCTTCGGAAGGGCAAAAAGTAGAGATCAAGCGCTTTGATGAAAAGAATGCGAATAGTTATCAAATGATCTTTATTTCAAATGAAAACCATAAATCAGTTGTTGAAATCATCAAAAAACTAACTGCAAAAGGTATTTTGATAATTTCAGAAAACGACAAATGCAAAACACGTCAAGCCGGAATAAATTTATTTAATCAGGATAATAAGATTCGATTTGAAATAAATCTAGCGAATATAAAAAGTAATGGAATGAAAGTTTCATCAAAGCTACTTGAACTTTCAACGGAAGTTCATCATTAATCAAACAAGATATGAAGAATAAAAACTATAAAATTGATTTTGAAATTTACATTGTATTTATCATTGTGATCAGTATTTCTGTTTTCAATGCGATTTACAGTTCAATGAACATTTCTAAAAATCAGGATGAAACCAGTAAGATCATGGTTGTAGATGTTCCCTCACTTCAGGCTTTGGAGAACATGAACTTATTGATCACAAAGTCGAAAATGTACTCAACAAATTGGGTATATCTTCAAAGTAATAAAGAAGACAAAGGCAAACTTCGAATGATTCATGAATTGGAATATCCTTCTCTTAAAGGCGACATTTTAAATTTGATGACGAATTGGAAGGAGAAAGAAGATGTTGATTCAATGAAATATGTTTTTGCTGAATTTGAAAGATGTATGGTTGCGCAGACTGAATTGATGCGTACGCTTGTTAACTTTGATGATTATGAAGATGCAGTAAAGAAATTTCAAGCAGAAGGAATTGTTGAAAATCAGATCTTACCACAGAGTACAAAAATTATTAGTCAGTTAAATAGGCTTATTTTAAAAAAGAGAGCTCGCGCAGATCTAATGCATACGGAAATGTTATCGAGTTCACGGAAAATGATGTGGAGTGTATTAGGAATTGCCATTCTTATTGTCATCGTAATTTTGATAGCTGCATTTTATATGTCCAATCACATCATTGTACCAACAATGAAGCTTCGAAATATTATTGTTCAAATGGCGAGTGGTGAAATTCCGGAGTTGAATGTAAAACCAAGAGCCAATGCTGTTGGACAAATTACAGAAGCTGTTGGAACACTTGCATTAAGTTTAAAGAAGACCACACACTTTGCACACGCTATTGGTGAAGGCAATCTCAGCACTGATTATCAACCGCTAAGTGATCACGATGAATTAGGTAATGCTTTGATGCAAATGCGCAATAACCTCCGAAGAGCCGATGAGGACAATCGTCAGCGTAGCTGGGTTTCGTCGCGTTCAGAAAAAATAAACGAAGTGTTGCGTGAAAATACTGATGACATTAGCAAATTATCGGATGCTATCATTTCTACGATGGTAAAATACTTGAATGCATTTCATGGTGGACTGTATTTATTAGAAGATGCAACGGCAGGAAAAGAAAGCAAGATCATTCTCCATGGAAGTTATGGTATGCATGAGAAAGTGAAGGCAAGAAATGTGTTGGATTATGGAGAAGGATTAGTTGGACAATCTATTAAAGATGGCGAAGTAATTTATCTACAGGATGTACCAAGTTCATATACAATTATAGGAAGTGGATTAGGGAGTATGCCTGCTTCACATGTGTTGATCATTCCTTTGAAACACCACGACAAAGTTTATGGTGCCGTTGAATTGGCCGGTTTCAATATGTTCCAATCCTTTGAAATCGGATTTGTGAAGAGTATTGGCGAAACGATTGGATCAACAATTTCATCGGTAATATCTAATACACTTACCAAGCGACTTCTTGAAGAAACGCGTCAGCAAGCAGAGCGTTTAAAAATGCAAGAAGAAGAATTGCTTCGTACCAACGATGAACTTTCTAATCAGTCGAGATTGTTGCAAGCTTCAGAAGAGGAACTGAAACAAGGAAATATTGTAATGAAGATCAAAGCACGTGAATTGGAACATAAGAATGAAATTCTTGAACAAGCACGTGAAGCGATAAGCATCAAAGCAAAAGAGCTTGAACTTAACAACAGATATAAATCGGAATTCCTTGCGAACATGTCGCATGAATTGCGGACACCTTTGAATAGTGTGCTGATCCTTGCGAAATTATTATCAGAAAACAGGGACAAGAATTTAACGGATAAACAAGCAGAGTATGCAAGAGTTATCCATAAATCAGGAAACGATTTATTATTATTGATCAATGACATTCTTGACCTCTCAAAAATTGAAGCGGGAAAAATTGAACTGATTCCTGAGCAATCGAGCGTTGAACAAATTAAAAGAGACATTCGTTCATTGTTTACGGAAGTAGCAAATGAAAAGCAAATTGATTTTGAAATTGAGAATCACAGCGATTTACCGGAATCTATTTTTACCGATAAAGTTCGATTGGAACAGATCATAAAGAATTTATTGTCAAATGCATTCAAGTTTACTCCTGCTAATGGAAAGATCACGCTTAAAATAAAGCGTCCGGATAGAGTTACATTGTTTTCTAATCCTAGTTTACGTGGGCAAAAAGATATTATTGAGTTTTCTGTAACCGATACAGGAATTGGAATTCCTAAGGATAAGCAAGCATTGATCTTTGAAGCATTTCAGCAAGCTGACGGAAGTACAAGCAGAAAATATGGGGGAACGGGATTAGGATTATCTATTAGCAAAATGCTTGTTTCAATGCTAGGAGGAGAAATGCAGCTGATCAGTGAGCAAGGCGCAGGCAGTACTTTCTATGTTTATCTACCTGAAAATTTTCAAGCTGAAACGGAAGACGTTTCACATGAAATAGAAAAGAAATCATCGAAGAAGAATTTCCGTCCGATGGATGATAGAGATTGCATTCGTGAAACAGATAAACTATTGTTGATCGTCGAAAGCGACATTACTTATGCAAATGTATTGCTGGACATGGCCCATGAAAAGAAGTACAAAGCAATTTTGGCGATCGAGGAATCGGAAATTATGGAGTACACAGAAATGTATAATCCTTCAGCAATAATAATTGATGAAAATTTGTCGGGTGGAGTTTCAAATTCTATTATCGAAAAAATTCGTTCGAATAAAAACTTTGCGTCTATTCCAATGCACGTACTTTCAGAATTCAATCGAATTCCAAATGCGAAAGACATTGGAGCAACTGCCTATTTGAGAAAACCTCTCGATAAACGTGATTTGGATGATGCATTTTCTTCTTTAGATAAAAACTTGAGCAATGCAATTAAAAATGTATTGATCATTGAAGACATGAGTTTGCATCAAGAGATTGTTAAAAATCTTTTAGCGTCACATTATCAAGATACAGGTGTACACATTGCTAAGACTGTAGCAGAAGCTTATGACTTATTAGGAAAAGTTTCTTTTGATTGTATCATTTTGGATTTGGATCTTGGAAATGGGTCAGAAGAAGGTTGCGCATTGTTGAAGACAATTAAAGAAACGCCGGCCACGATGTTGATCCCTGTGATTGTGTTCACCGGGACTGACATTAACTCGATGAACAACGAAACATTGAAGGGTTTATCAGATGCTATCGTATCGAAAGATGGCGAAGCTTTAGATAAGCTGATGAAAGAAACCGATCATTTCTTATCATCAATAGACAAAACTAAAGAGATAGAGAAACCGATCATTCCTAGTTATATGAATGAAATGTTTGCCGGGAAAAAAGTATTGCTTGTTGATGATGATATGAGAAATATTTATGCCTTGACGAATATGTTGGAGAATCAAAAGATGACAGTAATTCCTGCTTCAAATGGGCGCGATGCTTTAGAGAAGTTAGCAAAATATGGTGAGGTTGATATTATTTTAATGGACATTATGATGCCTGAGATGGATGGATTTGAAGCAATACAGCACATCAGACAAATTGCCAAATACAAGTCGACTCCTATTCTTGCATTGACGGCAAAGGCTATGGTTGGCGATAAAGAAAAATGTATTCAATGTGGTGCATCCGATTATATTTCAAAGCCGGTGAACATGGAGAATTTATTTTCCATGATGCGTGTTTGGCTGTATAGAGATTAATTCTAAAAACTTAAGAAATGAAAACGAATTCAATTTTATTTAATGAATATTTAGAAACGATCAACGAATATTCAGATTTTGATCTCACCCCCTATTCAGATTCGATAAATCATCGATTGATGAATTTTATGGAATCAGAAATGATAGGATCTACCTTTGAATTGAAATACAAATTGAAAAATGATAGCCGGTTTCACATGAAACTATTGGAAGGGGTAACGGTTCGTTATACAGAAGTTTTCAGAGATCCGCATTTCTTCATGACATTAAGAAACCAGGTTCTCCCCTATCTCTCTACGTTTTCAAATATTAAAATTTGGGTGGCAGGATGTGCAACAGGGGAAGAAGTTTATTCATTAGCAATAATGCTTCAAGAATATGGTATGCTTGATCAATCAACAATTTATGCAACCGATATTAATTCAGATTCACTTGCTGTAGCAGAACGTGGAATTTATCACCCGACGAGAATTAGAGAATACACAGTTAACTATGCGAAGTCCGGTGGGCGATTGCATTTCGGGAAATACTATTCTATAAAAGATAATAAGTTAGTGATGACAGATGATTTGAAGAGTAAAGTACATTTCTTTAAAAATGATTTGTTAAAAGATAAAATGGAAGGAGAATTCAATTTGGTATTGTGCCGAAACGTACTCTTCTATTTTACTGAGGAATATCAGGAATTAGTAATTGATAAAGTTGCAGGTTCCATTCGTAATTATGGTTATTTCGCCACAGGAGTTTCAGAAACGATCGGCATGAAAAATATTTTTTCTTGTATTGATCAGACAAGTAAAATTTATCGCAAAGTTATTTAAGTGTAAGGTTTGCCCTGAAAAAGAACAATTCTAGCTCGTAAATATAGTATTATTGAACTTCACACAATTACCCATATGTCAACACTCATTACTGCAACCACAGACACTAAAGAAGGTGGATTAATGCAGCAACCAATTAAAATACTTCTAGTCGATGATCGACCGGAAAACCTGATTTCCCTCGAGAGTATGCTTGAGAATGGAAACAGAACTATTATTAAAGCGAACTCGGGTAACGAAGCACTCAAGGTTGCTTTGGAAGATGAGATTGCGCTTATTCTGTTGGATGTTCAAATGCCCGACATGGATGGATTCGAAGTAGCACGATTGCTAAAAGAGAATTCTCGTACGAAAGATATTTCGATCATTTTCGTGACTGCACTGAGTAAGGATGAAAAATTTACCATTCAAGGATATGAAGAAGGCGCTGTAGATTATTTGCACAAGCCACTCGATTATAATATTGTTCTTGCTAAAGTCAATGTCTTCGAAAGATTGTTTCTTCAGCAGAAGGAATTAAAGGCCGCTAACGACAAATTACAACGTACGAATAAACAACTCGATGAATTTGTTTACGTGGTCTCACACGACCTTAAAGCGCCTTTGAGAGGTCTTGCAAGTCTGGCATCTTTCCTAGAAGAAGAGATTGGCGAGAATCCACGTCAGGAAGCGGTTGATATTATCAATATGATGAAAAGCCGTACCGGACGATTACAAGGGTTGATCGATGGGATCTTGCATTATAGCAGAATGGGTAATGTGACTGATACAAAGGAAACATTTTCAACTAAAGAATTGGTTAACAGTATAATAGACTTGTTGAGCCCTCCTTCTCATGTTCGTTTTGAGGTTTCAGACAATTTGCCTGAAGTAACTGCAGAAAGAATTAAGCTTCATGAGGTTTTTCAAAATCTCATCTCTAACAGCATCAAGCACAATAACAAAGATAATGCGGTGATCAAAGTTGAGTTTCAGGACTTTCCTACTCACTTCGAGTTTTTAGTTATTGATAACGGAATTGGTATTAAAGAAGAGCATCAAGTTAAGATCTTTGGAATTTTCCAAACGTTAGTTCCTAAAGATAAAGTTGAAAGTACAGGAATTGGATTGACCATCGTGAAGAAGATAGTTGAACAACAAGGCGGAGAAGTGATCGTTACTTCAAAATTTGGTGAAGGTTCTACTTTTAAATTTACATGGATGAAAGGATAGACGCAATAATGCAATGATCATAGCGTAGCTTATCCTACTCTATGTACAAATAGATTTTTTACTACTTAACAAACACGTAAATGACGCTCGAAAATTTTTCAGCGTCATTTTTTGCTTTTAAGTTTGACTTAAAGCCATTCATGAACGCTGGAATTAATCTATTTTGTTTGTGCACATTTTTCTCCGTTAGCATTGAAACATAAAAGCTGTCGAATTTCATAGGATATGACTGTACAAATTTCATTTTATGATTACTGAAAAGCATCTTCATTGTTTCAGGAGTGAAATGATAAAGATGTCGAGGTACATCATATGCCGCCCATGTGTTCCCATAAACCGATGCATCAAAAGAAGCACAATTTGGAACAGCAATTATTGCCTTTCCGCCTGGCTTTAGAAGTGAATAGATCTCTCCCACTCTTTCGGTCAAGGTATGGACATGTTCTAAAACATGCCACATTGAAATAACATCATACGTTTCTTTGGTAAGACTGCCGATACCTTCTTGTGGAAGGACATTTAATTTGTGGTTTGATATGGCTTGATTTCGTGCTTTTTCATTTGGTTCAATTCCTTGTCCTTTCCAACCGTTTGCCACACCTGCAGCTAGAAACTCTCCTGTTCCACAGCCAATATCGAGCAGATTACCTTTTTTTGCATGTATATTTAAAAGCTCTATTTTTTTTCTGAGAGAATAGTTTCTTACCCAGTGGTAGATTGTATTGATGAGTCCTTTTTTACTATTACTGTGGCTTACATATTCTTCGCTTTCGTAATATCTTCCAATTTCCTTTTCGTTCGGTCGTGGATTAGTGTACTTAAAATTGCACTTAGCGCATTCTACGATTGAGAACGTTTCACGTGAAACAGTGTAATCAATGCAGTCCATTATCTTTTTGGCGGATTCTCCACCGCAAAGTGGGCAATTAGTTAAGTTTTGCATAATTAATCGGGATTCTCAAATTGAGTGGAAAAGGTAAATTGTTCCACGTGAAACATTATAGCTCGACAAGTCTATTTTCTTTTGACGATGACGATGACTATTACTATGACTATCGGCTAAGGAATACCATTAATACAGAGATGTCAGACGGTGAAATACCACTGATTCTAGATGCTTGTCCTAGAGTACTAGGTTTAATTGCAGAAAGCTTAATTCGTGCTTCCATTGAAAGAGATGATAGTGCATGGTAATTAAAATCCTCTTTCAAGAAGATCTCCTCCATTTTGCTGAATTTATTGACAATTTCATTCTCTTTACCAATATAACCTTCGTATTTCATAGAAATTTCGGCTTGTTCAATTGCATCGGCTCTGAATGATTCAGGAATAGAGTTTATATAGTCGCTAAGCGGCTTAACTGCAGAAGCAATAAGTTCCATAGTAAGTTGTGGGCGTAGAAGGACACCGGAAAGCTTCACCTTTTGGCGTAATTCGTCGGTTCCGGCTTCAACCATCATTTCATTCACTTCTTCAGGAGAAACAGAGTAGTTCTTTATAAAATCGACAAGTTCGTTGCAATAGGATACTTTCTTTTCCACACGAGCTAAACGATCGTCGGAAGCAAGTCCTAAGGCATTGCTAAGTGGCGTTAGGCGAACATCAGCATTATCTTGACGCAGTAGAGTTCGGAATTCAGCACGCGACGTAAACATCCTGTAAGGCTCATCGGTGCCTTTTGTTACAAGGTCATCGATCAATACGCCAATGTAGGCATCTGAGCGTTTTAAGATGAAAGGATCTTTATCGTTGATATTTAAGTGAGCATTTATTCCGGCCATTAAACCCTGACAAGCCGCTTCTTCATAGCCTGTGGTTCCATTGATCTGACCGGCAAAGAATAGATTCTTTACTAGCTTCGTTTCAAGAGTAAGTCCAAGTTGCTGCGGAGGAAAATAGTCGTATTCAATAGCATAACCCGGCCGGAACATTTTCGCTTTTTCGAAACCTGGAATCATTTTCAACGCACGAGCTTGGACATCTTCAGGTAGGGAAGTAGAGAATCCATTCAAATAGATCTCTACTGTATTCCATCCTTCAGGTTCAACAAAAAGCTGGTGACGTTCTTTATCTGCAAAACGATTAATTTTATCTTCAATAGATGGGCAATATCGTGGACCAATTCCTTGAATTCGTCCGGTGAACATCGGTGATTTCTCGAAACCTTCTTTCAGGATATTATGAACATCGTCATTTGTATAGGTTATCCAGCAACACCGCTGATTCTCAGGTATTGGTGTACCTAGGAAGGAAAAACGTCCCGGAATAGCATCGCCATCCTGTACTTCCATTTTCGAATAGTCGAGTGAGCGACCATCGATACGAGGCGGAGTACCCGTTTTCATCCTACCACTCTGAAAACCAATTGAAACCAATTGTTCAGTGATTCCTGTGGCAGCCTTTTCGCCGGTTCTTCCACCACCAAAGTTCTTTTCTCCGATGTGTATGATACCATTGAGAAAGGTACCATTTGTTAGTACAACAGATTTGGCTCCAAACTCAATTCCCATTCCGGTTCGAACACCGGCAATACGTCCATCATTGATTATCAATGAGTTAACCATGTCTTGCCAAAAATCCACATTAGGAGTTTGTTCGAGCATATTTCGCCATTCCGTCGCAAAGACCATTCGATCATTTTGCGTCCGTGGGCTCCACATCGCTTGGCCTTTCGAGCGATTTAGCATGCGAAATTGGATCATAGAAACATCAGATACAATACCGCTATAGCCACCCATAGCGTCTATTTCCCTAACAATCTGACCCTTAGCTATTCCTCCCATAGCGGGATTGCAAGACATCTGCGCTATTGTCTGCATATTCATGGTTATCAAAAGTACTTTTGAACCCATATTCGCAGCAGCAGCAGCAGCCTCGCAACCGGCATGTCCGGCACCAACAACTATGACATCGTAATTTGCTTGCATTTGAATGCGAAGGTATGGATTTTCGCAACTTGTTTTTCGAGATTTGTGAATCGTAATTTGTAATTCGAATCATGGCGTATTTGCTTCAGTAGATTTTCAATTGATTAGAAACAAGCAATTGAATTTCCCCGAGATTCGATTCACGATTCACGAATTACGATCAACGAATTACGAAAAGAAAACATATCTTTCTCAAACCAACCATTCCTTTAAAAATCTTTTTACTTTTGCTCGCCCAATAAACTTTTGCTTGAGTAAGCATAACGAACATAAAGTATCAGCAGCAATGTTGCTGATCACACTTGGAATCATTTACGGAGACATCGGTACATCGCCATTGTACGTTATGAAAGCCATCGTCGGTAAACAGCCGATCAATCCTGAAGTTGTTTTAGGTGGAATCTCTTGTATCTTCTGGACACTAACTATTCAAACTACTTTCAAGTATGTAATGCTCACTTTACGAGCAGACAACAAAGGTGAAGGCGGTATATTTTCTCTCTATGCATTGATCCGTCGTACAAAAGTTCGGTGGTTGATATGGCCGGCAATCATAGGTGGTTCTGCATTGTTAGCAGATGGAATTATTACTCCGCCAATTTCAATTGCCTCCGCCATTGAAGGTTTACGAATTTATAATCCGGAGATTCCTACTGTACCGATCGTCATTGCAATTTTAACTGCACTATTTTTCATACAACAATTCGGAACAAAATTCGTCGGGAACTTTTTCGGTCCGGTAATGCTTGTATGGTTTTCTACAATAGGAGTACTTGGAGTTTACAATATGGCAGCGCATCCATATGTATTGAAAGCGATTAACCCATACTACGCCATACATCTCATTACACAATACCCGGGAGGATTCTGGTTACTCGGTGCCGTCTTCCTTTGTACAACTGGAGCGGAGGCTCTCTATAGCGATCTAGGGCATTGTGGAAGAAAGAACATCCGTATTACTTGGGTCTTTGTAAAAACAGCGTTGCTTTTAAATTACTTCGGACAAGCAGCATGGCTTTTGGAAAGAGAAGGATCGTTGTTGAAAGAGAAGAATCCATTCTTCGAAATGATGCCTGAATGGTTTCTTATTCCGGGAATTGTAATTGCAACTGCAGCTGCAATCGTTGCATCGCAAGCATTGATCAGCGGTTCATTTACATTGATCAACGAAGCGATTCGACTGAATTTTTGGCCAAAGGTCAGAGTCGTTTATCCGACAGACATGCGCGGACAACTTTATGTTCCATCTGTAAATTGGGTTTTACTTGCAGGATGTATTGGCATCACATTATTTTTTAGAGAGTCGAGTGGGATGGAAGCAGCTTATGGTCTTGCAATCATTATGACCATGTTATGTACAACTACACTGTTGATGTATTATTTGTATTTGCGTCGTGTATCAATCTATTTCATCATTTTCCTCATGTTACTTTTCCTTACCGTTGAGCTTTCATTCCTTGTAGCAAATCTTGACAAGTTTCCACATGGAGGCTGGTTGACGTTGATGATAGCAAGCGCTTTGATCTTCCAAATGTGGGGATGGTATGCAGCGAGGAAGATCAGAAACAGATTCGTGGAATTTGTAAAGTTGAAAGACTACTTGAATTTACTTCGTGATTTAAGTCACGACTTTTCTATTCCAAAATATGCAACACATTTAGTTTATTTGACGAGTGCGAATATGTCAGATGAAATAGAGGCCAAGGTCATTTATTCTATTTTACAAAAGCAACCTAAGCGTGCAGACATGTATTGGTTTGTTCACGTAGATGTAATGGATGAGCCATACACGATGGATTACAAAGTGATCGAATTGATCAAAGGAAATATTATTCGTATTGATTTCCGATTAGGTTTCCGTGTGGAGCCGAGGATCAACCTCATGTTCAGAAAAGTTGTTGAAGACATGGTAAAAAATTTCGAAGTCGATATTACATCACGATATGAATCTTTAGGAAGAAAGAATTTGATCGGTGACTTCCGTTTTGTTGTGATGGAGAAATTCTTGAGCTTTGAAAATGAACTACCATTCTATGAAAAGATCATTCTTGATTTTTATTTCTTCTTCAAACGAGTTTCATTATCAGAAGAAAGAGCTTTTGGTTTGGACACAAGTAGTGTAACGATTGAAAAAGTTCCGCTCATTGTTAGTCCGATAGGCGATGTAAATCTGAAACGAATAAAATAATCAGAAGAGCGTAATCAATTACGCTCTTTTTTAATAATTAAGAAAATGTCATTAAAGTCGAAAAGTCCACAAGACTCACTTACAATAAATACAGAATTAGTTTTACCGAATGATACCAATACGCTAGGTAATTTAATGGGTGGACGACTATTGCATTGGATGGATATAGCAGCAGCTATCTCGGCTCACAGACATTGCGGAAGAATAGTTGTGACTGCGAGTGTAAACAATGTAAGTTTCAATCAGCCAATCAAACTTGGAGAAGTTGTAACGTTGCATGCAAAAGTTTCACGTGCTTTTAGTTCGTCGATGGAAGTTTTTATTGATGTGTGGGTAGAGAATAATAATACCGGAGCAAAAATAAAATGCAATGAAGCAATCTATACGTTCGTTGCTGTTGATCAGTTAGGGAATCCTATCAACGTTCCTGCTTTAGTTGCAGAATCAGAAGAAGAGAAGCAACGGTATGACAGTGCTCTTCGTCGTCGGCAGTTGTCGTTGATCTTAGCAGGAAAAATGAAACCTGCGGAGGCTACGGAATTGAAGAAATTGTTTCTGTGAGAAATAAAACACTGAGAACACAAAGAACACAATGAGACCACGGAATTTAAAATCCTTTTTTAACATAGAGAAAAAGGAGATCGCGGGTTTGATTTAAACATATAGGGCAAAAAGTTTGTGGCGCTCAAATTATCAGCGAGCCTCTGTGTTTAAATTGAAACAATGACCTCTATGAACTCCATGTTTTAATGTTTTTTTACTAGGAAACAAAAATCAAAGAGGAATTATAAAAGACAAATCCTTATCTTGCATACGGACCACGAAGGATCCACACTCAATTATGAAGAAAATCATTACATCCATCCTGTTTATATTGATAGCAGGCATTTCATTCGCACAACAATCAAAATACAGTAAAGTAAAGATCTGGTTTGATGGAAAGCAGCCGTCGCAACTTGCAAAGCTTGGAGTAGATCTATTAGAAGGAGATTTCAGAAAAGGAGTTTGGTTTGTTTCAGACTTTAGCGAAAACGAAGTTGCGAAAATTCAGCAAGCAGGATTTCGTACTGAAACATTAATTGATGATGTAAAGAAATTTTATCGCGAGCGTGCACAGCAATCAGAACCTTCAGTAGAAAGAACAGCTTCTGTTGCTTGTAATTCTGTTCCGTCGACCTACACAACACCATCACATTTTTATCTAGGTGAAATGGGCGGATATTTTTCATACGATCAAATGCTTAACATTCTTGATTCAATGGCACTGTTGTATCCGAATCTAATTACAGTGAAACAACAAATTGATCCGACTACATCGATAGAAGGCAATCCGATTTACTTCGTAAAAATTTCTGACAATGCAAATGTTGATGAAACAGAAACGGAGATTTTATATACAGCAGTTCATCATGCTCGTGAAGCAGAATCATTATCGCAACTAATTTATTACATGTGGTACTTGCTGGAAAATTATTCGACCGACGCAACGATACGTGCATTGGTAGACAATACAGAAATGTTTTTTGTTCCGTGTTTGAATCCTGATGGATACATGTACAATCAAATGACAGATCCGAATGGCGGCGGATTGTGGCGCAAGAACAGACGCGATAATCTTGATGGACAATTTGGTGTTGACTTAAATAGAAACTACGATCACTTCTGGGGATTTGATGATACCGGATCTGCACCAAATACAGATGGAGAAACGTATAGAGGAACAACACCATTTTCAGAACCGGAAACTCAAGCAATCAGTAATTTTACGATTGCACATAATTTCAAGTTTGCATTGAACTATCATACATACGGAAATCATTTAGTACAACCTTTTGGTTATATCCCAAATCTTTTCCCTGTTGATTCTGTCCAGTATTCTATATATGGAAATGCAATTACGACGGAAAATAATTATAATGTCGGTACTCCAAACCAAACTGTAAATTATGTTGTGAATGGAAATTCAGACGATTGGATGTATGGCGAGCAAACATCTAAACCCAAAGTTTTTGCATGGACACCGGAAGTAGGATTGAGCTCTGATGGTTTTTGGCCGGCACCAAATAGAATTATTCCATTGGCAAATGATAATATTTTTGCTAATCTAATGTTACCAAGACTTGCAACAAAATATGCGAAGGTCAGTCATAATGAAAGTTTGAGTGTTGGACAATTAG